>NZ_JBHWAQ010000006.1:0-329122 GCF_042743475.1 Streptomyces sp. NPDC059534
TCGGCTTGTGGGGGGGCGGGGGGGGGGGGGGGGCGGCCCCGGCGCCCCCCGCGGGGGCCCCCGGGTGGGGGCCCCGCCCGGTAGATGTGGCGGCGGGCGGGGGCGGGTGGGGCCCCCCGGCCGGCCTACGGCACCCGCACGGCCGTACGTCGCCGAGCCTGCCGTGTCCGTATATCGGAACGGATTCCGTCAAGTTGCCCGCGCGTTACGGCTCTTGGGGCTCCTCCGGGGGGACGACCTGCTTCTCCTCCGCGAAGTGACAGGCCGAGTCGTGCTTGGCCGGGCTGTCGGTGAGGCGGAAGGCGGCCGGGACGGCGAGGAGGGGGACCTCGAGGGTGCAGCGTTCCTGGGCCTTCCAGCAGCGGGTGCGGAAGCGGCAGCCGGAGGGGATGTTGGCCGGGGAGGGGACGTCGCCGGTGAGGATGATCCGCTCGCGGTGCGCCCGGGCCTCCGGGTCCGGCACGGGCACCGCGGAGAGCAGCGCCTGGGTGTACGGGTGCGTCGGGTGCTCGTAGATCTGCTCGTCCGTACCGATCTCGACGATCCGGCCGAGGTACATCACGCCGACCCGGTCGGAGATGTGCCGCACGATCGACAGGTCGTGCGCGATGAAGACGTACGACAGGGAGAACTCGGACTGGAGGCTCGCGAGGAGGTTGATCACCTGCGCCTGGACGGACACGTCGAGGGCCGACACCGGTTCGTCCGCGACGATGATCTCGGGCTGGAGCGCGAGGCCGCGGGCGATGCCGATGCGCTGGCGCTGGCCGCCGGAGAACTGGTGGGGGTAGCGGTTGATGTACTCGGGGTTGAGGCCGACGACGTCCAGGAGGTCCTGGACCTTGCGGCGCCGGTCGCCCTTGGGGGCGACCTCGGGGTGGATCTCGTACGGCTCGCCGATGATGTCGCCGACGGTCATCCGGGGGTTGAGCGAGGTGTACGGGTCCTGGAAGACCATCTGGATGTTGCGGCGGACGGCCTTGAGGGCGCGCGGGGAGAGCGTGGTGATGTCCTCGCCCTTGTAGCGGATGCTCCCTGAGGTCGGCCGCTCCAGGTTGACCAGCATCTTCGCGACGGTGGACTTGCCGCAGCCGGACTCGCCGACGATGCCGAGGGTCTCGCCGGCGGCGAGGTCGAAGTCGACCCCGTCGACCGCCTTGACGGCGCCGACCTGCTTCTTGAAGACGATGCCCTGGGTGAGCGGGTAGTGCTTGTGGAGGTCCCGGACTTCGAGAATCGCCTCAGCCATGGAGGCACTCCTTCCAGAAGTGGCAGGCGCTGGAGCGCGGCACCGGGGACTCGGTCACGTCGTAGAGCGGGGGTACGTCGGTGCGGCAGACGTCCTGGGCCAGGGGGCAGCGCGGGTTGAAGGCGCAGCCGGGCGGGATGGCGAGCAGGTTGGGCGGGAGGCCCTTGATCGCGTAGAGCTCCTGGCCCTTCTGGTCCAGGCGCGGGATCGAGTCGAGCAGGCCCCGTGTGTAGGGGTGGGCGGGTGCCTTGTAGATCTCGTGGACGGGTGCCTGTTCGACGATCCGGCCGGCGTACATGACGGCGATCTTGTCGGCGACGTCGGCGACGACGCCGAGGTCGTGGGTGATGAGGATGAGGCCCATGTGCAGCTCGCGCTGGAGCTCGGCGAGGAGGTCCATGACCTGTGCCTGGACGGTGACGTCGAGGGCCGTGGTCGGCTCGTCGGCGATGATCAGCTCGGGTTCCAGGGCCAGCGCCATCGCGATCATGATGCGCTGGCGCATGCCGCCGGAGAACTGGTGGGGGTACTGACCGACGCGTTCCTTGGCGGCGGGGATGCGGACCCGGTCCATCAGCTCGACGGCCTTCGCCCTGGCGTCCTTGCGCGACATGCCCCGGTGGACCTGGAACATCTCGCCGAGCTGGTCCCCGACGGTGATGACCGGGTTGAGGGAGGACAGCGCGTCCTGGAAGACCATCGCCATCTTGGCGCCGCGGATCTTGCGCCGCTCGTCCTCCTTGAGCTTCAGGAGGTCCTGGCCCTGGAAGAGGATCTCGCCGCCGCTGATCTTCCCGGGCGGGATGTCGAGGATGCCCATGACGGCCTGGGCCGTGACGGACTTGCCGGAGCCGGACTCGCCGAGGACGGCGAGGGTCTCCCCCGCGTCGACGGAGTAGTTGACGCCGTTGACCGCCTTGGCCACCCCGTCCCGGGTGTGGAACTCCACGTGCAGGTCGCGCACTTCGAGCAGCATGGGTCCCTACCTCAACTTCGGGTCGAGGGCGTCGCGGACGGCGTCGCCGAGCATGATGAAGGCGAGCACGGTGACGGCGAGCGCGCCGGCCGGCCAGAGCAGCATGTGGGGCGCGTTGCGGATGTACTGCGACGCCGAGGAGATGTCGATGCCCCAGGAGACGGTCGGCGGCTTGAGGCCCACCCCGAGGAAGGACAGGGTCGCCTCGAGGGAGATGTACGTACCGAGGGCGATGGTCGCGACGACGATGACCGGCGCGAGGGCGTTCGGGGTGATGTGGCGGAGCAGCATCCGGGAGTTGGAGGCGCCGAGCGCCCGCGCCGCCTGGACATAGTCGTTCTGCTTGGCGGTGATGACCGAGCCCCGGGCGATACGGGAGAGCTGGGGCCAGCCGAGCAGCACCATGAAGCCGATGACGGGCCAGACGGTGGTGCTGGTGACGACGGACAGCAGGACCAGACCGCCGAGGATGACGGGAATCGCGAAGAAGACGTCGGTGATCCGGGAGAGGACGCCGTCCCAGCCACCGCCGAAGAAGCCGGCCAGGCCGCCGAAGAGGGAGCCGATGATCGTCACGCCGAGCGTGGCGAACACGCCGACCTGGACGGAAGCCCTGGCTCCGTACACCGTGCGCGTGTAGACGTCACAGCCCTGGCCGTTGAAGCCGAACGGGTGGCCGGGCTGGGAGCCCTCCTGGGCCTTGGACAGGTCGCACTGGAGCGGGTCTCCGCTGGCGATCAGCTGGGGCCAGATCGCGATGACCACCAGGAAGAGGATGATCAGGCTCGAGATGATGAAGACGGGGTTGCGGCGCAGGTCGTGCCAGGCGTCGGACCACAGCGAGCGGGGCTTGCCGGTGGGGCCGGTGCCCAGGGGGCCGCCGGGCGTCTTCTCCAGGGTCTCGCCTTCGGCCGTCGCGAGATCGGACGCGCCGCCGGCGCCGGTGGGCGCGATGGCCTGGCCCTCTTCGTACGACTCAAGCGGCTCGGGCTGGTCAGGCATAGCGGATCCTCGGGTCAAGGACGGCGTACAAGAGGTCGACGAGGAGGTTGGCCAGCAGGAACACCAGGACGAGCACGGTCACGAAGCCGACGACGGTCTGGGTGTTCTGGCGCACGATGCCCTGGTACAGCTGATAGCCGACACCATGGATGTTGAAGATCCGCTCGGTGGCGATGGCACCGCCCATCAGCGCGCCGATGTCGGCGCCGATGAAGGTGATCACCGGGATGAGCGAGTTGCGCAGCAGGTGACGGCTGATGACCCGGCGACGCGGCAGACCCTTGGCGATGGCGGTGCGGACGTAGTCGGCGCGCTTGTTCTCCGCGATCGAGGTCCGGGTGAGCCGGGTGACGTACGCGAGGGAGACCGAGGCGAGGACGAAGCCGGGAACGATCAGCTCGTTGAAGGGGGCCTCGGGCGAGACGGCGGGCTTGATCCACCCCCACTGCACGCCCAGCAGCAGCTGGAGCAGCAGACCGGTGACGAACGTCGGGATCGAGAGGACGACCAGCGTCAGCACCAGCACGGTGCTGTCGATCGGCCGCCCGCGCTTCAGGCCGGTCAGCACGCCGAGGCTGATGCCGATGACGATCTCGAAGAGGATCGCGACGATGGTGAGCCGGATGGTCACGGGGAAGGCGCTGGCCATCAGCTCGGTCACCGGCTGGCCGTTGAAGGCGGTGCCGAAGTCGCCGGTGAACAGGTTGCCCATGTAGATCAGGTACTGCTGCCACACGGGCTTGTCGAGGCCGAACTCCTTCTCCAGCTGGGCGGCGGTCGCCGGGTCGCAGGCGCGGTCGCCGCAGAGGCCGGCGATGGGGTCGCCCATGACGTTGACCATCAGGAAGATCAGCAGGGTGGCGCCGATGAAGACCGGGATCATCTGCAACAGACGCCGGATCACATAACGTCCCATGAGGGGCTCCGGGGGTGTGGGGAAGGCGTACGGCCCGGCGTGTGCGTCGTCGCCACGCCGGGCCGCACGCCGACGAGCTGCGTCAGTTGACCTTGATCTGGTCGTAGACGGGGACGCTGAAGGGGTTCAGGGTCACGTTGGAGACGCGCTCGGAGTAGCCCGCGCTGCCGTTCTGGTACCAGAGCGGGATGGCGCCCATGTCGTCGCGGAGGACGCCCTCGGCCTGCTGGAAGATCCCGACGGCCTTGGCGATGTCGGACTCGGCGTTGGCCTGGTTGACGAGCTTGTCGAACTCCGGGTTGCTGTACTTTCCGTCGTTCGACGAGGCGTTGGTGTAGTAGAGCGGCTGCAGGAAGTTCTGGATGAGCGGGTAGTCCATCTGCCAGCCGGCCCGGAAGGGGCCCTTCATCTTCTGCGTGCTGACCTGGCTGCGGAAGTCGGCGAAGGTGCCGACCGGGTTGCCGACGCAGGCCCGGTTGTTGCCGAGGGCGTTGTTGATGGAGTTGCAGACGGCGTCCACCCACTCCTTGTGGGAGCCGGTGTCGGCGTTGTACGAGATCGTCATCGTGCCGCCGGGGATGCCGCCGCCCTCGGCGACGAGCTTCTTCGCCTCGGCCGCGTCGAACTTGCAGAAGTCGCCGCAGACGTCCTTGAAGCCGCCCTCCTCGCCGAGGACCGGGGAGGTCCAGTCGACGGCCGGGGTGCGGGTCTTCTGGAAGATCGTCTCGGTGATCTGGTTCCGGTCGATCGCCATGGAGAGGCCCTGGCGGAGCTTCTCCTGTCCGGGCTTGTTCCACGCGGGGTCGTAGAACGGGAAGGACAGGGTCTGGATGATGCCGGCGGGCACGTTGATGTACCGGTCGCCGAGGTCCGCCTGGACGTTCTTGAGCTGGGAGGCGGGGATGTCGTCGACGAGGTCGAGGTTGCCGGCCGTCAGGTCGGTGTAGGCCGTGTTGTTGTCGGTGTAGACCTTGAGGGTGATGCCGCCGTTCTGGGCCTTGTCGGTGCCGGGGTAGGCGTCCCAGCGCTTGAGGGCCATCTGGGAGCCCTTGGAGTACGAGTCCACGGTGTACGGCCCGTTGCCGATCGGCTTCGACAGCCAGGCCTGGCGGTCGTCGAAGAATGCCTGGGGCAGCGGCGAGAAGGCCGCGTAGCCGAGGGTGATGGGCCAGGTGGAGAACTTCTGGGTGAGCTTGACCGTGAAGGTCTGGGGGCCCGTCACCTTGAGGCCGGACATGGACGTGGCCGACGGCTCGCCCTTCTCGGGGTGGACCTGGTCGTAGCCCTCGATCTGGCCGAAGAAGTAGGCGTTCTTCTGGTTGTTCTTCAGATCGGCGGCGTAGTTCCAGGCGTCGACGAAGGACTTGGCGGTGACCTTCTCGCCGTTGGAGAAGGTCCAGCCGTCCTTGACCGTGATGGTGAAGTTGGTCGAGTCGGTGGTCTCGATGCTCTGGGCGAGCATGTCCTTGGCCTCGCCGGTCTTCGGGTCGTACTGCTTGAGCCCCCGGAAGATCATGGAGAGGACCTTGCCGCCCTGGACCTCGTTGGTGTTGGCCGGCTCGAGCGGGTTCTGCGGGTCGCCCCACGAGGAACTCACGATGCCGTCGGCACCTCCGCCGCCGCCGCTGTCGTCGCCGCCACCGCAGGCGGTCGCCGCGAGGGCGACGGCGGTGGCCAGAGCGGCCCACTTGGCGTGCGTGGCTCCGCGCATGGAGTGCCTCCCGTATGTCCTAAGTCTCACTTAGGCCCCAATATCACCCGATATTGACGGGTATGCATTTTCAGGGCACCCGGACGGACGCCCCCACGACGAAGGGGCGCCCCCGGTCCGTGTGGACCGGGGGCGCCCCTCTGTCATGCGCGCGATGTGTCAGTGCGCGGCGACGACGTTCTTCTCCTCGGCGAAGTGGCACGCGGAGAAGTGCGCGGCCGGGGTGTCGAGACCCTTGAAGTTCGCCGGGACCGCGAGGACCGGGGCCTCCTGGGAGCACCGCTCCTGCGCCTTCCAGCAGCGGGTGCGGAAGCTGCAGCCCGACGGCGGGTTGGCCGGCGAGGGCACGTCACCGGTGAGGATGATCCGCTCGCGGTGCGCGCGGGCCTCCGGGTCCGGCACCGGCACCGCGGAGAGCAGCGCCTGGGTGTACGGGTGCGTCGGGTGCTCGTAGATCTGCTCGTCCGTACCGATCTCGGCCATCTTGCCGAGGTACATGACACCGACGCGGTCCGAGATGTGCCGGACGATCGACAGGTCGTGCGCGATGAAGAGGTAGGACAGGTTGAACTCGTCCTGGAGCTTCCCCATCAGGTTGATGACCTGCGCCTGGACGGAGACGTCCAGGGCCGAGACCGGCTCGTCGCAGATGATGATCTCCGGGTTGAGCGCGAGGCCGCGGGCGATGCCGATGCGCTGGCGCTGACCGCCGGAGAACTGGTGCGGGTAGCGGTTGATGTACTCGGGGTTCAGACCGACGACGTCGAGCAGCTCCTGCACCTTGCGGCGCCGGTCGCCCTTCGGGGCCACCTCGGGGTGGATGTCGAAGGGCTCGCCGATGATGTCGCCGACCGTCATGCGCGGGTTGAGCGAGGTGTACGGGTCCTGGAACACCATCTGGATGTTCCGGCGGACCGCCTTCAGCGCGCGCCCGGACAGCTTGGTGATGTCCTGGCCCTTGTAGAAGACCTCGCCTGCGGTGGCCCGCTCCAGGTTCATCAGGAGCTTGGCGACCGTGGACTTGCCACAGCCGGACTCGCCCACGATGCCGAGGGTCTCGCCCTGGTAGAGGTCGAAGGAGACCCCGTCCACGGCCTTGACCGCGCCGACCTGCTTCTTGAAGAGGATGCCCTGCGTCAGCGGAAAGTGCTTCTGCAGGTTGCGCACCTGGAGGATCGGCTCGCCACGGCCCACAGGGGCGTCGAGGGCGGCGGCCACGGCCTCGTCGTTCGTGCTGAGGTCAGCCATGGATCGTCTCCTTCCAGAAGTGGCAGGCGCTCTTACGGCCCGGGAGATCCGCGCCGTCCTGCTCGGTGACCGGCGCCAGGGCCGGGATCTCCGTACGGCAGATGTCGTCGGCCTTGGGGCAGCGCGGGTTGAAGGCGCAGCCGGTGGGGACCTTGAGCAGGTTGGGCGGCAGGCCCTTGATCGCGTAGAGCTCCTGGCCCTTCTGGTCCAGGCGCGGGATCGAGTCCAGCAGACCGCGGGTGTACGGGTGCGCCGGGCGCTTGTACAGCTCGTGCACCGGCGCCTGCTCGACGATCCGGCCGGCGTACATCACGGCGATCTTGTCCGCGACGTCGGCGACGACGCCGAGGTCGTGGGTGATCAGGATCAGACCCATGTTGTACTCGCGCTGGAGCTCCGCGAGGAGGTCCATGACCTGGGCCTGGACGGTCACGTCGAGAGCCGTGGTGGGCTCGTCGGCGATGATCAGGTCCGGCTCCAGGGCCAGCGCCATGGCGATCATGATGCGCTGACGCATACCGCCCGAGAACTGGTGGGGGTAGTCGGAGACCCGCGCCTTGGCGGCGGGGATCTTGACCTTGTCCATCAGCTCGATGGACTTGACCTTGGCGTCCTTCTTGGACATGCCGTGGTGCACCCGGAACATCTCGCCGAGCTGGTAGCCGACGGTGAGGACCGGGTTGAGGGAGGACAGCGCGTCCTGGAAGATCATCGCGATCTTCCGGCCGCGGATCTTCCGGCGCTCCTCCTCGGACATCTTGAGCATGTCCTCGCCGCGGAACAGGATCTCGCCCTGCGGGATCTTGCCCGGCGGCATGTCGAGGATGCCCATGATGGCCTGCGCGGTGACGGACTTGCCGGAGCCGGACTCGCCGAGGACGGCGAGGGTCTCGCCGGCGCTCACCGAGTAGTTGACTCCGTTGACCGCCTTGGCCACACCGTCACGGGTGTGGAACTCGACGTGCAGGTCGCGGACTTCGAGCAGCGGACCGTTGAAGTCGGCTCCGTCGCGCGGCGCGGGGACGGCCGCGGTCTTGTCGATGATGCTCATCTTTTACGCCCTCCTCAGCGCAGCTTGGGGTCGAGGGCGTTGCGGACGGCTTCGCCGAGCATGATGAACGCCAGAACGGTGAGGCTCAGCATGATCGAGGGCCAGAGCAGGACATGCGGGGCCACTCGGATCTGGGCGACACCGGCGGAGATGTCGACACCCCACGAGACGGTCGGGGCGGCAAGGCCCAGACCGAGGAACGACAGGGTCGCCTCGGCGGAGATGTAGCCGCCGAGCGCGATGGTCGCGACGACGATGACCGGGGCCATGGCGTTCGGCAGGATGTGCTTGAACAGGATCCGCGTGGTGCCGGCGCCGAGCGCCTTCGCCGCGTGGACGTAGTCGGCCTGCTTGACCGTGATCACGGCACCGCGCATGACGCGGGTGATCTGGGTCCAGCCGAGGAACGCGAGGGCGAAGACGACGACCCAGACGGTCCGCTCGACGAACGACTGCAGGACGACCATGGCGCCGAGCAGGAACGGGATGCCGAAGAAGACGTCGGTGATCCGGGAGAGGATCGCGTCGACGAGGCCGCCGAAGTAACCGGCGATCATGCCCATGATGCCGCCGATGACCGTGACGATCGCGGTGACGGTGACGCCGACGATGATCGAGGCACGGGTGCCGTGGATCAGCCGGGCGTAGACGGAGCGGCCCTGCTGGTCGTAGCCCAGCCACTCCGGCGAACCGACGTTGCCCAGCTCGGGCTTGCTCAGGAAGTGGTGCACCAGGTCACCGGCCGTCGGGGACGCGCTGGTGAAGAGCGTGGGCCACACCGAGATCAGCAGCAGCAGCGCGATCAGCGCCGACGACACGATGAAGTACGGGTTGCGGCGCAGGTCGGCCCAGGCGTCGCCCCAGAGGCTGCGGGCCTTCTCCGCCTTCACCACCGGTGCGGACACGTCCACCGAGGGGGTGGCGACGGCGTCCTCGACTGCGGTGGCGGACTTGGTCACGTCAGGCATACCGGATCCTCGGGTCCAGGACCGCGTACAGCAGGTCGATGAGCAGGCTGGTGACGAGGTAGACGATCACCAGGATGGTGACCAGGCCGACCAGGGTTGCGCCTTCACGCCGGGAGATCGACTCGGCGATGACGCCGCCGATGCCCTTGATGTTGAAGATCGCCTCGGTGACGACCGCGCCGCCCATCAGGGCGCCGATGTCGGTGCCGAGGAAGGTGACCACGGGGATCATCGAGTTGCGCATCAGGTGGACGCCGATGACCCGGCGCCGCGGCAGACCCTTGGCGACGGCCGTGCGCATGTAGTCGGCGCGCAGGTTCTCGGCCATGGAGGTACGGGTGAGCCGCGCCACATAGGCAAGAGAGAGACCGCCGAGCACGATGGCCGGAGCGAGCATCTCGCTCAGCTGGGGCTCGGTGCTCACGTTCGGGTCGATCCAGCCCAGGTTGAAGGCGAAGACCATCTTGATGATGTAGCCGAGGACGAAGACCGGGATCGAGATGATCAACAGGGTGAAGATCAGGATCAGGTTGTCCGCGATGCGGCCGGCGCGCAGGCCACCGATGATGCCCAGGCCGATGCCGAAGATCAGCTCGATGGCGAACGCCAGGGCTGCCAGCTGGAGCGTGATGGGGAATGCGTCGCCCAGGACCTCGGTGACCGGCAGTCCGTTGCGGATCTGGGTACCGAAGTCCAAGTGCAGGACCATGTCCCGCATGTAGAACAAGTACTGCTGCCATTCCGGCTTGTCGAGACCGAGTTCATGGCGCTTCGCGGCAAGTGTCGCCGGGTCGGCGCCCTTGTCGCCGAACATCGCCAGCACGGGGTCACCGGGCAGGCTGTGCACCATGAGGAAGATCAGCAGGGTCGTCCCGAGGAAAACCGGGATCATCTGGAGCAGTCGTCGTGCGACATAACGCCCCATCATGCCTCCGTTGAGATGTGACAGCGGCAACCGACGGGCCCTCCCACGACACAGCATGCCCGGATTCGGGCACGGCTATGTAGTGGAAGGGCCCCCCAGCCACTGCGTAAGGCACCGAGACGGGACTGACGATCCGTCAGTCCCGTGACGGCGTGCGGACTACGCTTGGGTGATTACTTCTTGACCTCGACGCCGGTCAGGATCGGGTCGCCGTCCTGACCGTAAGCCACGCCCGAAACCTTCTCGGAGTAGCCCGCGTTGACCTTGTAGTACCAGAGCGGGATGGACGGCATGTAGTTGACCAGGTCCTTCTCGATGACCTGGAACTGCTTCACCGACTCGTCCAGCGTCGCCGCGGAGTCGGCCTTGGCGATCTTGGCGTCCAGCTCCTTGTTGGAGAAGTCGCCCTGGTTGCCGGCCGCACCCGTGCGGAACAGGTCCGAGATGAAGTTGGCGTTCACCGGGTAGTCGAGCACCCAGCCGGAGCGGTAGAGCGACTTGACCTGCTTGGTCTTGCGAGCGGTCAGGTCGGCCTGGAAGTCCGGCTTGCCGTCGCCGACGCACTGGACGCTGGTGGACTGGGTGATGGAGTTGCAGACAGCGTCCACCCACTCCTTGTGGCCACCGTCGGCGTTGAACTGGATCGAGATCTTGTTGTTCGGGACGCCACCGCCGGCCTTGATGAGCTCCTTGGCCTTGGCGGGGTCGAACTTGGTGACGCCGGCGCCACCGTCCTCCTGGAAGCCCAGGACACCCTTGGCGACCCAGCCGGTCGCGGGCTCACGCGTACCCTGCAGCACCGTCTTGGTGATGGTGGCACGGTCGATCGCCATGGACAGACCCTGGATGACGCGCGGGTCGATCTGCTTCGGCTTCTTCCACTGGTCGGCGTAGAAGGCGACGGCGATGGTCTGGATCGCGGAGTACGGCTGGTCCACGGCGCGGTCGCCGAGGTCCTGGCGGTAGACCGGGAGGTCCTTCGGGGCGATCTGACGCAGGACGTCGACGTTGCCCGACTTCAGGTCCTCGTACGCGGCCTCGAGGGTGGTGTAGTTCTTGAAGACCACACCGCCGTTCTTCGCCTTGTTCGGGCCCTTGTAGCCGTCGAATCGAGTGATCTCGATCTTCTTCTTGTGGTCCCAGGTCTTGAACTTGTAGGGACCGTTGCCGACCGGCTTCTGGCCACCGGCGACCGGGTCCTTGTAGAAGGACTCGGCCATCGGCGCGAAGACGATGTAGGCGAGCTTGTGGCCGAAGTACGGGACGGCCTTCGTGAGCTCGATCTTGAAGGTGGTCTCGTCGACGACGCTCAGACCCTCGAGCTTGTCGGCGGTCTGCTTCGCACCCTCGGCGTCGGGGTGGACCTTGTCGTAGCCCTTGATGTCGCCGAACCAGGACGCGAGGCCCTGGGCGTTCTTCAGGCTGGCGTTCCAGTTCCACGCGTCCACGTAGGACTTCGAGGTCACCGGGGTGCCGTCGTGGAAGGTCCAGCCCGGCTTCAGCTTGACGGTCCACGTCTTCGAGTCCGTCGTGGTGACCGACTCGGCGTTGATCATCTCCAGCGAGCCGTCAGCCTTGTAGTCGACCAGGGTCGAGAACAGGCCGGCCATGACGGCGGAGCCGTTGGACTCCATCGTGTCGCCGGTGAGCAGGGGCTTCTCAGGCTCGCCCAGCTCGATGGAGAAAATTCCGTTCGGGTCAACAGCGCCCTTGGCGTCGCTGCCGCCGTCGCTCTTACCCCCGCCACAGGCGGTCGCAGCAAGGGCGACGATGATCGCGCCCGTTACCCACTTGGCGCTCTTGGCACCGCGCATGGGTTCCTCCTCATGAGTCCACTTTGTCACTACAAGAAGGGCACTTCGAGTTTCGCCGACACCCCTGACGGCTTTGGACTCAAGTGCCCCGAGTGTGCTCGTGAGTCGGCACTCCCCACAGTGCGTGACCCATTGACCCGAGCTCAATGGAGCCAACTATTAAGTACGTCCGGGCTGTAAACCACACTTAAGTGGTCTCGTTTTGACAACATCACCAGGGGCCCGAAGACCGAAATCCGGACAAACGGAGCACAGACAGACACGCCCGAAACGGACTGTTAACACACGTACCGGAGAGCGATCGCCGATATGCGGACACTCGGGCCTCGAAATGAAGTTGACTCGACTTGACGAAAAGCCCGGACCCCCACAGCTTCTGTGGGGGTCCGGGCTCTGTTGCTGACGTCACGTCAGCCGGGAGCGGCGAAGATCACAGGACCATGATCTACCCCGCCGTCCGCGGCCGTATGCGACCTTACTCAGCCGTTCTTGGCGCGGGAAGCGGTACGACCACGCGCGTTCTGGTCCAGGACGACCTTGCGGATGCGCACGGCCTCCGGGGTGACCTCGACGCACTCGTCGTCGCGGCAGAACTCCAGGGACTGCTCCAGGGACAGCTTCCGCGGCGGCACGATCGCCTCGAAGGAGTCGGCGGAGGCGGAGCGCATGTTGGTGAGCTTCTTCTCCTTGGTGATGTTCACGTCCATGTCGTCGGAGCGCGAGTTCTCGCCGACGATCATGCCCTCGTACACCTCGGTGCCGGGGTCGGTGAACAGGACGCCGCGCTCCTGGAGGTTGGTCATCGCGAACGCGGTGACGGCGCCCGCGCGGTCGGCGACCAGCGAACCGTTGTTACGGGTCGTCAGCGTGCCGAACCACGGCTCGTGGCCCTCGTGGATGGAGTGGGCGATGCCCGTACCGCGGGTGTTGGTCAGGAACTCCGTACGGAAGCCGATGAGGCCACGGGACGGAACGACGAACTCCATGCGGACCCAGCCGGAGCCGTGGTTCGACATGTTGTCCATGCGGCCCTTGCGGACACCCATGAGCTGCGTGACGGCGCCCATGTGCTCCTCGGGGACGTCGACCGTGAGGCGCTCGACGGGCTCGTGCGTCTTGCCGTCGACCTCCTTGGTGACGACCTGCGGCTTGCCGATGGTCAGCTCGAAGCCCTCGCGGCGCATCTGCTCGACCAGGATGGCGAGCGCGAGCTCACCGCGGCCCTGGACCTCCCAGGCGTCGGGACGCTCGGTGTCGAGGACGCGGAGCGAGACGTTACCGATCAGCTCGCGGTCCAGACGGTCCTTGACCTGGCGGGCGGTGACCTTGCGCTGCTTGACCGCGGACTTGGCGTCCGCGCCCTTGCCCGTGCCACCGCGGCCGACGAGCGGCGAGGTGTTGGTGCCGATGGTCATGGAGATGGCCGGCTGGTCGACCGTGATCAGCGGGAGCGCGATCGGGTTCTCCGGGTCGGCCAGGGTCTCGCCGATCATGATGTCGGGGATACCGGCGACGGCGCAGATGTCACCGGGGCCGGCGACCTCGGCGGGCTTGCGGGTGAGCGCCTCGGTCATCATCAGCTCGGTGATGCGGACGTTGGAGATCGTGCCGTCCCGCTTGATCCACGCGACCGTCTGGCCCTTGCGCAGCTCGCCCTGCTCGACGCGGAGCAGCGCGATGCGGCCGAGGAAGTTGTCGGCGTCCAGGTTGGTGACGTGGGCCTGGAGCGGGGCCTCCTCGTCGTACGACGGGGCCGGGACGTGCTCCAGGATGGTGGAGAAGAACGGCTCCAGGTTCTCGCTGTCGGCCGGGACCGTGCCGTTCTCCGGCTTGGTCAGCGAGGCGATGCCGTCGCGGCCGCACGCGTAGACGATCGGGAACTCGATCTGGTCCTCGTCCGCGTCCAGGTCGAGGAAGAGGTCGTAGGTCTCGTTGACGACCTCGTCGATCCGGGAGTCCGGGCGGTCCGTCTTGTTGATGCAGAGGATGACGGGCAGGCGCTGCTGGAGGGCCTTGCGCAGCACGAAGCGGGTCTGCGGGAGCGGACCCTCGGAGGCGTCGACGAGGAGGACGACCGCGTCCACCATCGAGAGACCGCGCTCGACCTCGCCACCGAAGTCGGCGTGGCCGGGGGTGTCGATGATGTTGATCGTGATCGGGGCCCCGCCGTCCTTGGGGTGGTACTTCACCGCCGTGTTCTTGGCGAGGATCGTGATGCCCTTCTCACGCTCCAGGTCGTTCGAGTCCATCATGCGGTCGTCGAGGTGCTGGTGGGCGGCGAAGGCACCGGCCTGCTTGAGCATGGCGTCGACGATGGTCGTCTTGCCATGGTCGACGTGGGCGACGATGGCGACGTTACGGATGTCGTGGCGCGTGGGCATGGGTGCTTGCGCTTCTCTCGGATCGTGGGATGCGGCGTCAGTTCCTCGTACGCCCGCCGGGCGGACGCGCCACGGCTATGTCCTATGGTACGGGGCTGCCGCGCAAGGGGCTTCCCCGCCCGGGATCCGAGAGGGGCCACCGGGAGTTTTCAAGGGTGTGGGGAGGGGTCGTGCGACCGGGTCAAAGGGCCGACGCGATCCTGCCCGCCGGGGTCGCCGGCGGGCAAGGAAATTGAGCTGCTTCTGAGGTTGTGACCTGCGGTTTCGGAGGTTTCAGCGGTTTCGTTCGGCACCGTTGGAGGATTCGGGCTTCTTGAAGCCGATGTCCTGGTAGCGGGGGCCGCCGAGACCCCATGCGCCGGCGTTCACCAGATCGGCCTTGGCGGCGACGAGCTGGGGGCGCTGGTAGAGGGGGATGGAACCGGCCGCGGCCCAGATCCGGGCGTCCGCCTGGCGGACCAGCTCGCGGGCCTCCTCCTCGTCGAGCGTCCCCGCCGCCTGGTCGAACAGCTGGTCGATGCGGTCGGTGCCGACCCGCGAGTAGTTCTGCTCGACCAGGAGCGAGCCGTCCGAGGCCGGCTCGGGCTTGGCGAAGATCGGCCGGGCGTCGGTCGCCGGGAAGGCGGAGGCCGGCCAGGAGTAGAGGGCGAGGTCGTAGTCGCCGGAGGCGACGTGATCCTTGAAGAAGCTGTCGTCGGAGACCTTGGTCACCTCGGTACGGATGCCCACCGCGTCGAGCATCCGGACGATCCGGTCGCCGACGGCCCGCAGCGACTCGGAGCCGGGTCCGGAGGGCAGGACGAAGCGGAGGCTGAGGGCCTTGCCGTCCTTGCCGAGGGCCCGTGCGGCCTCGGGCGCCGTCACCGGGGCGGCGGTGCCGCGCGGGGCGTAGGCGCCCGCCATGCCCTGGTCCGGCTTGGCGCCCGCCGGGACGCCGGCCCGGGCGCCGGCGCCGGTGCCGGTGCCTGTGCCGGTGCCTGTGCCGGTGTCGAGGGCCTGGGCGCGGGCGAGGAGCGCGGCGCTCTGGCGGGCGGCGGCGGCGGCCGGGGCGAGGATGTTGGTGCCGTTCTCGGGGCCGCCGGCGCCGATGACGGGGGCGGGGACGGCCCGGCGGTCGCCGGGCTTGTCGTCGCCGACGATGTAGAGGCCCTCGTCGGAGGCGGTGTCGGCGGCCTTCTTCTTGTCGTCGGCGGAGCCGCCCGCGGCCTTGTCGCTCTGCGCCTTCTTCTCGGCCTCGCTGCCCGCCTTGGTGCCGGCGGGCTGCCGGGCCGCGCCGCCCGGGACCCAGCCCGCGTCGGCGAGGAGGGCCCGCGCCTCCTTGGTGTCCTGGTCGCCGAGCGCGTCGCTGCTGTCCGCGTACGCCGCCTGGCCGGCGAGGGCGAGGTGGCTGCCGGGGGGCTTCGCCGGGAGACCGAGCGGCTTGAGTACGGATTCGGCCAGCTCCTGGCGGTTGATGGCGCGGGCCACCGCGCGCCGGACCCGCTCGTCGGCGAGCGGTCCGGACTCGCCGTTCAGCGAGAGCTGGGTGTAGGCGGGTTCGAGGGACTTGCGGACCACGTACCGGGCCAGGATGTCCCGGGTGGCCGCGTACTGGGCGATGGCCTGCTGGTTCTTGGCGCGGGCGGCCTGGACCTGCTCCGCCTTCCCCTCGTCGGAGCCGTGGGCGAGCGCCCAGGACCGCAGGGCCTTGGCGGGGGTGGTCTCGGATCCGGGGCCGTGGGCGAGGGCCGCCTCCGCTCCGTTCCGGCCGGCCCGGGCGTCGCGGAGCGCGAGGGCGATGCGCTCGGCCGTGGACCGGTCGATCTCGGCCAGGTCGAGCTTGCCCGCGGCGAGGGCGGCCGCCCGGTCGGCCCGGGGGACGGCGGCGAGGACGATGCTGTCGAGCTTGGCGGACTGCCCCCACCAGCGGGGGTTGCGGGTGAGGGTGACGGCGCTGCCCTTGCGGTCGATCGACTTCAGCAGGAACGGTCCTGCAGTGGCCTTGAGGGTGGTGCGCGCCCCGTCGTTGAAGGAGTTCGGGGACCCCATGACCTGCTTCGGGTAGAGCGGGGTGAAGAGGGACTGCCAGTCGGCGTACGGCTTGGCGAAGGTGACCCGCACCTCCAGGTCGTTCTTGCCCCGCTCGATCTTCTCGATCCGCTCGTACCCGGAGTTGCGGGCGGTCCAGTACGCGGTGTCGCGGCCGCTCAGGGCGCGCCACTGGGCCACGAAGTCGGGCGCCCCGATCTCGCGTCCGTCGCTCCAGACCGCCTGCTGGTTGAGCTTGTAGAGGACGACCTGCTTGGGCTCGGTCTCGACGACCTGCGCCGACTCCAGGTAGTCGGCGTTGCGCTGCGGCCGGCCCCGCTCGTCGAGCGTGTAGAAGGAGGGGAGCACCGCCGCGGCGATGCGGGAGGTGGCGCCGTCGGCGTCGGCCTGGAAGGTGTTGAGGGTGGTGGGCAGCGCGTCGACGGCCCAGCGGACGGTGCCGCCGTCGGCGACCCGGTCGCGCGCCGCGGGCGCGTTGTCCTGGGCCGCGGCCGGGGACTCGTCGGCCTCGTCGCCGGAGCTGCAGCCGGCGAGGACGGTGACGGCGAGGACCGCACTGGTGAGGGTGGCGACGGAGCGGAGCGTGCGGGAGCGGGGGCTCCTGGAGCATGTCCTCCCGCGAGGGGCGCCGATCTGGGACATGACTTGTACCCCTTCGTCCAGATTTATGCCATTTGGAGATGATCAGACCTATTGCTCATACACTGAAAAGGACGGAGCGGTTTCGGCCAGGGCGACACGGCGGCACGTCCGGAAAACGCCACTCGTGCGGCTCAACACCCCCGGCCCGAGCGCTCCGGACGAGTGGAATCCCGTGCACATGGCTTCCCATGCGGGATGTGACGCGCGACACTCCTGCCGAAGCCGCTCGCGGAAGTGAGGGCAACCCATGTCCGTTCAGGACGATCTGGCGGCCGTCAAGCGCTGCCTCGAAGACCTGGTCCGCACCGTCGGACAGCTGGAGCGCTCCGTCGATGCCGAGCGGGGCGCACCGCCCGCGCCGGCCGCCGGCCGCGCCGAAAGCCTGGTGACCATCCCCGACGCCCCCTATGACAGCGGGCTGTGGACGGACACGGACGACGAGGGACTGGGGGCACGCGACCGCCACGCGCCGTAGGACGTACCGGTTCACCGACCGTAGGAGGCCCTGTTGGCCGCAGGCACGGAACCCCCCGGGGCAGCGACGGGGGTCCGCTCCCCCGGGCGCCCCGCCATCACCGCCCGCCATCTGCGGACCGACCGCTGGTGGCTCTCCCCCGCCGCCACCGCGGCGGGGCTGCTCGCCTTCGTCGCCTACTCGACGTGGCGGGCCTTCGCCAACGCCGACTACTACGCCGCCCCCTACGTCTCCCCGTTCTACTCGCCCTGCCTGGCGGAGAACTGCGTCCCCATGCGGGGCGGGCCGAACGCGGAGCTCTTCGGCAGCTGGTGGGGGCTCTCCCCCGCCCTGCTGATCCTCGTCTTCCCGCTGGGCTTCCGACTGACCTGCTACTACTACCGCAAGGCGTACTACCGGGGCTTCTGGGCGGCTCCCCCCGCCTGCGCCGTCGCCGAACCGCACGGCGCGTACACCGGCGAGACCCGGTTCCCGCTGATCCTGCAGAACCTCCACCGGTACTTCTTCTACGCCGCCGTGCCGGTCGCCGGGATCCTCACGTACGACACCGTCCTCACCTTCCGCGACTCCTCCTACGCCTGGGGGCACGCGGGGCTGGGGACGCTGCTCTTCCTCCTCAACATCGCCCTCATCTGGGCGTACACCGTCTCCTGCCACTCCTGCCGGCACATCGTCGGCGGCCGGCTGCGGCACTTCTCGAAACACCCCGTCCGCTACCGGCTGTGGACCTGGGTGGGGCGCCTCAACCGGCACCACATGCGGCTCGCCTGGGCCTCGCTGATCAGCGTCGCCCTCTGCGACCTGTACGTGTACCTGCTCGCCACCGGCACCTTCGACGACCCGAGGTTCTTCTGACATGAGTCCTGTGGAGCGGCAGCAGTGGGACGTGGTCGTGGTCGGCGCGGGCGGCGCCGGGCTGCGGGCCGCGATCGAGGCGCGCCGGGCCGGCGCGCGCACCGCCGTCATCTGCAAGTCCCTCTTCGGCAAGGCGCACACCGTGATGGCCGAGGGCGGCATCGCCGCGTCCATGGCGAACGCCAACGAGCACGACGACTGGAAGGTCCACTTCCGCGACACCATGCGCGGCGGGAAGTTCCTCAACCAGTGGCGGATGGCCGAGCTGCACGCCCAGGAGGCCCCCGATCGGGTCTGGGAGCTGGAGACCTGGGGCGCGCTCTTCGACCGGACCCCCGACGGCCGGATCTCCCAGCGCAACTTCGGCGGTCACGAGTACCCCCGGCTCGCCCACGTCGGCGACCGCACCGGCCTCGAACTGCTGCGGACCCTCCAGCAGAAGGCCGTCTCGCTCCAGCAGGAGGACCACCGCGAGACCGGCGACCACGAGGCGCACCTGAAGGTCTTCCAGGAGTTCACCGTCACCCGGATCCTCAAGGACGCCGACGGGAAGGTCGCCGGCGTCTTCTGCTACGAGCGGGAGAGCGGCCGCTTCCTCGTCCTGGAGGCACCCGCCGTCGTCCTCGCCACCGGCGGCATCGGCAAGTCCTTCAAGGTGACCTCGAACTCCTGGGAGTACACGGGCGACGGGCAGGCGCTCGCCCTGCTCGCGGGAGCACCGCTGGTGAACATGGAGTTCGTGCAGTTCCACCCGACCGGCATGGTCTGGCCCCCGTCGGTGAAGGGCATCCTGGTCACCGAGTCCGTACGCGGGGACGGCGGCGTCCTGCGGAACTCCGAGGGCCGGCGGTTCATGTTCGACTACGTCCCCGACGTCTTCAAGGAGAAGTACGCGGAGTCGGAGGAGGAGGGCGACCGCTGGTACGAGGACCCCGACCACAACCGCCGCCCGCCCGAGCTGCTGCCGCGCGACGAGGTGGCGCGGGCCATCAACGCCGAGGTGAAGGCCGGCCGCGGCTCCCCGCACGGCGGGGTGTTCCTCGACGTGTCGACCCGGATGCCGGCCGACGCGATCAGGCGCCGGCTGCCCTCGATGTACCACCAGTTCAAGGAGCTGGCCGATGTCGACATCACCGCGGAGGCGATGGAGGTCGGGCCGACCTGCCACTACGTGATGGGCGGGGTCGCCGTCGACTCGGAGACGGCCGCCGCGGCCGGGGTCCCGGGGCTCTTCGCCTGCGGCGAGGTGGCGGGCGGCATGCACGGCTCCAACCGGCTCGGCGGCAACTCCCTCTCCGACCTGCTGGTCTTCGGGCGGCGGGCCGGGCTGTACGCGGCGCAGTACGCGGTGTCCGGTGCGGGCGGCGGCGTCCTGGCCGAGGAGGTGGCCGCCGCGCGGGCGGAGGCCCTGGCCCCCTTCGACGGCGGCGGGGAGAACCCGTACACCCTCCACCAGGAGCTCCAGCAGACGATGAACGACCTCGTCGGGATCATCCGGCGGGAGGGCGAGATGGCCGAGGCCCTGGAGCGGATCGACGCCCTGCGGGAGCGGGCCGGGCGCGTCGCGGTCGAGGGACACCGGCAGTTCAACCCCGGCTGGCACCTCGCCCTCGACCTGCGGAACATGCTGCTGGTCGGCGAGTGCGTGGCCCGGGCGGCCCTGGAGCGCACCGAGTCCCGCGGCGGACACACCCGCGAGGACCGTCCGGTGATGGAGCGGTCGTGGCGTCCGGTGAACCTGCTGTGCCGGGCCTCGGACGGCGGTGTCGTCCTGGAACGGGTGCGCACCGAACCGATCCGGCCCGATCTGCTCGCCCTGTTCGACAAGGAGGAGCTGGCGAAGTACCTGGCGGAGGAGGAGCTGGACGCATGAGCACCTATCAGGCCCGCTTCCGGATCTGGCGCGGCGACGCCGGCGGCGGGGAGCTGACGGACTACACGGTCGAGGTGCACGACGGCGAGGTGGTCCTCGACATCGTCCACCGCCTCCAGGCCACCCAGACGCCGGACCTCGCCGTGCGCTGGAACTGCAAGGCGGGCAAGTGCGGTTCGTGCTCGGCCGAGATCAACGGCCGGCCGCGGCTCCTCTGCATGACCCGGATGTCGGTCTTCTCGCGCGACGAGGTCGTCACGGTGACCCCGATGCGTGCCTTCCCGATCGTCCGCGACCTGGTCACGGACGTCTCCTTCAACTATGCGAAGGCCCGGGAGATCCCGGCGTTCGTGCCGCCCGCCGGGCTCGCTCCCGGCGAGTACCGGATGCGGCAGGAGGACGTGGACCGCTCGCAGGAGTTCCGGAAGTGCATCGAGTGCTTCCTCTGCCAGGACACCTGCCATGTGGTGCGCGACCACGAGGAGAACAAGGAGGTGTTCGCCGGGCCCCGCTTCCTGATGCGGGTCGCGGAGCTCGACATGCACCCGCTGGACGCGGCGGAGGAGGCCGGGCTCGACCGGCGGCGGACCGCGCAGGAGGAGCACGGCCTCGGCTACTGCAACATCACGAAGTGCTGCACGGAGGTGTGCCCCGAGTCCATCCGGATCACCGACAACGCCCTGATCCCGCTGAAGGAGCGGGTCGTGGACCGGAAGTACGACCCGCTCGTCTGGCTCGGCAACACCATCAGGCGGCGGAAGAGCTGACTCCGCCACCGGTCGCGCCCGTGTCCGCGCCCACGCTCGTACCCGCGCCCGCGCCTGCGCCTGCGCTCCAGCGGCCGAGGACGGGCTCGGCGAGGGTACGGGCGGGGCGGCACAAGGTCTGGCCGTGCCGGGCGAAGAGCTCGTCGCGCGAGGTGAAGCGGCCCAGGTCCGTGCGGAGGTGGGCGGACAGGTCGCAGGGGGCGGAGCCGGCGCACGCGGCCGGCGCGTCCCAGTCGACGGAGGTCCGGGCGACGGCCTCGAAGAGGGTCTCCGGGCCCGCGTTGGTGAACCCGGCGCCGTGCCCGGCCGGGCCGGGACCGGCTTCGCCGCGCTCCTGACGGTCGTCCGCCGCGCCGAACAGCTCCGCGATCGGCACCCAGGCGCCGTCGAGCCGGAACTCCGGCCAGGCCAGCAGGACCTCCTCCGGGACGAACGGGCGCAGCCTCGGAAAGCGCGGGTACCAGAAGACGCCGTCCACGAGCAGGCCCCGCACGCGGGTCTCCACGTCGAGCGAGCGGGCCACCGCCTCCAGGACGGCCATCCGCTGGCTGCACGAGCCGCGGCCCAGCCGCAGCGTGCGCGACACCCGGCGCCGGTCCTCGACGGAGTACACCGGGCGTACGGCGGAGACGATGATCCCGTGCGCGATCCGGAGACGGTCGCGGTCGGTCCCCGCTCCCCGCTCGTCCGCCTCGCGCCGCACCCGGGCCACGAGCGCGGTCACGCGCGGGTGCGCCAGGTCCAGGATGGGCGTGGGCCGGGTGGACCCGGCGGTCCGGGCCCGGGCCGGGTCGTCGGCCCCGGCCGAGAGGTCAGGGACCGCCCCGGCGGCGCGGAACGGCATCAAAAGGCGACTGGTCACGGCGGAATCCCCCTCCGCTCGGCCGCTGGACCGCGGCCGGCGGCACCATCCTCCTCCTGCCGGTGCCGGCCCGGTGACCGGGGTGGCGCCCGCTCAGTGCCAGCCGTCGCGGTAGGCCGCCCAGTCCTCTTCCCGGGCGGCGAAGTCGACGTAGAGGGCGAGTCCGAACCGCTCGCGGCCGGGGTCCGTGCGGCCGAGGCCGAGGCGCGCGCCCCGGACGGCCGCGGCGACGGTCTCCGCGTTCTCGTGGTGGCCGAGGTCGTCCTCGTGGAAGAAGGGCAGCCCGATCAGCAGGTCGGTCGACCCGGGAGTGACCTCCAGGGCGAGGCTGGTCTGCTGGGCCACGTACCCGCCGTACAGGCTCTCCAGCGGCATCCACGTGTCGTACGACATGACGGCTATCTGGTCGACCCTCCGGGCGACCTCCCCGAAGAACTCCTGCGACCACCACTTCTCGCTCCCGCTGACCGAGCCCAGCGCCGTGTGCGCGCCCGGCAGCGGGTCGATCTGGTGGGCGGCGACCGAGAGCGGGGCCTTGCGGGCCCGGGTCAGCCGCCCGAGGTCGTCGAGGAGGGAGAGGTAGTTCCGGTCGTCGGAGTGCAGCGGCTCCAGGTCGAAGTGGACCCCGTCGAAGCCGGCGTCGAGGATCTGCCGGGCCGAGCCCACCACGGCCCGGCGGGACCCGGCGTCCTCCAGGCGCAGCCCCACCGGGCCCTCGGTGGCCAGGACATCGCCCAGCCACGCCTGGACCCGTATCCCCGGCATGATCCGGTGCACCCCGTCGATCAGCCACTTCGCACGGGGGTACGCGGCCGCCGGCAGGGAGCCGTCGTGCTCCAGGGGCCCGGCGTGCACGTACAGGTCGCGTATCCCCGTGCCCTTGAGCCGGGCGGCGAGCGCGGTGAGGTCGGCGTCCTTCTTTCGTCCGTCGACCCAGGCGTGTCCGATCCAGAAGGCGTCCTTGCCGCGGGTCCTGGCGTCGTCCCTGAGGTCTCCGGCATAGCTGACACGGAGGGCGAGCGCGCCGAACAGCGGCGGCACGACGAGGAGCAGCACGAGGCCGAGGACGAACCAGCGTCCCCTCCTCCACAACCTGCGCAGCCGTCCGTTCAACCTGAACCCCCCGGGGTCGTCACGCCACTGGAACCACCGTAGGGGCGGCCACTGACAGTGACGTCGGACGGCCGGGATCGGTTTCCGTCCGGTCGCGGCACCGTATACCCGGACATAGCCTCCCTTTTGTGACGCGAATAGCCACCCGAGCCCTTCTCGCAGCACTGGTGGCGGCGTGGTGGCTCCTCGTGCCCGCCGTTCACGGTGCCCGCG
Source organism: Streptomyces sp. NPDC059534 (assembly GCF_042743475.1). Classification (NCBI taxonomy): domain Bacteria; kingdom Bacillati; phylum Actinomycetota; class Actinomycetes; order Kitasatosporales; family Streptomycetaceae; genus Streptomyces; species Streptomyces sp. NPDC059534. The sequence goes on from NZ_JBHWAQ010000006.1 coordinate 23,070, forward strand.
CCGACGACCCCGTCGCCCTGTCCCGCGACGGGCAGATCACCGACCGGGTGGGCGCCCTCGGCGACCGCCGCCCCTCGGTGGTCCAGGCCCTCGACCGGCTCTACGACGACCGGCGGATCCAGCTCTTCGTCGTCTACGTACGGGACTTCTCCGGCCGCACCGGACAGAGCTGGGCCGACGCCACCGCCGAGCGCAACGGCCTCGGCACCGACGACCTCCTCCTCGCCGTCGCCACCCACGACCGGCAGTACGGCTACTCCGCCGACCCCGCCTCGCGCCTCACCCAGGTCCAGCTGGACGACGTGGCCCGCACCGCGATCGAACCCGCGCTGCGGCAGAACGACTGGGCGGGCGCCGCCATCGGCGCCGCCAACGGCTACGACGCCGTGCTCGCCGGACAGCCCGTCCCCGTCCCCGCCCTCACCCCCGGGCCCGCCGACCCCGGCACACCGGCCGACGACGGCACCTCCGCCTCCGACCTCGTCCTGCCGGTCGTGCTCGTCGGCGGCGCCGGGGCCGTGGCGGCCTACGCGTACACCAAACGGCGCCGGCGGACCCGGACCCGCACCACCCCCCAGGGCGGACAGGGCTGGGGCGCCCCGCAGGAACCCGCGCCGCCGTCGCCGGCCGATCTCGACGCGCAGGCGCGCCGCACACTCGTCGCCACCGACGACGCCGTACGCACCAGCCAGGAGGAGCTGGGCTTCGCGTCCGCCCAGTTCGGCGACGAGGCGGTACGCCCCTTCACCGAGGCGGTCGACTTCGCCAAGGAGCAGCTGACGGCTTCGTTCCGGCTGCGCCAGAAGCTCGACGACGCCTTCCCCGAGGACGACTCGACCCGCCGGAGCATGCTGGAGGAGATCCTCCGCCGCTGCGCGGAGGCCGACGCCCGGCTCGACGCCGAGACCGAGGACTTCGACCGGCTCCGGGCCCTGGAACGGACCGCGCCCGAGGCGCTGGCCACGGTCGAGGCCGCCTTCCGGGAGCAGACCGGGCGCGTCGGCATGGCCGAGGCGGCGCTGACCGCGATGCGCGAGCGGTACGCCGAGACCGCCGCCTCCCCCGTCGCCGGAGACGTCGAACAGGCGAAGGACCGGCTCGTGTTCGCCACGACCCACGTCAACCAGGCCCGCCAGCAGATCGACGCCGGCGACAACGGCGGCGCCGCCGTGCACATCCGGGCGGCCGAGGGGGCCGTCGACCAGGCGGCCCGGCTGATCGAGGCCGTGGACCGGCGGGCGCAGGAGCTGGCCGAGGCGGTGGGCAAGCTGCCGGGCGCGCTGTCGGAGGCGGACGCGGACCTGGCGGACGCCCGCGGCCTGTCGGACGGCACCGCCGAAGGGGTGTCCACGGCCGATCTCCGGGGCCGGATCGCCCGGGCCGAGTCGGTGGTCGGCGAGGTACGGCGCGCCGTCGACACCGGCCGGTACGACCCGATCGACGCCCTGCGCCGGGTCGAGGAGGCCGATACGGCGCTCGACGAGGCGCTGGAGGGCGCACGGGAGCGCGAGTCGGGCACTCGACGCGCCCGCGCGCTCCTCGATCAGGCGATGCTGACGGCCCGTTCGGCGATCGGAGCGGCCTCCGACTACATCACCACGCACCGGGGCGCGGTGGGCAGCGAGGCCAGGACCCGCCTGGCCGAGGCCCAGCGCCACTGGAACGAGGCGCACGCGTCGGCGGCCGCCGACGACCCGCAGACCGCGCTCGCGGAGGCCCGGCAGGCGGACGACCTCGCCCGGCGCGCCCAGGACCTCGCCGAGCAGGACGTCCGCACCTATGGGAACCCGAACGGCATGGGCGGTGTATCAGGAGTGGGAGGAGGCGGTGGCGGCGGGCTCGGCGGTGCGGTGCTCGGCGGCATCATCCTCGGCGGACTGTTCGGCGGTGGACGGGGAGGCGGACATGGGGGGTTCGGCGGAGGGTTCGGCGGGGGCGGGGGGTCCGGCGGCGGGCCGGGCAGCTTCGGCGGCAGCGGCACGCGCGGCCGGCTGGGCGGCGGCGGCCGTTTCTGAAGGCGGCCCGGGCCGCCTCCGTTCCTTTTCCGTCCCTCTCAAGGAGAAGAGCCATGAGCAAGCAGACCATCCTCGGCCGTGTCACCCAGCTGGCGAAGGCCAACATCAACGCCCTGCTGGACCAGGCGGAGGATCCGCAGAAGATGCTGGACCAGCTGATCCGCGACTACTCGAACAACATCACGGAGGCGGAGGAGGCGGTGGCCGCGACCATCGGCAACCTCCGACTGATGGAGCAGGACCACCAGGAGGACGTGGAGGCCGCCAAGGAGTGGGGCGGCAAGGCGCTGGCCGCGAGCCGGAAGGCGGACGAGCTGCGCGGCGGAGGGCAGACCGCGGAGGCCGACCGGTTCGACAACCTGGCGAAGGTGGCACTGGGCCGCCAGCTCCAGTCCGAGAAGGAGGCACGGACGGCGGAGCCGACGATCACCTCGCAGACCGAGGTGGTGTCGAAGCTCAGGACCGGCCTCGACCAGATGAAGGCCAAGCTCGGCGAGCTCCAGTCCAAGCGCGACGAGCTGGTCGCCCGTGCCACCTCGGCCCAGGCGCAGAACCGCATGATGGACGCGGTGAAGAGCATCGACGTGCTCGACCCGACGAGCGAACTGAACCGCTTCGAGGACAAGGTGCGCCGGGAGGAGGCGCGGGCCTTGGGCAAGCAGGAGCTCGCCGCCTCCTCCCTGGACGCCCAGTTCGAGCAGCTGGACGCGCTCGGCGACAGCGCCGAGATCGAGGCCCGGCTGGCCGCGCTCAAGGGCTGATCCCGGCGGGGTCCCGGTCCCGGCTTCGGCTTCGGCTTCGGCTTCGGCTTCGGCTTCGGCTTCGGCTTCGGCTTCGGCTTCGGCTTCGGCTTCGGCTTCGGCTTCGGCTTCGGCTTCGGTCAGAACATGCTGAGGAGCTGTTCCACGGTGGGCTCCGCCGCTCCGCCGCCGTCCGGCAGGGCCAGTTCGAACCAGACGGTCTTGCCGCGCGGGGTACGGCGCGAGCCCCAGGAGGAGGAGAGCAGGCCGACCAGCTGGAGGCCGCGGCCGCCCTCGTCGGTGTCCCGGGCCCGCCGGCGCCGCGGCTGGACGAGCCCCGCGTCCCAGACCTCGCAGACGAGCGTGCGGTCGCGCAGCAGCCGCAGCCTGATCTCGCCCTCGCCGTACCGCAACGCGTTGGTGACGAGTTCGCTGACGAGGAGTTCGACGGTGTCGACCAGCGGTTCGAGGCCCCAGGCCGCGAGTTGGGCGCGGGCGAGCTCGCGGGCCCGGCCGACCGAGCGGGGTTCCCTGGGCAGCTGCCAGTCGCCGACCGCCTCGCTGGGCAGTCCCTGGATCCTGGCCATGAGGAGCGCGATGTCGTCCTCGCCGTGCCCGGTGTTCAGGCTGTTCAGGACGCGGTCGCAGACGTCCTCCAGCGGCCGCTCCGGGTCGGTGAGGGCGTGTCGGAAGGCGCTGAGGCCCTCGTCCAGGGGGTGGTCGCGGGACTCGACGAGGCCGTCCGTGTAGAGGGCGAGCAGGGCGCCTTCCGGCAGGTCGACCTCGACCTCCTCGAAGGGCTCGCCACCGACCCCGAGCGGCATCCCGGGGGGTACGTCGAGCAGCAGGGCCTCCTCGCCGGGTTCGACGAGCACCGGCGGGAGGTGCCCGGCGTTGGCGAAGGTGCAGCGCCGGGTGACCGCGTCGTAGACGGCGTAGACGCAGGTGGCGAGGTAGACCTCGGAGAGTTCGGGGCCCCGGGACTTCTGGGTGCGGGACTGCTGGGTGCCGATCGGGGCGCCGAGGCCGCGGGCGATCTCGTCGAGGTGGGAGAGGACCTCGGCCGGCTCCAGGTCGAGCTGGGCGAGGGTGCGGACGGCGGTGCGCAGTTCACCCATGGCGACGGCGGCGCGCAGACCGCGGCCCATGACGTCCCCGATGACGAGGGCGGTGCGGTGGCCGGGGAGTTCGATGACGTCGAACCAGTCGCCGCCGACCTCGGTGGCGGCGGTGCCGGGCAGGTAGCGGCAGGCGATGTCGAGGCCGGCCGCCTCGGGGTCGCCGGGCGGGAGGAGGCTGCGCTGGAGGATGAGGGCCCGTTCGTGTTCGCGGCGGTACAGGCGGGCGTTGTCGATGCAGACGGCGGCGCGGGCGGCGAGTTCGACGGCGAGGGCCCGGTCGCGTTCCCCGAAGGGTTCGCTGCCCTTGGCGCGAGAGAACTGGACGAGGCCGACGACGATGTCGTGGGCGACCATCGGGACGACCAGGGTGGACTGGACGAGTTCGCCGTCGGCGCCCGGCACCGTCACGATGCGGCCGGTGCGCAGGGCTCCGGCGCACGGCGAGTTGAACGGGTAGCGGTGGACGGCTCCGACCTCGATGGGGACGGGTCCGCAACAGCCGCTGTCCGGGGCGTGGCCCTCGTCGGTTCTGAGGGGGGTGTCGGAGACGGCACTGGCGAAGGCGACCCTGCGGAGTTCGGCGCTGCCCGCCCCGTAGCCGACGTCGTGGGAGCTGCCCCAGCGGCCGGGCGGGGCCTCGTCGCCGGTCAGCAGGCCCTGGTAGAGGTCGACCGAGGCGAGGTCGCAGAAGCCGGGGACGGCGACGTCGAGCAGCTCGCGGGCGGTGGCCTCCAGGTCGAGGGAGTTGCCGATGCGGGCGCCGGCCTCGTTGAGGAGGGCGAGGTTGCGGCGGGCGCTGGCCGCTTCCCTGGCCGCGTTGTGGCGGCGGGTGACGTCGATGCCGAGGCCGGCGACGCCGACCGGCCGGCCGGTCCCGCTGTGGACCCGGTAGAGGTTGATGGACCAGTGGCGGCGGTCCCGGGCGCCGGGTGCGGCGCCCACGATCTGGAAGTCGGTGACGGACTCCCCGGTGTCCAGGACCCGCTGGAGGGCGGTGGTCATCCGGTCGGCCTCGGGGCGGGTGAGGTAGTCGTGGACGGTGCGGCCGCGGTGGTCTTCGGCGGATCCGCCGAAGACGGTGGCGAAGCGCCGGTTGGCCCGCTTCACCGTGAGGTCGGTGCCGAAGAGCAGAAATCCGAAGGGAGATTGGCCGAATATCGCCTGGGAGGCGGCGAGGTCCGTCTCGATGCGGCGCAGGGCCCGCACATCGACGACGATGCACAGCGCGGCGCGCTCCCCGGTCTGGGTCTCGCTCGGCATCACGTACATCTCGGCGATGCCGTGGGGCCGTTCCTCGCCGGGCAGGCGGAACGGGACGAGCCCGGTCCACTCCTTGCCGTCGAGGATCTCCTTGACCCTCCGGTGTCCGCGCTCGCGCAGGTCGGCGGGCATGAACGCCTCGACCGGGTCCTTGCCCCTGGCTTCCTCCGCGGTCACCCCGAAGAGGTCAACGGCCCGTCGGCTCCACTGCTCGACGAGGCCGTCGGGCCCGATCGAGAAGGAGGCGACCCGGATGTAGTCATAGATGGAGCCGGGCGGGCTGCTCTGCCACACGACGCCGCCGCTCGCCGTCTCGGATATCTCGCTCACGCGACCGTCCCCTCCAGCTCACCGCACCGGATCGGCCATGCCCGCAGTATTCAATACGGCAGGCCCCGACGGCACGACGTTCCCGATCACAGGGTGGTCTCGGTCGTCCCGTGCCGAGTACCGGTGATCGTTGTCCCACCCTGTTTACTCACCAGGGAGAGCCAGCTCGAACCATACGGTTTTGCCCGTCCTTCCTTTACGGGTCCCCCAGCGCCGTGCGGAACAGGCCACGAGGCCGAGACCGCGGCCCCCTTCGTCCTCGGGTCCCGAGGAGCGCGCGGTCGGCGGATCCGGAAGCGGATCGGAAACCTCCACGAGCAGCGCCGGCGCATGGGCCGGGTCGGTGCCGTCGGGGTGGGTCCGGACGAGCCGGACCCCGATCGGGCCGGAGGCGTACCGCAGCGAGTTGGTCACCAGCTCGCTGACCAGCAGGACGGTCACATCGACGACGGCCGCGTCGAGCTGCCAGGCCCGCAGGGTCTCGCGCACGGCGTGGCGGGCCGTACGCACGGCGTTCGCCTCCGCGGGGAAGTTCCACTCGGCGCGGTCGCCGTCGGTGTCGATCACACCCGATCACTTCCCCAGCCGTGTGTCAGCAGGCAGACCCGCATCCTCTTTCAAGGGATCAATCTGGACATACCCGATATTTGGGGCGGGATATCGTGCCGACGGCAGCAGTGGGCGCACGGTGGCACGAACGGCGTACAGACTCAGCCGCGCGCCCCGTCGACGGGCGCCTCCGGCAGCCTCCGCCCGGCCTCGGCGACGGCGGGCCGGTCCTGGTCGAGCCAGTCGACCGCGTCCAGCTCGTGCCGGGCGAGCCAGCGCAGCGCGTCGTGGTCCTCCAGCGGGCGCGGGGTGCCGGAGAGCAGGCGGGCGGTCCATACCCGCAGGACGTATCCGGGCTTCAGCGGCCATTCGCCGGGGATGCGCTCGCCCGGCTCGACCTCCACGCCGAGCTCCTCCCGGAGCTCGCGGACCAGGGCCTCTTCACCGCTCTCCCCGGGTTCGAGCTTGCCGCCGGGCAGTTCCCAGCGGCCGGCGAGCTCGACGGGGGCGCTGCGGCGCGCGGCCAGCAGCCGGCCCCGGTCGTACAGGGCGCCCGCGACGACGACCACGACGCCGCTTCCCCGGTCGGGGTCGGCGTCGCGGCGGGACTCGCCGTGGCGGGGCACATCAGGGCGGGGCTCAGGGGGGCCGGCGGGGTCGGTGGTGCGTTCCGTCATGGGCGCGAGCGTAGCCCGGCCCGGGCGGCGGCCACCGGGCTCAGAGAGCCGGGCTGCCGATGCGCTCGACCCAGTAGAGCTGCTTGTGACCGCGGTCGTCGAGGCTGTCCGCGATCTTCTGGGCCTCGTCCCTGGTCGCGTACCTCCCCACCCGGTAGCGATTGCCGTTGTCGTCCTGCCGTATGACGAGCCACGGGAGGAGAGGGCCGCTGTCGGTCATCAGGCTTCTCCTTCCGCCGGTCCGGGCGCAGTCGAGGATCTCCGGGAAACCGCAATCCGCATATGCCGGAGCTTACGCCTGACCTTCACACAGCGGATATGCGTTTTCACAAAGAGATACGGATCGGCCGGGAACCGACGGAAGGAGGCCGAAGCTCACACCCCGGGCGTCACGCGGGGAACGGTCGGCACCGGCATCAGGACGGGACCGCCCGCACCCTGCGGGTCCTTGCGGCAGACGTCCCCGCACGCGGCGTCGAGCGAGCAGCAGGGCCCGGGGGGCGGTGCGGCCGCTCCCGGGTCCGGGGTGGGCGTGGTGACCGTTTCCGTCATGAGGGTTCCTGCCGTCCGGCCGGATCGCGGGTACGGCCAGGAAGCCAGGAGCCGGGCATGACGCCCGCCGTAGGCGAGTGGTTGCCACGCGGTGACGCGGCCTGACGCCCCGTTAACTCCGGGTCACGCGCCCCGGACACCCGTCCCCGCTGAGCGGGCCCACGGACCGGGCCATGGGCCCGGACAGAGAGACCGGGGCCGAGGCAGGGGCCGGACAGAGACCAGGGCCTGGGCCGGACCCGGACAGGGACCGGGACCAGGGCCGGACCTCTCGCGGGTCAGCGGACCGGCAGGTGGTAGGCGATGCGGTAGCGGTCGGCGGGGACCACGACGTCGGCGGTCTCGACGGCCCGCCCGGAGGCGTAGTACGTCCGCTCGACGACCATCACCACGTGTCCCGGGACCCCGCCGAGCGCGAGGAGCTCCTCGGCGAGGCCGGGCCGGGCTCCGACCTCCTCGACGACGTTGTCCACGACGACGTCGATGGCGGCCATCCGCTCGACGACGCCGCAGCCGCCCAGCGGGCCCTCCTCGGGCAGCATGACCGGGGTCCGGCCGGTGACGGCGAGCGGCTCCCAGGAGGTGGAGACCATCATGGGCTCGCCCCCGTCCCGGTACACGTACCGCGTGCGCATCACCCGCTCCCCCGGGTCGATGCCGAGCCGCTCGGCGACCTCGTCGCTCGCCCGCTCCTGCTCGCTGTTCGACTCCCAGGTGCCGCGGGCCCCTTCCGCCGCCTGTTCCTGGCGGAACGGGGTGCCGCCGGCCGCCGGGCGGTATCCGGAGCGGGCGATCCGGCGCGGCACCGGACGCTCCCGCACGTAGGTGCCCGAGCCCGAGCGTCCTTCCACGAGCCCCTCGGCCATGAGTACCTTGCGGGCCTCCAGCGCGACGGTGTCCGACACCCCGTACTCCTCGCGAATGCGTGCCTGCGAGGGGAGACGGGTATGCGGCGGAAGCGAGCCGTTCGCGATCTTCTCCCGCAGATCGCTCGCCACGCGCAGATAGGCGGGCTGCTCACCGAACGTCACTGGACACTCCCCTCAGGTTGACTGACAGCTACAGCCTGACAACCGACGGTGGCGATCCGCAAGCATGGGCCAAAGTTTCACTCGATGTGATGACAGCTTGACCCGAGCCCTTGCTACCCACGGTCACCCCGGATAGGCGTCGCCGAACCCCTTGACCTCATTGGTCCAGACCAATACGTTCCTGCCTGAACGCCTCGGAACACTCTCCCGCACGCTCCATCCCGCCTCGCACAGGAACGAGCCCATGCGTCCCAGAGCCATGACCAAGCTGACCTTCGGCGCGGCCGCCGCCGCCACCCTCGGCCTCCTCGCCACCCTGGCCCCCACCGCCGACGCGCACCAGCCCTCCGCGCACACCCCCGCCCTCAAGCGGGTCGGCTACTTCACCCAATGGGGCATCTACGGACGGAACTTCCAGGTCAAGGACCTGGAGCAGAGCGGCACCGCCGGCAAGCTCAGCCACATCAACTACGCCTTCGGCGTGATCGGTTCGGACGGCAAGTGCCTCATGGGCAACGCACCGGGCTCCGACCCGTGGGCCGACTACGTGCGCCCGGTCGACGCCGCCAACTCCGTGGACGGCGTGGCCGACACCGCCGACCAGCGCCTGGCCGGCAACTTCAACGAGCTGCGCGAGCTGAAGGCGAAGCACCCCGGCCTCAAGGTCATGATCTCGCTGGGCGGCTGGAGCGGCTCCGCGCACTTCTCCGACGCGGTGCGCACCGACGCCGGCCGCAAGGCCCTCGTCGCCTCCTGCATCGACACGTACATCAAGGGCAACCTGCCGGCCGACGGCGCCCGCGGCGGCGCGGGTGCCGCCGCGGGGGTCTTCGACGGGGTCGACCTGGACTGGGAGTGGCCGGGCTCGGACGGCGCCCCGGGGAACGTGATCCGCCCCGAGGACAAGCCCAACTTCACCAAGCTGGTACGGGAGTTCCGCACCCAGCTCGACGCCTACGGGCGCTCGCTTCCGCAGCGCAGGCACTACGACCTCAGCGCCTACGTCCCCACCGCGCCCGCCAAGATCGACGCGGGCTTCGAAGTCGCCAAGATCATCCGGGACTTCGACTTCGTGAACCTCCAGGGCTACGACTTCCACGTCTCCGGCGAGAAGACCACCGCCCAGCAGTCGGCGCTCTTCGCCAGGAACGACTTCAGCGTCGACCAGACCGTCAAGGCATGGCTGCGGCGCGGCGCCCCCGCCCGCAAGCTCGTGGTCGGCATGCCGTTCTACGGGCAGGGCTGGACCGGCGTCACCGGCGGCGGCGACGGCATCGGGCAGCCGGCGACCGGGCCCGCCCCCGCGACCTGGACGGCCGGCTCGGAGGACTACAAGTTCCTGAAGGTACTGGCGGATTCGGGCACGTACCAGCTCCACCGGGGCACGCGGAACGGCCATGCCTGGCTCTTCGACGGCACCACCCTGTGGACCTACGACGACCCGACCGTGCTGCGCACCAAGGCGTCCTACGTCCGGCAGAACGGACTCGGCGGCGCCATGGTCTGGTCCCTCGACGGGGACACCCCCGACGGTGAGCTCATCACCGCGATCGACCGGGGCCTGACCCGCCGCTGAACCGCACCCGGCGTCGCCCCGGCCGCCCGCTCGGCGGCCGGGGCCGCGCCGACGGCTCAGGCCGAGGTGCCCTCCTTCGCCGGCAGGGTGTCCGTCAGGCCGAGCGCGGTCCGCGCCTCCGCGCCGAGGTTCTCCGGCAGGGCGTCCCAGGCGGTGTCGTACGCGTCCCAGTACGCCTCCGCGTCGGCGGCCCGCGCCAGCTTGCCGAACTCCTTGGAGGCCGCGTCGAGGGTCGTGCCGAGCCCGGCGACCGGGGCGGTGGAGGCGCCGGGCCAGGACTGCGCCTTGAGTCCCGCGCGCGCCCCGTCGATCGCCGCGACCACCTTCCCGGCCCACGCCTTGTTGGCCGCGAAGTCCTCGTCCGGGTCCTCGTCCGGTTCCTCGTAGACCGCCGCCTCGATCGGGTTGACGGCCTTGAGGAAGTACGCCTGGTCCAGGGTCAGGGTGGACGTGTCGGAGCGCACCGAGCCCTTGAAGGGCTCGCCCTCGCTGGCGTACGCGCAGATCACGGACCGGTCGCCGAGCCGCCAGCTCTCCTTGCTGGGCAGGTAGTAGTACGTCCAGACGTCCGTGGGCACGGCCCAGGTGTCCAGGGCGTACGTCGAGTTGATCGTGTCGCAGCGCTTCTCGGCCAGTGCGTCGACCGCGTCCTCGCCGGGCCACGTGTCGAAGCCGGTGACCTTGAAGCGGCCGGTGACCTCGCCGTCGTGCGGGCCCGCGCAGTCGACGACCTCGACGTGGGTCGCGTACTCCTTCGCCTTGTCCTTGTCCCCGAAGCAGTCCCCGGTCCGCAGCGAGGAGGGCGACTTGGTGCGGGACGCCTCGTCCACGTTCTCCTTGAAGCCCTGCCATGCCGAACCGATGCCGCCGGTCACCAGGCCCACGACGAGCAGCAGGCAGCTCAGCGCCGAGAGGGCGATGCCCGCGATCGCGAGCCCCTTGCCCGCCTGGTCCCGCTTCCTGATCTGCGGCAGGGCCATGAGGCCGAGGACCAGGCCGAGGGGCGGGAGGCAGCAGACGACGCCGGAGACGAGCGAGCCGACGGCGAGGCCGTTGGTCGTGCGCCGCGGCGGCCCGTAGGGGCCGACGCCGGGCATGCCGGGCGGGCCGTACGGCGTGTACGGCATCCCCGGCGAGGTGTACGGGCCCGGGGCGGGCCAGCCCGGCTGCTGCGGCCCTCCCTCGGGGAACGGGGGCGGCGGGGTCGGCTGGATCGGCTCCACGGGTACGGGCTCCTGTTTCGGGGCGGGCGGCGCGAACAAACGATCGGGCGCGCATCGTACGTGGCCAGGTGGAGCGGGCGGGCAGGCGGGGGACGCCGAGGGGCGGCCGCCCTCAGGCGACCGCCCCCCGCACCTTCGATCAGGACCGGAACCTCCGGGTCAGAACTGCAGGGCCCAGGAGTCGATCTTCCCGGTGTCGTAGGCCGCGTTGTCCGTGACCCGCAGCTTCCACGTGCCGTTGGCGACCTCCGAGGAGGCGTTCACGGTGTAGGTGGTGTTGATGTTGTCCGTGCTGCCGCCGGTGCCGAAGGTCTTCAGCGTGTACGCCGTGCCGTCGGGGGCGATCAGCTGGACCTGGAGGTCGCCGATGTACGTGTGGACGATGTTCACCGGCACCTGGAGGGCGGCGGGGGCGTTGCCCGTGACGCCGCTGACGGTGACCGGGGACTCGACGGTCGCGTTGTCGGCGATGGCGAAGTCCGCGGTGTTCTCGAACTTCGGGCCGGTGGGCGGCGGGGTGGTGGAGCCGCCGACGTAGAGCAGCCGGTTCGGGGAGCCGGTGCCGGGGCCGGTGACGACGTTCGGGGTGGCGGCGGTCGTCAGGGCCGTGGAGACCTGCGCCGGGGTCGCCGTCGGGTTGGCGGCGAGGTAGAGGGCCGCGGCGCCGGCGACGTGCGGGGACGCCATCGACGTACCGGAGATGGTGTTGGTGGCGGAGTCGCCGGTGTTCCAGGACGAGGTGATGGAGGAGCCCGGGGCGAAGAGGTCGAGGCCGCTGCCGTAGTTGGAGTAACCGGCCTTGGCGTCGCTCGACGTCGTGGCGCCGACGGTGATGGCCTCGGCCACGCGGGCCGGGGAGTGGTTGGCGGCGTTGTCGGTCTCGTTGCCGGCGGCGACCGCGTAGGTGACGCCGGAGGCGATCGAGTTGCGGACGGCCTGGTCGAGGGCGGAGTCGACGTCGCCGCCGAGGCTCATGTTGGCGACGGCCGGCTTGACGGCGTTCTGCGTCACCCAGTCGATGCCCGCGACGACCTGCTCGGTCGTGCCGGAGCCGGAGTCGTCGAGGACGCGGACGCCGACGATCTTCGCCTTCTTGGCGACGCCGTAGGAGGAGCCGGCGACGGTGCCCGCGACGTGGGTGCCGTGGCCGTGGCCGTCCTGGGCGGTGTTGTCGTTGTCGATCGCGTCGTAGCCGTTGAAGGCCCGGCCGCCGAAGTCGCTGTGGCTGATGCGGACGCCGGTGTCGATGATGTACGCGGTGACGCCCTGGCCGGCGGTGTCCGGGTAGGTGTAGCTCTGGTTCAGCGGGAGGGCCTTCTGGTCGATCCGGTCGAGGCCCCAGGACGGCGGGGAGGGCTGCGTACCGTCGATGTGGAAGACCCGGTTCTGGACGACGGACTTCACGGCCGGGTCGGCCGCGAGCTTCCGCGCCTGCGCCTCGGAGAGTTCGACGGAGTAGCCGTTGAGCGCCGAGGTGTACGTGCGCTTGATCTTCGCGCCGAAGCGGGCGGCGACCGCCCGGCCCTGGGCGGTCTCCGCCTGCGCGGACTCGTCGAGGGTGACGATGTAGCTGCCCGCGATGGTGCCCTCGGCTCCGGCGTTCTCGATGACGCCCTCCGGGGCGGCCGGTGAGGCGGCGGCCGGGAGGGCGGAGAGGGATCCGAGGGTGAGGGCGGCCGCCGCGAGGGCCGCGGCGGTGGCGATTCGGCGACGTGAGTCACGCATCACTGACATGTGAGGGGTCCTCCTCATTGGTGGTGCGCTGCTGTGGGGGATGGCACGGGACCTTGAACGTGACGAGGACATGACAAGAGCAGACGCCAAGTCCACACCGCTTCGAACGTCCGGCTGCCGAGCGAAAGATTGGCTGATCCATAGGAATCCCACAAGGGTTTCCCGCGCCCCGTAACGCCCGCGCCACACGGCTGCCATGCTGCGTCCCATGACCGCCTACGTGTGTCCCCGTTGCCAGGTCCACTCGCCCACGTCCGCGCTCACCTGGTGTTGTCCGAAGTGCCGCGGCCCCTGGGACCTCGACTTCGCGAGTACGCCGGTACCCCTCCCGTCACTCGCGTCACGTGTGAATTCATTGTGGCGTTACGCGGAGGCACTGCCTCCGATGCCGCTCGCGGCCGAGGTGACCCTCGGGGAGGGCCGCACCCCCCTGGTCCCCCTCACCGAGTCCGTCTCGGCCAAACTCGACTTCCTCATGCCGACCCTGTCGTTCAAGGACCGCGGCGCCGTCATGCTCGCCGCGCACGCGCTGCGGCTGGCCCGCGCCGGAGTCCTCGAACGGGTCGTGGCCGACAGCAGCGGCAACGCCGGCACGGCGGTGGCCGCGTACGGGGCACGGGCCGGACTCGACTGCCTCGTGTACGTCCCCGCCGGCACGTCCCCGAAGAAGCTGGAGCAGATCCGCGCCCACGGCGCCCGGGTCGTCGAAGTGGACGGCGACCGCGAGGCCACCGCCCTGGCCGCCCGGGCCGCCGCCGACGAACCCGGCACCTTCTACGCCTCGCACGTGTACAACCCGTACTTCCCGCACGGCACCAAGACCTACGTCTACGAGCTCTGGGAGGAACTCGGCGGCCGCCTCCCCGACACGATCGTCGTCCCCGTCGGCAACGGCACCCTCCTCCTCGGCGCCGCCCTCGCCCTCGACGAACTCCACCGCCACGGCCTCACCGACACCCGGCCCGCACTCGTCGCCGTCCAGGCCGAGGCCGTCTCCCCGCTGGCCACGGCCTTCCACGCCGGCGCGGACGACCTCACCGGACCGGCCCCCGCCCGCCCCACCCTCGCCGAGGGCATCGCCATCACCGCCCCGCCCCGCGCCGGCCAGATCCTGCGGGCGGTACGGAAATCGGGCGGCACGTTCCTGACCGTCACCGAGGAGCAGATCCGCACCGCCCAGCGGGACCTCGCCCGCCGCGGCCTCTTCGTCGAGGCCACCGGAGTGGCGTGCTGGGCGGCCGTGCGCGCGGCCCCGCCCCGCCCCGGCCTCACCGTGGTGCCCCTGTGCGGTGCGGGCGCGAAGACGGGCCTGACTCCCTGAACCCGACCCCGTCCCGAATTCGCCCGACTCGGCACCCGCGCGGACGCCGAGCTCCTCGCCGCCTATCTGGATCGGTACCTGCCCCGGACCGACCTCGACTACGACCAGCCCGCGGCCCTCGGCGCCCTGCTGCGGCTCGACGCCGGCCTCGGGACGGCGTACGCCGACCGGTTCACCGGCCCGGACGGCCCCTGGGACGGCTGGGTCCGGGCCCGGAAGCCCTCCGACGAGTCCTCGTACACCCCGGAGAGGCTGCGTCGGCCGGCCGACCTCCGAGGCGACTTCGCCGACGGCTGGACCCTCCCCTGACGCCGCACCGGGACCACGCGGGTCCGGGTGGTCCCGGTCCCGGGCGTCCGAATCAGAACTCGTCGGCGCCGTTGCGGAGTTCGTAGGTCCAGTAGCCGGTCTTGGCGGCGGCCTCGTCGACGGCGAGGCCGCCGGCCGGCGCCTTGACGACGACGCTGCCCTCGGCGGGGCCGTCGGCGGCGAAGAGGTTCACGTTGAACTCGTTGACGACCTTGTTGTCCTCGTGGACACCGCCGAGGGCGACGCGCACGTTGGCGTAGGCGGGCTCGCCGGCCTTGAGGACGATGGCGGCGGACGGCTTGCTCTTCGCCACGGCCGGGACGTCCTTGGCGGTCTGGACGGGACCGAAGGCGATCAGCGGGTACTGGAGGAGGGTGCAGGAGCGGCCCGAGGTGTTCGTGGCGGTGAGGACGATGTGCTCGGTCGGGACCTCGTCCGCCTTCTTCGCCGTGATCCTGACGTCGCCGAAGGCGCAGGCGGGGGCCTTGGCGGAGGTCTTCGAGCCGCCGGTCGAGCCGGTGGAGCCACTGTCCCCGGACGCGCTCCCGCCGCCGGACGTGGCGGTCGATCCGCCGGCCGAGCCGGAGCCCGAGCCGTTCTTGGCGGCGGTCTGGTCGCCCGCGCCGCCCGCGGCCGTCCCGCTGTCGGCCGTACCGCCGGACGTCTGCGAGGCGCTGGCGCTGCCCGCGTCCTTCGCGCCGGTGGCGCCGTCGTCGCCGCCGCAGGCGGTCAGCCCCAGCGAGAGGGCGGCGATGGCGGCGGCGGCCAGGACGGTGTTCTTGCGGTGGTGACGCATGGTGGTGCTCCCCCGTTGACGCGGTCGGTCGGCGCACATGAATCCGTGCACCGTGCTGCGTCCAGCTTCCGGCCCCGCGCTGCCGTCCCGCTTGCGTACCGCTAACGATCCGCTGACAGCCGCGAAAGCCGCTCCGTCGCCCGCGCCGAACCCTCCGTGAAACCGGCCTTCTCGGACGCCGCGATCGCGCGTTCCAGCTGGTCAGCGGCCTCGTCGAGGCGGCCGATGCCGGCCAGCGCCTCACCCCGGACGATCTGCAGCTGCGCCTGGACGACCACCGCGTCGGGCGCGACCAGTTCCCCGGCGCGAACGGTGTGGGCGAGCGCCGCCTCGTACTCCTCCGCCTTCAGGCAGTGCCCCGCCAGATGCTGGAGGGTCAGCACCTGGGTGGAGGGATGGCCGGTGCGGTCGGCGAGCGACACCGCGTGCATCATGAGCAGACCGGCCCGCTCGTGCTCCCCGGTCGCGTCCAGGACGGCGGCGTAGTTGACGTACGCGATCGCCTCGCTGACGGTGTCGCCCACCCGGGCCGCCAGACCGGGCGCCTTCTCCAGATGGACGAGCGCCTCCGCGTCCCGCCCCTCCTCGTGCAGGATCCAGCCGAGCAGCGCCCGGGCCCGCGACTGGGCGTCGAGGTCGCCGACCTGCTCGGCCGCGGCGAGCCCGGCCTCCAGGAGCGGTGTCCAGCCGTCCCCGATCCGCATGAGCATCAGCGGCCACTGGACGAGGGCGAGCCGCCAGGCCCGGTCGTGCAGGCCGAGGGAGACGGCGACCGCCACCGCGCCCTCCAGGGCGGGGCGTTCGGCCACGTACCAGTCGAGGGCCGCCGTACGGTCCTCGAACTCCCTTGTCGCGGCGGGCCGTCGGGCGTCCGCGGGCAGCGAGTAGCAGGGCTGGGAGCCCGGTTCGGCGGCGGCGTCGGCCGCCAGGCCGGTGTAGAGGTAGTGGTCGAGGAGGCGGGTCAGACCCTCGGGGTCGGCCTGCGGGGCGAGATGGCGGGCGTACAGACGCACCAGGTCGTGCGGAGTCCAGCGGCCCGGCACCGACTCGGTGAGCAGATGCGCGGCGGCGAGCCGGTCCAGGTCGACGGAGGCGTGCGCGGGGGACGTGCCGGCGAGCGCGCCGGCCGCGAAGCGGTCCAGGTCCGAGCCGGTGTGCAGCCCGATCGAGCGGAACAGCCGGGCGGCGGACTCGGGCAGCTGCTGCACGGTGAGATGGAGCGCCGCCGACACTCCCCGGTCCTCCACGTCGAGCAGCATCAACCGGCTCTGCTCGTCGGCGAGTTCGCCGACCATCGCGTCGAGCGTCCACTGCGGGCGCTCGGCCAGGCGGGCCGCCGTCACCCGCAGCGCGAGCGGCAGCCCGTCGCAGAGCCCGGCGAGCCGCGCGGCGGCGGCGGGCTCGGAGGCGACCCGCTCCACGCCGAGCACGGTGGTCAGCAGAGCCGTCGAATCGGCCGTCGGAAGGTGCGACAGCGGCACCGGCCGGGCGGCGTCGGAGGCGATGAGCCCACCCAGCCGGTCACGGCTGGTGACGACGGTCGCGCAGTGGTCGCCGCCCGGCAGCAGCGGCCTGACCTGCTCGGACGAGCGCGCGTTGTCGAGGACGACGAGCAGTCGGCGGCCGCTCGTCAGCGAGCGGAACAGCGCGCCCCGCGCCTCGACGGCCTCCGGGATGCGCTGCGGCGGGACGCCGAGCGCGAGCAGGAACTCGCGGAGCACGGCGGCCGCCTCCGGCTCCGCGGTGTCGCTGAAGCCGCGCAGGTCGGCGAAGAGCCTGCCGTCGGGGAACTCGGCCCGCCGCTGGTACGCCCAGTGCACGGCGAACGCCGTCTTGCCGACGCCCGCGGGCCCGGTGACCAGACAGACGGGCGCCTCCCCGGCGCCCACCGCCCGGTCGAGCGCGACCAGTTCGGCCCCCCGGCCGGTGAAGCCGCGCGGCGCGCGCGGCAGCCCCTCCGGCACCGGGACGTCGACCGGGACGACGGGACGCGGCGCGGTGACGGGTTCGGCGGAGCGCAGCAGCGTCGCGTACGCCTCGCCGAGCGTCTCCCCGGGGTCCACGCCCAGCTCCTCGGCGAGCAGCCGCCGGGTCCGGTGGTACCAGTCGATCGCGTCCGACTGGCGCCCCGAGCGGCCCAGCGCCAGCATCAGCGCGGCCGCCAGCGACTCGCGCAGCGGATGCGCGACGGCCTCGGTGCGCAGCACGGCGGCCGCCCGGGCATGCTCGCCGAGCTTCCCGTACGCCTCCGCCAGCGCCTCCACGGATGCCAGCCGCAGCTCTTCGAGCCCCCCGGCCGCCGCCTCCAGCGGCCTGCTGTGCACGGTCCCGGTGAGCGCCGGCCCCTGCCAGTACGACAGCGCCTCCCGCAGCATCCGCACCGCGTCGGCCGGCTGCCGCTGCACTCCCGCGAGACCCACCAGCTCCTCGAACCGGTGCGCGTCCACCAGCGACTCCGGCATCCGCAGCACGTACGCCGAACCGTGCGTCGCCAGCTCCACCCCGTACGCCTCGGCCTCATGCTCCGCCAGCAGCGCCCTCAGCCGCGACACATGCCCCTGCAACACGGTCTTCGCATGCGTGGGCGGCTCGTCCTCCCACAGCGCGTCGATCAACTGCCCCACGTTCACCGCGCTGTTGGGGCGCAGCAACAGCATCGCGAGCAGGCTGGTCCGCTTGGCGGGCCCCAAGGCTACGTCCCTGTCCTCCGCCACCAACGCAACGGAGCCGAGCAGCCTGAACTCCACCTGATACCTCCGCGATCCCTGTCCCCCACGCCCCCCGTCCCCAGCGACCGAGGATACGCGGACCCCACCCACCCCCCACACGCCCCACAGCCGACCCCCGCCCCCCCTGGCCGGAAACCACACCGCCCCCACACAGAAGGGGCCGAACCCACCCGGGCCCGACCCCTTCCGGCACACACGGGGGACTACACGTTGAAGCGGAACTCCACCACGTCGCCGTCCTGCATGACGTACTCCTTGCCCTCCATGCGGGCCTTGCCGGCGGCGCGGGCGTCGGCTACGGAGCCGGTGGAGACGAGGTCGTCGAAGGAGATGACCTCGGCCTTGATGAAGCCCTTCTGGAAGTCGGTGTGGATGACACCGGCGGCCTCGGGGGCGGTGGCGCCCTGCTTGATGGTCCAGGCGCGGGATTCCTTGGGGCCGGCCGTCAGGTACGTCTGGAGGCCGAGGGTGGCGAAGCCGACGCGGGCGAGGGTGGCGAGGCCGGGCTCCTCGGCGCCGACGGACTGGAGGAGCTCCATGGCGTCCTCCTCGTCGAGCTCGGCGAGGTCCTGCTCCAGCTTGGCGTTGAGGAAGATGGCCTCGGCCGGGGCGACCAGGGCGCTCTGCTCGGCCTTGAAGGCGTCGTCGGTCAGCTCGTCCTCGTCGACGTTGAAGACGTAGAGGAACGGCTTGGTGGTGAGGAGGTGGAGGTCGTGGAGGAGCTCCGCCTTCTCCGAGCCCTGGAGGATGCCCTGCGAGAAGAGGGTGTCGCCCTTCTCCAGGATCGCCTGGGCGGCCTCGACGGCGGCGACCTTCGGCGCCGTGTCCTTCTTGATCCGCATCTCCTTCTGGAGTCGCGGCAGGACCTTCTCGATCGTCTGGAGGTCCGCGAGGATCAGCTCCGTGTTGATCGTCTCGATGTCGTCCTTCGGCGAGACCTTGCCGTCGACGTGGACGACGTTCTCGTCCTTGAAGGCGCGGATGACCTGGCAGATCGCGTCCGACTCGCGGATGTTCGCGAGGAACTTGTTGCCGAGGCCCTCGCCCTCGCTCGCGCCGCGCACGATGCCGGCGATGTCGACGAAGTCGACGGTCGCCGGGAGGACGCGCTGCGAGCCGAAGATCTCCGCGAGCTTGGTCAGGCGGGCGTCGGGGACACCGACGACGCCGACGTTGGGCTCGATGGTGGCGAACGGGTAGTTGGCCGCCAGCACGTCGTTCTTGGTCAGGGCGTTGAACAGGGTCGACTTGCCGACATTCGGCAGACCGACGATTCCGATCGTGAGCGACACGGTGGCGACTTCCTGAAGTGTGGACGGGGGGCCGATCCCCCAGTTTACGGGCGGGAAGAACCGGCCAGTGACGTCCGCCTTCGGTCGATCTCGGGCGCAACGTCACCCAAAGGGCGTGTCCCGGACCCGGTTCCCGGCCCGATCCGACCTACGTTGGTGGTGTGGAGCAGCACAGGACAAGTCAGCCGCAAGGCCGCCGGGGGCCGCAGACCCCCGTCACGCCGCCGCCCGCGCTCGTGGAGGGTGCGGCCGTGTACCGCGTGACCGGCAGGTCAGGGCGGGCCCGCGGGGGCGCCCGGGTCGAGCGGGCCGGGGCCGCGGCCGCCGCCGTTCCCGGGCGCGGTTCCGGGCGGCCGCCCGGGGCCCGGCCCGTGCCGCCCGTGGTCGTCGCCCTGCGCCGGCTGCCCTCGCCCCGCCTCACCGGGCTCGGCGCCGGGCTCTTCGCCTCCGCCGTCATGCTGACGCTCGGCTTCCTCGACCTGCTGCTCCTCGACGGCTCCCCCGTCGTCTACGGGGTGCTGTTCCTGCCGGTCAGCGCCCTGACCGCGCTGTGGGTGCGCACCGCCGACCTGGTCACCGCCCCGATCAGCGTCCCCATCGCCTTCGCCGTCGGCGTCGTCCCCGTCGCGGGTGGCACCGGCGGTCTCGGCGGCCAGGCCATGGCCGTCGTCACCGCCCTCGCGGTGCACGCCGGCTGGCTCTACGGCGGCACCCTCGTCGCCGGCCTCATCGCGAGCGTCCGCAAGGTGCGCGACATGGGCCGCCGCCAGCAGCGCACCGCCCTCGCGGCCGCCCGGGGCGCCGCACCGGCTCCCGAGGCCGCCGCCGGCGCCGCCGAGGCCCCGGGCGGACGCACCGGCACCCCCCGCCGCCGACCCGTCGTGTGAGGCCCCGGCGGGTCCCGTCGTGTGAGGCCCGGCGGGTCCCCGCCGGGCCTCGCCCCTGAGGGTGTCGCCGCCAGGACCCTCACCTGCGGGCCGCGCCCGTCGGGACCCTCGCCGGCGGGCCATGCCCCTCGGCTCATGCCTCGCGTCGGCGCTCGCGCCGTGGGCGGTCGGCCTTGTGGTGGTTCAGCTCGTGTGTGCCGCCATGGCCGCGCCGACGATGCCGGCGTTGTTCCGGAGTTCGGCGGGGAGGATTTCGGCGCGGATGCCCTCGATGAGGGGGAGGAACTTGTCGGCCTTGCGGCTGACGCCGCCGCCGATGATGAAGAGCTCGGGCGAGAAGAGCATCTCGACGTGGGCGAGGTACTTGCGGAGCCGGCGGGTCGCCCAGTGCTCCCAGCTGAGGTCCTCGTCCTCCTTGGCGCGGGTCGAGGCGCGGGTCTCGGCGTCGTGGCCCTTGAGTTCGAGGTGGCCGAGTTCGGTGTTCGGGACGAGGCGGCCGTCGGTGAAGACGGCGGAGCCGATGCCGGTGCCGAGGGTCAGGAGGATGACGGTGCCCTTGCGGCCGCGGCCGGCGCCGAAGGTCATCTCGGCGAGTCCGGCGGCGTCGGCGTCGTTGAGGACGGTGACGGGGAGACCGCCGAGGCGGTCGCCCAGGAGGGTGCCGGCGTCGACGCCGATCCAGGACTTGTCGACGTTGGCGGCGGTCCGGACGGTCGATCCGGTGACCACGCCGGGGAAGGTCACCCCGACGGGGCCGGTCCAGCCGAAGTTCGCCACGACCTCGGCGACGCAGCCCGCCACACCGTCGGGTGTGGCGGGCTGCGGGGTCAGTACCTTGTGGCGCTCCTCGGTGAGCGTGCCGCGCTCCAGGTCCACGGGGGCGCCCTTGATGCCCGAGCCGCCGATGTCCACTCCGAAGACGTTCATGGACCCACGGTAAGGGCTGGAGGGCCTGGCTACTCCTTGACGGGAGCCGCGGCGGTGAGCTTCTCGGCCTCGGCGCGGAGGTCCTTGTTGCGGAGCTCCTTGGGGAGGGAGAAGGTCAGGGACTCGTCGGCGGTCTTGACGATCTCGACGTCCGCGTAGCCGCGCTCGGACAGCCACTCCAGGACCTCTTGGACGAGGATGTCCGGGACGGAGGCGCCGGAGGAGAGGCCGACGCTGGTGACGCCTTCGAGCCATGCCTCGTCGATCTCGCTGGCGAAGTCGACGAGGTACGCGGCGGGGACGCCGGCCTGCTTGGCGACCTCGACCATGCGGATCGAGTTCGAGGAGTTCTTCGAGCCGACGACGATCACCAGCTCGGCCTGGCCGGCGAGCTCCTTGATGGCGATCTGGCGGTTCTGGGTGGCGTAGCAGATGTCGTCGGACGGCGGGGAGATCAGCTGCGGGAACTTCTCCTTGAGCGCGTCGACCGTCTCCATCGTCTCGTCGACGGAGAGCGTGGTCTGCGAGAGCCAGACGACCCGGGAGGGGTCGCGGACCTCGATCTTGGCGACGTCGCCGGGGCCGTCGACCAGCTGGATGTGGTCGGGCGCCTCGCCGGAGGTGCCGATGACCTCCTCGTGGCCCTCGTGGCCGATGAGGAGGATGTCGAAGTCCTCGTTGGCGAAGCGGACGGCTTCCTTGTGGACCTTGGTGACCAGCGGGCAGGTGGCGTCGATGGTCTTCAGGCGGCCCTCGCGGGCCTCCTCGTGGACGGTGGGGGCGACGCCGTGCGCGGAGAACATCACGATGTTGCCCGGCGGGACCTCGGTCGCCTGGTCGACGAAGATCGCGCCCTTCCGCTCCAGGGTCTGGACGACGTACTTGTTGTGGACGATCTCGTGGCGTACGTAGATCGGCGCCCCGTACTGCTCCAGGGCCTTCTCCACGGCGATCACGGCACGGTCCACGCCCGCGCAGTAGCCACGGGGTGCGGCGAGCAGGACACGCTTCGGGCGGTTCGTCGCGGGCGTTGCAGTCATGGGTCCCATCGTAAGGCCGCGTCGGTGAGCGGTTTGATCGGCGTGGTGGCCGAAACTGTCGCCATGGCCGAGGAGACGCAGGTGGCGGCGGGCGCGGGGCACACGGGTCTTCGGCGGACCCTCGGCTTCCGCGACCTGGTGGTCTACGGCCTGCTCTTCATCGCCCCGATGGCCCCGGTGGGCGTCTTCGGCACGCTGGACGCCAAGTCGGACGGGGCCGTCGCACTGGTGTACCTCGTGGCGACCGTGGCCATGGCGTTCACGGCGTTCAGTTACGCGCAGATGGTGCGGGTCGCGCCGCAGGCGGGCTCGGTCTTCACGTACGCGCGCAAGGGGCTGGGGGAAGGGCCGGGATTCGTCGCCGGGTGGATGGCGATGCTCGACTACCTGCTGATCCCGGCCGTCGCCTACCTCTTCGCGGGCATCGCGATGGAGGCGCTGGTCCCGTCGATCCACCGGTGGGTGTGGACCGGGATCGCCGTGGTCGTCACCACCCTGCTGAACCTGTGGGGCGTGCGGGCGGCGGCCCGGGTCGGCTTCGCGGTGCTCGCGATGGAGATCGTCGTCCTGCTGGTCTTCGTCGTGTCGGCGGTGGTGGTGCTCGTACGGGACGGGGCGCGGCGCGACTGGTGGTCGCCGCTGACGGGGGACGCCGGGTTCTCCCCGGCGGCGGTCCTGGGCGCGGTGTCGGTGGCCGTCCTGTCCTATCTGGGCTTCGACGCGATCGCCTCGTTCGCGGAGGAGGTCACGGGCGGTTCGGCGAAGGTCGCGCGGGCGGTGCTGTTCTGTCTGGCCCTCGCGGGTGTGCTCTTCATCGCGCAGTCCTGGCTGGTGGCGCTGCTCGAACCGGTCTCCTCGGCCGAGCTCGCGGCGGATTCGGCGAAGCAGGGGTCGGCGTTCTACGACGCCGTGGACGCGTCCGTGGGTGGCTGGCTGCACGATCTGGTGGCCGTCTCGAAGGCGATCGGCGCGGCGTTCGCGGCCCTGGCGGGGCAGGCGGCGGGCGGGCGGCTGCTCTTCGCGATGGGCCGCGACCGGCGGCTGCCGCATGCGCTCGCCCGTACGGACGGGGGCGTGCCTCGGGTGGCGCTGCTGGTGGCGGCGACGGTCACGATGGTCGCGGCGGTGTGGGCGGCCCGAAGGGACGACGGCCTCGACCACCTCGTGTCGGTGGTCGACGTCGGCGCGCTCACGGCGTTCGTGCTGCTGCACGCGAGCGTGGTGGGGTGGTTCGCGGTACGGCGGGCGGAGGGGCCGCCGGACTGGCTCCGGCACGTCGTGATGCCGGTGACGGGGGCGGCGATCCTGGTCGCGGTGATCGTGGAGGCGTCGGTCGCCGCCCAGGTGGTGGGCGCGGTGTGGCTGGGCGTCGGCCTCGTCGTCCTGGCCGTCCAGGGCGCGACCCGGAGCTCCGCGCGCGCGTGACCCGGTCTGCCCGGCGGTCCTGACGTTGTCGTACCGCGCGGTTACGCTCGGTCCATGGGTCTGACTACGTCCGCCGAAGCACCGCTTCCCGTCGGTGAGGTCTCACGGCTGATCGGGGGGTGGATCGACCGGCTCGGGGCGATCTGGGTCGAGGGGCAGATCACGCAGCTGTCGCGGCGGCCCGGCGCCGGGGTCGTCTTCCTGACGCTGCGGGATCCCTCGCACGACATCTCGATCGGCGTCACCTGCTATCGCAAGGTGTTCGACGCGGTCGCGGACGTCGTGTCGGAGGGCGCCCGGGTCGTCCTGCACGCGAAGCCGGAGTGGTACGCGCCGCGCGGGCAGCTGTCGCTGCGGGCCGTGGAGATCAAGCCGGTGGGGATCGGCGAGCTGCTCGCCCGGCTCGAGCAGCTGAAGAGGAGCCTGGCGTCCGAGGGGCTGTTCGCGCTCGACCGGAAGAAGCCGCTGCCGTTCCTGCCGCACCGCGTCGGCCTGGTCTGCGGCCGGGCCTCGGCGGCGGAGCGGGACGTCCTGGAGAACGCGCGGCGCCGCTGGCCCGCAGTCAGCTTCGAGGTGCGGAACGTGGCGGTGCAGGGCGTGAAGGCGGTCCCGCAGGTCATCCAGGCGGTGAAGGAGCTGGACGGGCACGCGGACGTGGACGTGATCATCGTCGCGCGGGGCGGCGGCAGCGTCGAGGACCTGCTGCCGTTCTCGGACGAGCGGCTGGTCCGCGCGGTGGCCGACTGCCGTACGCCGGTGGTCTCCGCGATCGGCCACGAGCCGGACTCGCCGCTGCTCGACCTGGTGGCGGACCTGCGCGCCTCGACCCCGACGGACGCGGCCAAGAAGGTCGTACCGGACGTCGGGGAGGAGCTGGACCGGGTGCGCGGGCTGCGGGACCGGGCGCTGCGGACCGTGCGGGGGCTCCTCGACCGGGAGGAGCGCGGTCTGACGCAGGCGCTCGCGCGGCCCGTCATGGAGCATCCGCAGCGGATGGTCGAGGTCCGCGAGGACGAGCTGGTGGCGCTGCTCGCCCGCAGCCGGCGGGTGCTCGGGCATCTCCTGGACCGGGCGGACTCGGAGCTGTCGCACACCCGGGCGCGGGTCCGGGCGCTGTCGCCGGCGGCCACGATGGAGCGGGGGTACGCGGTGCTCCAGCGGGTGGACGGGACGGTGGTCCGCTCCCCCGCGGAGGTCGCGGAGGGCGAGGAGCTGCGGGCGCGGGTCGCCGAGGGCGAGTTCGCGGTGCGCCGCGTGGCCGCCGACCCGTCCTGAGCGGGACGGCGACGCGACGCCGGGCGGGACCCCCGCGCCCGACCGATCGGGTCGGGGACGGCCGGAGAGACAGAGAAGCAGACGGGTACGACGGAGGGTGGAGCAGATGGCAGCCGGTACGGAAGAGGCGGCGCTCGGGTACGAGCAGGCGCGGGACGAGCTGATCGAGGTCGTCCGGCGGCTCGAGGCGGGCGGCACGACCCTGGAGGAGTCGCTGGCGCTCTGGGAGCGCGGCGAGGAGCTGGCGAAGGTCTGCCGGCGCCGCCTGGAGGGGGCGCGGGCGCGGCTCGACGCCTCACTGGCGGCGGAGCGCGCGGCCGAGGACGCGGAGGCGGGGTCGGAGGACGCGGACGACGAGTAGCCCGACCGCGGACGACGCCGTCTCGGCCCGCCCGGCCGCGGACGACATCGCTTCGGCCCGCCCGGCCGCGGACGACGCCGTTTCGGCCCCGCCCGGCCGCGGACGACCTCGTTCGGACCCGCCCGCCGCACGCGACGCCGTTTCGGACGTCTCTTCGGTTTCGCGGCGGGCCTGTCGTAGACTCGCCGAAGTGAAGCGGATCACTATCCGGATGGATTAGTTGAACTTTCACCAATCCTGGGCGTACTGTCGGGACATCGCTTGAACTCCGTACGAGCGACCCCCTTGCAGTCCGGAAGGTACGCAGCATGTCTCTCGCCCTTGACCCCGCCGCCCAGGACCTCCTCTTCCGTGAGGCCCGCACCGCCAACACGTTCACCGACGAGCCGGTGACCGACGAGCAGGTCCAGGCGATCTACGACCTGGTGAAGTTCGGCCCGACCGCCTTCAACCAGTCCCCGCTGCGCATCACGCTGGTCCGCTCCCCCGAGGCCCGCGAGCGCCTGGTCAAGCACATGGCCGAGGGCAACCAGGCCAAGACCGCCACCGCGCCGCTCGTCGCGATCCTGTCCGCGGACAACGAGTTCCACGACGAGCTCCCGGCCCTGCTGCCGCACTTCCCGCAGGCCAAGGACATGTTCTTCGCCGAGCGCCCGGTCCGCGAGGGTTCGGCCGCGCTGAACGCCGCCCTGCAGGCCGCGTACTTCATCGTGGGCGTCCGCGCCGCCGGCCTGGCCGCCGGCCCGATGACCGGCCTGGACTTCGCCGGCCTCCAGAAGGAGTTCCTGGACGACGACCACACCCCGCTGATGGTCGTGAACATCGGCAAGCCGGGCGAGGACGCCTGGTTCCCGCGCTCCCCGCGTCTGTCCTACGACGAGGTCATCACCACCGTCTGAGCCCCGCGCAGACAGGCCGAAGGCCCCGCACTCGACGAGTGCGGGGCCTTTCCCTGTGCCGCGGACGGGCCGTGTCCACGGCGGACGCCGTACGGATCAGACCTTGCCCGAACGGAGCGCGCCCGCCATCTCGGCCAGCCGCTCGAAGGAGGCGGTGCCGGTCACCACGGTCGTCGCGGCGCCGTCCGTGCGGACGAGCGCGTCGTACTTGGGGCCCTCCCAGCGCTGCCAGACCTGGCCCGCCACCGTCTCGGTCCGCCCGGTGTCCTTCGCCCGATGGGTGACGTCCGGCACATAGGTGCCCGGCGCCGCCGTCGACTGGTGGACCGCCACGTACTGCGTGTCCGGGGAGAGGAAACCGAGCTGCCAGGCGTTGGCGTTCTCGCGCTTGTACGAGACGACCGTCGCCTTCCAGCCGTCGCCGAGGCCCTGGGGGGCCAGCACCGGATACGGCGCCGCCCGCTGAGCCGTGAGGAGTTCGACCCGGTAGTCCTTCGCCTTGACCGGTTCGGCTTCCTCGTCGTGCGGGATGAAGAGATACATCACGCCCGCGGCGATCAAGATCACCCCGAGGGACTGGATCATCCCGCGTACCGTCTGCCTGCCTCGCATACCTGCCACGCCCCCCATGGTCGCATCATGGTCTCGTGCTCATACGTGGGCCCCTCTGCTCATTTTGTCGACGTACCGATAGAGTCGCAGCACCCTCTTATTTCCGGCCGTCGCCGTACAGAAAGGTGCGTTCCGATGACCGAGCAGCATCATCTGCCGCCCGAGCTTGTGGTCTCCCCCGAGGCCCCCGACCGCAACCTGGCCCTTGAGCTGGTCCGCGTCACCGAGGCCGCCGCCATGGCCGCCGGCCGCTGGGTCGGCCGCGGCGACAAGATCGGCGCGGACGGCGCCGCGGTCAACGCCATGCGGACCCTGATCTCCACCGTCTCGATGAACGGCGTCGTCGTCATCGGCGAGGGGGAGAAGGACGAGGCCCCCATGCTCTTCAACGGCGAGCGGGTCGGCGACGGCACCGGCGCCGAGGTCGACATCGCCGTCGACCCGATCGACGGCACCACGCTCAACGCCAAGGGCATGCCGAACGCGATCGCCGTCCTGGCCGCCGCCGACCGCGGCGCCATGTTCGACCCGTCCGCGGTCTTCTACATGGACAAGCTGGTCACCGGCCCCGAGGCCGCCGACTTCGTCGACATCAACGCCCCCGTCTCGGTCAACATCCGCCGGGTCGCCAAGGCGAAGAACTCCGCGCCCGAGGACATCACGGTCGTCATCCTGGACCGCCCCCGCCACGAGGGCATCGTCAAGGAGATCCGCGAGACCGGCGCCCGGATCAAGTTCATCTCGGACGGCGACGTCGCCGGCTCGATCATGGCCGTCCGCGAGGGCACGGGCGTCGACATGCTCATGGGCATCGGCGGCACGCCCGAGGGCATCATCTCCGCCTGTGCGATCAAGTGCCTCGGCGGTGTGATCCAGGGCAAGCTGTGGCCGAAGGACGACGCCGAGCGCCAGAAGGCGCTGGACGCGGGCCACGACCTGGACCGCGTGCTCTCCACCGACGACTTGGTCAGCGGCGACAACGTCTTCTTCGTCGCGACCGGCATCACCGACGGCGAGATCCTGCGCGGGGTGCGCTACCGCGCCGAGACGGCGACCACGCAGTCGCTGGTCATGCGCTCGAAGTCCGGCACGATCCGCCAGATCGACTCCACGCACCGGCTGTCGAAGCTGCGCGCGTACAGCAAGATCGACTTCGACCGCGCGAAGTAGCCGCGGGATCACGCGAGGCGTGACAGCGCGACGCCGGACGCGCCGCAGGGCGTGACGCGCGAGGTGTGACGCGGCGGCCGCGCGCGACGACGGTACGAAGAGGGGCGCCCCCATGTGCGGTGGGGGCGCCCCTTCCCGTACGGGCCCGCGGAGGCGCGTCCGCGGCTCCCGTCAGCCCGCCTGGGCGATCCGCTCGGTCGCGGCGGTCTTCCTCAGCTCCACCTCGCGCCGCCGGCGCCGGGCCAGCACGACGCGGCGCTCGGCCGCCGTGAGGCCGCCCCACACCCCGTACGGCTCGGGCTGCAGCAGCGCGTGCTCGCGGCACTCGACCATCACCGGACAGCGTGCGCAGACCCGCTTGGCCGCCTCCTCGCGGGCCAGCCGCGCGGCGGTCGGTTCCTTGGACGGGGCGAAGAACAGTCCGGCTTCGTCCCGGCGGCACACCGCCTCCGCGTGCCAAGGGCCGGCCTCGTCCTCCCGGGTGGGCGTGGTGCGCTGAGGGGGGACGGCGGCGACCTGGAGGGGCTGATGCGGCAGTTGCAGCACGGTCTACTCCTGACGACGGCTTCGCGAGCGAGCGGCGATGCAGCAGCCCTACCCGCTGTGCGCGCGCCTATGCACTGCGTGCCGCGCGGTTCCGCACTGCGGATACCCGTGGACGGATTCCGGTCACCGCCCGCCCGGGGTCCCGCTCGGTGCCCGCCGGCGGTCCCGCCCACCGTCCGCCCGGGGGCCCGGCGGACCCCCGGCGGCGGTCAGTTGCCGAGGTGTTTGCGCAGCTTGTCCTGGAGGTCGGTGATCCACTTGCCGCGCTTGGGGCGGGCCTCGACGTTCCCGAAGACCGAGTAGCCGTTGATGACGACGACCGGAGCCTGCGGGTCGACGCCCTCCAGGGTCACGACGTCGAAATTGCCGAAGACCCCGCTGCCGCTGCCGCGCAGGCTGATGTTCTCCGGGACCCGCACCTCGACGTTGCCGAAGATCGAGGTGGCGTTGATGGTGGTGAGCCGCTGGGCGAAGATCGCCTCGGTCAGGTCGACCTCGATGTTCCCGAAGAGCGCGAAGGCGTTCGTCCGGCGGCTCACCCGCCAGCGCCCCTTGCGGGTGGTGCTGGAGAAGATCGCGACGAGGTTGTCCGCGGGACCGTCGGAGTCGTCGGCGGACCAGGCGTAGGCCGGCTCGGGCTCCTGGCGGGTCCGGGCGGACGGCAGGTCGCGGACGATCGGCTCCAGCTCGCCGACCGTCTTGGCGCGGTAGACCGCGTCGATCCGGTCGGAGTGCTCCTCGGGGTCGAGCCGCCCCTCGGCCAGGGCGTTTCCGAGGATGTCCGCGATCCGGTCCCGGTCCGCGTCCGAGGCCCGCAACGAGCCCTGCGGGTCGGCGAAAGCGGTCTCCGCGGGGGCGGTCTCGGCGGGGGCGGCCGGCCGCTGCGGCTGCGGCTGCTTCTCGGGTTCGGGCTGCTTTTCGAGGTCCACGGAGCCAGCCTAGCGAAACGCGATAGATCGCGACCAGGGGGCGGGGCCGGAGCTGTGGACGAAAGGCGCCGGCACCAAGTGAGCCTTACCTCACAGGATCGGCGGCCCGCCCGCGCTCTACGCTGGAGGGCGCGCTGCCAATGGAGGCGGCGCTGCTGTCTGCCGAGTGAGGAATGGCTGCCGTCATGCCAGAGTTTGCGTACTCCGATCTGCTGCCGCTGGGAGAGGACACCACGCCCTACCGCCTGGTGACCTCCGAAGGTGTCTCCACCTTCGAGGCCGACGGCCGTACGTTCCTCACGGTGGAGCCCGAGGCGCTGCGGCAGCTCGCCGCCGAGGCGATCCACGACATCCAGCACTTCCTGCGCCCGGCCCACCTGGCCCAGCTGCGCCGGATCATCGACGACCCCGAGGCGTCGTCGAACGACAAGTTCGTCGCGCTCGACCTGCTCAAGAACGCGAACATCGCCGCCGCGGGCGTCCTGCCGATGTGCCAGGACACGGGCACCGCGATCGTCATGGGCAAGCGCGGCCAGAACGTGCTGACCTCAGGCCGCGACGAGGAGGCCCTGTCGAAGGGCATCTACGACGCGTACACGAAGCTGAACCTGCGGTACTCGCAGATGGCCCCGGTCACCATGTGGGAGGAGAAGAACACCGGCTCGAACCTGCCCGCGCAGATCGAGCTGTACGCGACCGACGGCGGCGCGTACAAGTTCCTCTTCATGGCCAAGGGCGGCGGCTCCGCCAACAAGTCCTTCCTCTACCAGGAGACGAAGGCCGTCCTCAACGAGGCGAGCATGATGAAGTTCCTGGAGGAGAAGATCCGCTCGCTCGGCACGGCGGCCTGCCCGCCGTACCACCTGGCGATCGTCGTCGGCGGCACCTCCGCCGAGTTCGCGCTCAAGACCGCGAAGTACGCCTCGGCGCACTACCTGGACGAGCTGCCCACCGAGGGCTCGGCCGAGACCGGCCACGGCTTCCGCGACAAGGAGCTGGAGGAGAAGGTCTTCGAGCTGACGCAGAGGATCGGCATCGGCGCGCAGTTCGGCGGCAAGTACTTCTGCCACGACGTCCGCGTCGTCCGCCTCCCCCGCCACGGCGCCTCGCTGCCCGTCGCCATCGCCGTGTCCTGCTCGGCCGACCGCCAGGCCGTCGCGAAGATCACCGCCGAGGGCGTCTTCCTGGAGCAGCTGGAGACCGACCCGGCGCGCTTCCTGCCGGAGACGACCGACGAGCACCTCTCCGAGGAGAGCGACGTCGTCACCGTCGACCTGAACCAGCCGATGGACGACATCCTCGCCGAGCTGACCAAGTACCCGGTCAAGACCCGCCTCTCCCTCAACGGCCCGCTGGTCGTGGCGCGCGACATCGCGCACGCCAAGATCAAGGAGCGGCTGGACGCGGGCGAGGAGATGCCGCAGTACCTGAAGGACCACCCGGTCTACTACGCGGGCCCCGCGAAGACCCCCGAGGGTTACGCCTCCGGTTCCT
This sequence comes from Streptomyces sp. NPDC059534, assembly GCF_042743475.1. Lineage (NCBI taxonomy): Bacteria > Bacillati > Actinomycetota > Actinomycetes > Kitasatosporales > Streptomycetaceae > Streptomyces > Streptomyces sp. NPDC059534. The sequence continues at coordinate 53,890 of NZ_JBHWAQ010000006.1, forward strand.
TCGGCCCGACGACGGCCGGCCGCATGGACTCGTACGTGGAGCAGTTCCAGGCCGCGGGCGGCTCGAAGGTCATGCTGGCCAAGGGCAACCGTTCCGGCCAGGTCACCGCCGCGTGCAGCGCGCACGGCGGCTTCTACCTCGGCTCGATCGGCGGCCCCGCGGCGCGTCTCGCGCAGGACTGCATCAAGAAGGTCGAGGTCGTCGAGTACGAGGAGCTCGGCATGGAGGCGGTCTGGAAGATCGAGGTCGAGGACTTCCCGGCGTTCATCGTCGTGGACGACAAGGGCAACGACTTCTTCCAGAACCCGGCTCCGGAGCCGACGTTCACCCACATCCCGGTGCGCGGCCCCGGTCTCGGCTGATCTTCCCGGCCCTGTGGCGCCCCTCGGTCCCTCCGGACCGGGGGGCGCCGCCGTTTGTCCCGCGCCGGTTGGCCCCCTGTGCCCGCCCCCGCGTCGATCTCCGCTCAGAAAGTCGCTACCGACCGGTAGCCCTCTCGTCGCCTACTGGCCAGTATGGGGCGCGAGCATGTCAACCACTGAGCCGGTCGACCCTCGGGAGCCCCCCATGCCCTCCATGCCCTCCACCAGAACCACCGCAGGCGCCACCGCCGCCCTCGCCCTCGCCGGTCTGCTCGTCGTCGGCCCCGCGCCGGCGGCCTCGGCGGCCGACCCGGACACCCACCTCACCTCGACCGCCGCCCTCAAGGACGTCGACTACGGGACCTGGCGCCGTGACGTGGCGGCCGTCGTCGCCGAGGCCCGCCCGTACATCGAGGCGCGGTCGGCGGACGCGGGACGCGAGAAGCAGGCGATCGTCCTCGACATCGACAACAGCTCGCTGGAGACGGACTTCCATCCGTTCTGGGAGCTGCCGACCCCGGCCATCGCGGACGTGCGGGACCTCGTGCGGGACGCCCACGCGCGCGGGGTGGCGGTCTTCTTCGTGACCGCGCGGCCGGGGATCATACAGTCGCTCACCGACTGGAACCTGAAGAAGTCCGGGTACCCGGTCGACGGTCTGTACGTGCGGAACCTGCCCGACCTGTTCGCCGAGGTCGGCGCGTACAAGACCGCCAAGCGGGCGGAGATCGAGGCCAAGGGCTACACGATCATCGCGAACATCGGCAACAACACCACCGACCTCGTCGGCGGCCACGCGGAGCGCGCCTTCAAGCTCCCGGACTACGGCGGCAAGCTGTCCTGACGGACGGCTAGCGGGTGTTGATGTGGAACTCCATCCGCTCGTAGTCCCCGTCGGGGGTGGTACGGACGTAGCCGCGGGCGTCCTTGAAGTCGCCGGTTCCGCCGGTGATGGCGACGTCGAACGCGGCGGGCGCCTCGGCCGAGGTGTCGAAGGTCGTGAGGGCCTGGGCGGTGAGCTGTCCGCCCGGTCCTCCGTTCAGGACGAAGGTGCCGACGCAGTTCAGGTCGGCCTGGGTTCCGGAGACCCGCACGACGGAGCACGTGACGCCGTCACGGCCGACCTTGCTGCCGCCCTTGGTCTTGTACAGGTCGTCGGCGAAGGTGAAGCTGTCGCCGACCTTGGGCGCCGGGGCGCTCGCGCTGGCTCCCTCGCCCGGGACCTCCTTCGAGTAGAGCGTGAACTCGAACCCGTCGCCGTCGTCGGCGTGCACCGGGGCGGCGGCGGCGCCGAAGGCGACGGCCGCGACCGTACAGGCGCCGAGGACGCCGATCCTCCTGAACGTGGCGGTCATGTCCTGCCTCCCGTGGGATGGGGCTCCCCCCTTCGGCATGCCATCACATTGTGCGACGATCACCGCGCGTTCGCCCGTCCGGCCGAATCCCGTCTCCGCGGATCGGCGATCATGGCGGCATGCGAGTGAGAGCACTTCCGATACGTACGGCCGTCCCCGTCGCCCTGGCGGCGACCGGGCTGCTGCTGGCCGGCTGCGGCACGACCTCCGGGACGGCGGCCCCGGCGACGGCGGCCTCGGGGGCCTCCGAGACCGGCGGCGCTCCGGAGGCCGCGGAGGAGCCCGTGAAGGCGGCCGCCGCGCTCGGCGGGCCGGGGACGGCCTGCGCGCTGCCCGTCTCGTTCGCGCTGGCGGAGAAGTGGAAGCCGGAGGCGATCGACGACCCGGAGAACCCGGATTTCGCGGCGCTCATGCGCCAGGGACCGGCGACCGTCCGCTGCGAGGTCGACGCCAAGCCGGCCGGGCACGTCGGCTATCTGCGGGTGTGGACGGCCGCGAAGGGGCCGGCGCGGGCCGCGCTGGAAGGCTTCGTGAAGGCCGAGAAGGGCGCCTCGAAGACGGCGTACCGGGAGACGAAGGCGGGCGCGCTGCCGGCCACCGAGGTCACGTACACCGTCTACGACAAGCTGATGGAGGAGTCCAAGGAGGAGCGGGCCTTCGCCGTCTCGACCCCGAAGGGGACGGTGATCGTCCACCTCGGCGGGCTCGACACGGACGAACACCGGGCGATGCTCCCTGCGTACGAACTGGCCCGTACGACGCTGAAGCTCTCCTGACCAGGCTGCGAGTTCTCCTGACCAGGCCGTGAGCTCTCGTGAACAGGGCCGTGGCCCCCGTCCCGCAACGGACGGGGGCCACGGCGTTCTCGTGCGGGGCGCCGGCTACACGAACCGCTGGTTCGCGGAGCCGTTGCAGCTCTGGAGCCTGACGGGCTCCTTGGCCGCTCCCTGGGTGAGGCAGAGGCCGGTCGCGGCGGCGGGCCGGATCGTGGCGCCGTCGCGGACGAACCTCTGGTTGGCGCCGCCGTGGCAGTTCCAGACGAGGAGCGCCTTGCCCGCCTGGTAGGCGGAGGCGGGGACGTCGAGGCAGCGGTCCTGGGTGAGCTGGGTGTGGACGGTCTGCCGGGCGGAGTCGTACCACCAGCCCTGGTTGCGCCCGCCGTGGCAGTCCCAGCCGAGGACGGCGGTGCCGTTGGCCGATTCGCCCGCGTTCACGTCCAGGCAGTTGCCGGTCGCCTGGTTGACCAGCGGCTTGTACGCGTCGTCCCAGGCGACCGGGAAGAGCGTCGGCGTGCCGGAGGAGTCGACGTCGGCGCAGCTCGCCTCGCGGAGTCCGGAGCCGTAGATCTGCGTCAGGCAGGAGGCGAACGCGGCGTGGCCGCTCTTGTTGGGGTGGAAGGACTGGCGGACGGAGTTCTCGTCGATGCCGCCGGGCTTGGAGAGGTCGATGTAGAGACCGCGGGCCCAGGTGTCCTCCATGCAGACCTCGTGGCCGTGGAAGAGCCGCGAGTTGTCGAGGAAGACGGCCCCGGTGGCGGCGGCGGCCTTGCGCATGCCGCGTTCGAAGGCCGGGACGGCGGTGTTGCGGCCCCACTTGGTGTCGGAGTCGTAGCCCATGCCGCCGCAGATCAGCTTGCCGGGGAAGTTCGGGTTGTCGTTGAAGTCGGGGCCGATGGGGCTGGGGTAGCCCATGACGACGAGCTTGTAGTCGCCGTCGGCGTATCCGGCGTCGCTCATGACGGTCCTGAGGTCGCGGACCGTCTGCTCGACCTTCGGGACGAGTCCGTCGACGCGGGCCTGCCAGCCGGGGGCGTACTTGGGCTCGCAGGTGCCCTGGCTGAGCACGTAGCGCTGGACGCAGTCGGTCATGACGGGGCCGAACTGCAGGTCGTCGTTGGCTCCGGCGACGAGCAGGACCATCTTGATCCGGGTGTTGCGCGCCTTGATGGCGAGGTTGTCGCTCTGGACCAGTTCGTCGGCGTACTGCTTGGAGCCGCCGATCCGGATGTTGCCGGTGTAGGCGCCGGAGCAGGCCACGTTGAAGGTGAGGTCCGCGGGGATGCCCGTGCGGTGGATGGCGGCGTCGGGCGAGCGGTGGCACCAGTTGGTGGGACCGTTGGTGGGGGACTCGTAGCTGCCGACGCCCTCGCCGGAGATCTCGCTGTCGCCGAGCGAGATCAGGCCGGTCTTGCGCTGGGCGAGCGGGCGCTCGGCCGGGTCGCCGTAGATCCTGGTGGCCTCGGCGGCGCGGATCGACTCGAGCTCGGGCGGGAGCGGCACGGAGGCCGTCACCGCCGTGGTGCCGGTGCCGGCCGCGCCGGCGGGGGCGGCCGCGGTCATCGTGCCGAGTGCGGCGGCCGCCGCGGCGACGGCGGCGATGGGCCAGCGGAGTCTGTGCCTGGTGCGCGTCATTGCGCCTCCTGGAAGTGGGGTTACCCACGGTTTTTACTGGCCGGTACGCGTGTTGGGAATACATCGAACAAGACAAGTGCTCATCTTTTATAGGAGGTTGAGGAAATGAACGAGGCAGACGGCTACCGGATCGAACACGACTCCATGGGCGAGGTGCGGGTCCCCGCCCACGCCAAGTGGCGCGCCCAGACCCAGCGGGCGGTGGAGAACTTCCCGATCTCGGGGCAGCGCCTGGAGCGCGCCCACATCGAGGCACTGGCCCGGATCAAGGCCGCCGCCGCCACGGTCAACGCCCGGCTCGGGGTGATCGACGAGGACCGCGCCGAGGCCATCGTCTCGGCCGCAGCGGAGGTCGCCGAGGGGCGCTGGGACGAGCACTTCCCCGTGGACGTCTTCCAGACCGGCTCGGGCACCTCGTCCAACATGAACACCAACGAGGTCATCGCCACCCTCGCCACCGAACGACTCCCCGAGGGCCGCGAGGTCCACCCCAACGACCACGTGAACGCCTCGCAGTCGTCCAACGACGTCTTCCCGTCCTCGATCCACATCGCGGCCACCGGCGCCGTCACCCACGACCTGATCCCGGCCCTCGATCATCTGGCCGCCGCCCTGGAGCGAAAATCGGCCGAATTCGCGATGGTGGTGAAATCCGGCCGTACGCACCTGATGGACGCCACGCCGGTCACCCTCGGCCAGGAGTTCGGCGGCTACGCGGCCCAGGTCAGGTACGGCGCCGACCGGCTGCGCGGCGCGCTCCCCCGGCTCGCCGAACTCCCCCTCGGCGGTACGGCGGTGGGCACCGGCATCAACACCCCGGCCGGCTTCTCGGCCGCCGTCATCGCCGAGGTCGCCCGCGCGACCGGACTGCCGCTGACCGAGGCCCGCGACCACTTCGAGGCGCAGGGCGCCCGGGACGGCCTGGTCGAGACGTCCGGGCAGCTGCGCACCCTCGCCGTCTCGCTCACCAAGATCGCCAACGATCTGCGCTGGATGGCCAGCGGCCCGCGCACCGGACTCGCCGAGATCAACCTCCCCGACCTCCAGCCCGGCTCGTCGATCATGCCGGGCAAGGTGAACCCGGTGATCCCGGAGGCCGTCCTGATGGTCGCCGCGCAGGTGACCGGAAACGACACCACGGTCGCGGTGGCCGGCGCCGCCGGGAACTTCGAGCTCAACGTGATGCTGCCGGTGATGGCCAAGAACCTCCTGGAGTCCGTACGGCTGCTCGCCAACGCCTCCCGGCTCCTGGCGGACCGCACGGTCGACGGCATCACCGCCAACGCCGAGCGGGCCCGCGAGTACGCCGAGTCCTCGCCGTCGGTGGTCACCCCGCTGAACAAGTACATCGGGTACGAGGAGGCCGCCAAGGTGGCGAAGCGGTCCCTCGCCGAGCGGAGGACCATCCGCGAGGTGGTCCTCGAGTCCGGGTACGTCGAGCGGGGCGACCTCACCGTCGAACAGCTGGACGAGGCCCTCGACGTGCTGCGCATGACCTACCCGTAGCCCGCGTCACGGCTGACTCATCCGTGACCTGTACCGCAGCGGCCGTGGGAGCGCGCCCCTAAGATCTGCGCATGACAGGATCGGACGGCTCTCAGCACTGGGCGCCGGGGGAGCACATCCTCTGGCGCTACCGCGGCAACGGCACCGGAGACGTGCACATCTGCCGGCCGGTGACGGTCGTCCAGGACACACCCGAGCTGCTCGCGGTCTGGATGGCGCCCGGCACCGAATGCGTCCGCCCCGTCCTCGCCGACGGCACCCCGGTCCACGAGGAGCCGCTCGCCACCCGCTACACGGCCCCGCGCACCACGGAACGCTCGCGCTGGTTCGGCAGCGGGGTGCTGAAGCTGGCGCGGCCCGACGAACCGTGGTCGGTGTGGCTGTTCTGGGAGCGCGGCTGGCGCTTCCGCAGTTGGTACGTGAACCTGGAGGAGCCGCGGGTCCGCTGGTCCGGCGGCGTCGACTCCGAGGACCACTTCCTCGACATCTCCGTCTACCCCGACCACAGCTGGCTGTGGCGCGACGAGGACGAGTTCGCGCAGGCCCAGCGGTCCGGCCTGATGGGCCCGCAGCAGGCGGTGCGGGTGCGGGCCGCCGGGCAGCGGGCGGTGGAGCGGATCCAGGAGTGGGGCGCACCGTTCGCGGACGGCTGGGAGAACTGGCGGCCCGATCCGGCGTGGAAGGTTCCGGAGCTGCCGGCCGACTGGGACCGCACTCCGGCGCACACGGCACCGTGAGACCCTTGATGCGCCCCCGGGGTTCAAACGTAGGATCGTCCTCCGCACGGCAGAAGCGGATCGGGCACTCCGCCGGACCGACCTCACGGCACGTCAACGACTCAGTACGGCGCAGGACCTGACCACCAGTCATCCACGAGGGGGAGAGCAGTGCCGGACGTCTGCCCGGGTGTTCCGACCCCTGCCGTTGCCGCACTTCGCGGAACGTCCACATCCGCTGCATACGAGGGGTTTATCCCCGCCGAAGGCGCGGCATCGGCGAGAAGAGCGAGTGCATCGCACCACCGGCCCGGACGGACGGAACCCCACGCGTGACGGAGCATCCCACCTCCCACGAAGGCCGGCAGCCCCTGGCTGCCCGGCCGCAGGAACGCGCGCGCCCTCGCCAGGAGGCGGCGGCCGGCCTGCCCTCCGACGTGCCCGCCCAGCCGGGCGGACCGGCGGGCCGGGCGGTCCCCGCACCCGGTACGGACACGCCGACGGCACCCGGCCCGGCGGCGCCCGCCGGCAGCGGCGCCCCCGCGGGCGCCGGCTCGCCGGCCTCGCCCCACTCCCCCGGTTCGCCGGGCGGCCCCGGCGGCCCCGGTGCCGTGGCCGTCGCCGTGGCGGCGCAGCCGTCCGGCGGAGCCAGGAGCGGGGACACCTCCGCCCGGCGCGAGGGCGACCGGCTGCGGTTCGTCGGCGCCGCGACCCGGCGCATCGCCCGCGGCATCGACCTGGACGAGATCGTGCTCGGCCTGTGCCGGGCCACCGTGCCGACCTTCTCCGACGAGATCCTGGTCTATCTCCGCGACCCGCTGCCGGTGGGCGACGAGCGGCCGGTGGCGCCGTTCGTGCTGCGGCTGCGCCGCACGGACCGGCTGCGGTTAAGCGATCTGGAGGGCGAGGAGCTGGTGCTCGTACCCGATCCGGATCCGACCCCCGCGGCCGAACTCTGCGAGGTGCGGTCCGGCGGTGCGCTCGCCGAGGTGCTGCGCGGGGTGCGGCCGGTCTTCGGCGACTCCGCCGCCGCGAAGACGGCGCTGGGCGAGCTGCTCGGCCCCGACCATCCGCTGCCGGGCGGGCTGCGGGCGGTCCTCGCGCCGCTGCGCGGGCGGCGCCGGGTGATCGGCGCGGCCGTGTTCCTGCGCCGGCCCGAGCGGGCCGGCTTCGAGCCGAACGACCTGCTCGTCGCGGCGCAGCTGGCCACGCACACCGCGCTCGGCATCGACAAGGCCGTGCTGTACGGCCGTGAGGCGTACATCGCGGACGAGCTCCAGCGGACGATGCTGCCGGACTCGCTCCCGCAGCCGACCGGCGTGAAGCTGGCCTCGCGCTATCTGCCGGCGGCCGAGACGGCCCGGGTGGGCGGCGACTGGTACGACGCGATCCCGCTGCCCGGCAGCAGGGTGGCCCTGGTCGTCGGCGACGTCATGGGCCACTCCATGACCTCGGCGGCGATCATGGGCCAGCTGCGCACCACCGCGCAGACGCTGGCCGGCCTCGACCTGCCGCCCCAGGAGGTCCTGCACCACCTGGACGAGCAGGCGCAGCGGCTCGGCCAGGACCGGATGGCTACCTGCATGTACGCGGTGTACGACCCGGTCTCGCACCGGATCACGGTGGCCAACGCGGGCCATCCGCCGCCGATACTGCTCCACCTCGGCGGGCGTGCCGAGGTGCTGCGGGTGCCGCCCGGCGCCCCGATCGGGGTCGGCGGGGTCGACTTCGAGGCGGTGGAGCTGGACGCCCCGGCGGGTGCGACGCTGCTGCTGTACACGGACGGGCTGGTCGAGTCCCGGCTGCGGGACGTGTGGACCGGGATCGAGCAGCTGCGGGAGCGCCTCGCGGCGACCGCGCAGCTGACCGGACCGGATCACTCGCCGCCCCTGGAGGCGCTCTGCGACGACGTCCTGGACATGCTGGGTCCGGGCGACCGGGACGACGACATCGCGCTGCTCGCGGCCCGTTTCGACGGGATCGCGCCGAGCGACGTGGCGTACTGGTTCCTGGAGCCGGAGGACGCGGCGCCGGGGCGGGCCCGGCGGCTCGCCCGGCGGGCGCTGGCCCGCTGGGACCTGGAGGAGCTGACGGACTCGGTCGAGCTGCTGATCAGCGAGGTCGTGACGAACGCCGTGCGGTACGCGGAGCGGCCGGTGACGCTGCGGCTGCTGCGGACGGACGTGCTGCGCTGCGAGGTCGGCGACGACTCGCCTCAGCTGCCCCGGCAGCGGCGGGCGCGGGACACGGACGAGGGCGGCCGCGGTCTGTTCCTGGTGAACCGGCTGGCCCGGCGGTGGGGCGCGACGCGGCTCTCGGGCGGCAAGGTGGTCTGGTTCGAACTGGCCACCCGCACCTGAGCGTTCCGCCCCCGGCCGGGGGCGGGCGGGGCCCGGCGGCCCCTCGTGCAGCGGTGAAGGCCGGACCCCCGAGGGGGTCCGGCCTTCGTCGTACCGCTGTCGCCTACTGGCCCGGGCGGTTGCCGTCGCTGCCCTGGCCGGGGTCGATGCCGATGTCCGGCGGCTCGATCGACGGCGGCGGGGACGGTTCGTCGGTCGTCGGCTCCTCCGTGGGCTCCGGCGGCGAGGTGACGGGGGGCCGTGTCGACTGCGGCGGCGTGGTGGCCGTCGAGGTCGGCGGGGCCGTCGGGTCCGGGGAGGCCGTGGTCGGCTCCTCGGTGGGCTCCTCGGTCGGGGCGTCCGTGGTCGCGGTGGGGTCCGGCAGGGTGCCGTCCGGGGCCGCGCCGTCGGTCTCCAGGTCGAAGGAGGCGTCGGAGCCGCCGTTGAGGGCGCGCTCGGTGTAGTCGCCCCAGATCTCGGCGGGCGTGCGGCCGCCGTTGGCGCGGCCCTGGTTGATGGTGTCGGTGAGGGTGACCTGGTTGCCCTTGGCGTCCTCGCCGAAGAGGCCGACGGCGGTGACGAGTTCGGGGGTGTAGCCCACGAACCAGGCGGAACGGTTGTTCTCGGAGGTGCCGGTCTTGCCGGCGGCCTCGTAGTCGCCGGCGGCGCGGAAGCCGGAGCCGTTGCGTACGACGCCCGTCATGGCCTGGGTGGCGGTGTCGGCGGCCTCGCGGGAGATGACCTGTTCGCCGATGGCCTTCACCGGGTCGACCGTGCGGTCCCGGTGGGAGGCGGTCTTCACCAGGGTCGGGGTGACCTTCTCGCCGTGGTTGTCGAGAGTGGCGTAGGCGCCGGCCATGTCCATCGTCGAGGCGCCCATGGTGCCGAGGGAGATGGCGGGGCTCTCGGGGAAGTCCTTGCCGTCCTTCAGGCCGAGGGCGAGGGCGGTCTTCTTTGCCTTGGCCGGGGAGACGTCGACGATCATCTGGGCGTAGACCGAGTTGATCGAGCTGTTGGTGGCCTTCTGGACGGTGACCGGGCCGTAGTCGTCGTCGTCCTCGTTCTCGGGTGCGAACGGGATGTCGCTGCCGACGACCGGGCGGCGGCTGTTGCCGTCGTAGACCGTGCCGAGGCCGATCTGGCGTCCGTCCTGGGTGACCGCGTGGTTGTCGACGGCGGAGGCGAGGACGATCGGCTTGAAGGTCGAGGCGGGCTGGTAGTCGCGGCGGGTGGCGTTGGACGTCCAGTGCTCGGTGGCGCCGATGCCGCCGTACATCGCGACGACCGCGCCGGTCTTCGGGTCGACGGAGGTCGCGCCGGCCTGGACGGTGGCCTGCTTCTTGTCGCCCTTGCGGTCGAGCTTGGCCTCCAGCTGCTTGTCGACCGCCTTGACGAGGTCCTTCTGCTTCTTCTCGTCGATGTTGAGGGTGATCGTCCAGCCGCCGGCCTTGATGTCCTCCTCGCTGACGCCCTGGCGCATCAGCTCCTGGTTGGCGGCCTCGACGATGTAGCCGGTCTGGCCTTCCATGCCGGGGGCGGGCTTGGGCTTCTGCGGTACGGGGAACTTCATCCCGGCGCGCTCGGCGGGCGAGAGCCAGCCCTCGCCGACCATGTTGTCGAGGACGTAGTTCCAGCGGTCCTCGACGAGTTTGCGGCCGGTGGTGCTCGCGGAGGTCCAGTCGTACTGGTTGGGCGCCTGGAGCAGCGAGGCGAGGTAGGCGCCCTGGGCGGTGGTGAGCTGGGTGGCGTCGACGCCGTAGTACGAGCGGGCGGCGGCCTGGATGCCGTAGGAGCTGCGGCCGTAGTAGCTGGTGTTCATGTACCCGGCGAGGATCTCGCTCTTGGTCGACTTCCGGTCGACCTTGATGGCGATGACCATTTCCTTGAGCTTGCGCGTCGCGGTCTGGTCCTGGCTCAGGTAGTAGTTCTTGACGTACTGCTGGGTGATGGTCGAACCACCCTGCTTGCCCTTGCCGGTGAGCGTGGACCAGGCGGCGCGGGTGGTGCCCTTGATGTCGACGCCGTTGTCCCGGTAGAAGGACTTGTTCTCGGCGGCGACGAACGCCTTCTGGACCTTCTCGGGGATCTTCTCCAGGCCGACGATCTCGCGGTTGATCTCGCCGGTGCGGGCGAGGATCTTGCCGTTGGAGTACTTGTAGATGTTGCTCTGCATCGTCGCCTCGGCGTTGGCCGAGGGCACCGGGACCAGGAGGTAGACGACGTACAGGGCGCCCATGGCGAGCAGGCAGCACACGAAGAAGGTGCCCAGGAGCTTCTTCCAGGAGAAGAAGCGGCGTATGCCGCGTTTCTTCGCCTTGCTCTTGTCGGGTCGGCCCATGGGTCCTGTCGCTCCGCTCGTCGTGTGTGTCGGCGCCTCGGCGCCATGTCGTCCACGCCGGATCAGCTCAGCAAGCTAACACCGACGAGGCGGACAAAGGACAACCGATCACGCCTTTTCATGACGTGACAATCAGCACCTGTCCCCAGGGGAACCGACGCTCCTGCGGGCCGGATGGTTGCGCTGCCCGTACACACCAAAAAGCGGAGGAACTACCTCCGGGAAGCTGCCCGTCGGCTATACATGCCGCGTATACACCCGGTGTACAGTGATCGCCATGTCCATCGGTCACACCCTTCTGGGGCTCCTGGAGTCCGGACCGCGCCACGGCTACGACCTCAAGCGCGCCTTCGACGAGAAGTTCGGCCACGACCGGCCGCTCCACTACGGCCAGGTCTACTCGACCATGTCCAGGCTGCTGAAGAACGGCCTCGTCGTCGTCGACGGCATCGAGGCGGGCGGCGGCCCCGAGCGGAAGCGGTACGCCATCACCGACGCCGGCGTCACCGACGTCGCCCAGTGGCTCGCCACCGCGGAGAAGCCGGAGCCCTACCTCCAGTCGACGCTCTACACCAAGGTCGTCCTCGCCCTGCTCACCGGCCGCGGCGCCGCCGAGATCCTCGACACCCAGCGCGCCGAGCACCTGCGCCTGATGCGTGAACTCACCCGCCGCAAGAAGGACGGCGACCTCGCCGACCAGCTCATCTGCGACCACGCGCTCTTCCACCTGGAAGCCGACCTGCGCTGGCTGGAACTGACCGCCGCCCGCCTCGACCGGCTCGCCGAGGAGATCCGACGATGACCTCCACCCCCCTGCTCCGGGCCACCGGCCTCGACAAGGCATACGGACCGACCCCCGCACTCGCGGGCGCCGACTTCTCCCTCCGGGCCGGCGAGGTCGTCGCCGTCATGGGCCCCTCCGGCTCCGGCAAGTCCACCCTCCTGCACTGCCTGGCCGGCATCGTGCGCCCCGACGCGGGCACCATCACCTACGACGGGCGGGAGCTCACCGCGCTCTCCGACACCGCGCGCAGCTCCCTGCGCCGTACCGACTTCGGCTTCGTCTTCCAGTTCGGCCAGCTCGTCCCCGAGCTGACCTGCGCCGAGAACGTCGCCCTCCCGCTCCGCCTCAACGGCGAGAAGCGCAAGGCCGCCGAGGCCAGGGCCGTCGAGTGGATGGCCCGCCTGGAGGTCGACGACACCGCGGGCAAGCGCCCCGGCGAGATATCGGGCGGCCAGGGCCAGCGCGTCGCCGTCGCCCGCGCGCTCGTCACCTCCCCGCGGGTGATCTTCGCCGACGAACCGACCGGCGCCCTCGACTCCCTCAACGGCGAGCGGGTCATGCGGCTGCTCACCGACGCCTCCCGGGACACCGGCGCCGCCGTCGTCCTCGTCACCCACGAGGCCCGGGTCGCCGCCTACTCCGACCGCGAGATCGTCGTACGGGACGGGTCGGTACGGGACGCGGAGTGGGCCGCATGACGCTCCGCACCTGGGCCCGCGACCTGGCCCTCGGCGCCCGGTTCGCGGTCACCGGCGGCCGCACCGGCCTGCTCCGCACCCTGCTGACCGCGACCGGCGTCGGCTTCGGCGTGGCCCTGCTGCTGCTCGCCTCCTCGCTGCCGAACATGCTCTTCCAGCGGGAGGTGCGGGAATCGGTCCGCGCCGTCGACGCCGGCCGGCAGATCGACTCCCCCCGGCCGGACAGCTTCCTCCACCTCACCCGGAACACCACCTACCGGGACGACGTCGTCACCGGCCTGCTGCTGCGTCCCGAGGGCGACAAGCCCCCGGCCCCTCCGGGCACGACCGGCTTCCCCGCGCTCGGCGAGATGCTGGTCTCCCCCGCGCTCGGCGAGCTGCTCGACTCCCCCGAAGGCGCCCTGCTGAAGGAACGGCTCCCCTACAAGGTGGGCGGGACGATCGGGCAGGACGGGCTCATCGGCCCCGCCGAGCTGCGGTACGTCGCCCACGTCGGCTTCCTCGACACCGACAACTTCGACGGGCGCGGCACGCGGTACGGCTGGTCCGTGCCCGAGGAACCGATGAACGCGTTCCTGATCCTCCTCGTCGTCGTCGCCTGCGTCGTCCTGCTCCTGCCCGTGCTCGTCTTCATCGCGACCGCCGTCCGCTTCGGCGGCGAACAGCGCGACCGGCGTCTCGCGGCCCTCCGGCTCGTCGGCGCCGACACCGCCATGACCCGGCGGATCGCGGCCGGCGAGTCCCTCGCGGGCGCCCTGGTCGGCCTGCTGATCGGCCTCGGACTCTTCGCGGTGGCCCGGCAGTTCGCCGGGACCTTCACCCTCTGGGACGTCAACGCCTACCCCTCCGACGTCGTGCCGATGCCCACGCTCGCCACGCTCGCCCTCGTCGCCGTCCCGGTCTGCTCGGTCGTGGTCACCCTCTTCGCCCTGCGCGGGGTGGCGATCGAGCCGCTCGGCGTCGTCCGGATCTCGACCCCCCGCCGCCGGCGTCTGTGGTGGCGGCTGCTGCTCCTCGCGGCCGGCGTGGCCCTGCTCGTCCCGCTCATGGGCGAGGTCCGGGTGAACGAGACCGGCATCGACACCGTGGGCGTCGCGACCGGCACCACCCTCGCCCTGATCGGCCTGACCACGCTGCTGCCGTGGCTCGTCGAAGCCGGGGTGAAGCGGCTGCACGCCGGGCCGGTGGCCTGGCAGCTCGCCGTCCGCCGGCTCCAGCTGAGCAGCGGCACGGCGGCCCGCGCGGTCAGCGGCATCGTCGTCGCGGCGACCGGGGCGATCGCGCTCCAGATGCTCTTCCAGGCGATGGAGCACGACTTCACCGGCCCCACGGGCGAGGACGTCTCCCGCGCCCAGCTCGCGATCGGTGCCCACACCGGGTCCGCCGGCGAGGCCCGCGACATGATCGCCCGCTTCGAACGGACCAAGGGCGTCTCCGACGTGATCGGCATCGTCGAATCGCGGGCGTGGCGGCCCGGCCCCCTGAAGGGCGGCGAGGAGTTCGCCCCGACGGTCTCGCTCAGGGTCGGCGACTGCGCCTCCCTGAAGGAGTTCGCCACACTGCCCTCCTGCGCGGACGGCGACGTGTTCGTCTTCCTCGCGCACGGCGCGCAGGGCAACCCGGACGACTCGTTCGTCACCCGGGCGGCCCGGCCCGGCGCCGTGGTCGCCCTGCGCGACCCGCATCCGCACCCGAGCGCGCCGAAGCGCACCGAGGGCGGCCCGCTGCCGCAGTGGCGCATCCCCGCCGACGCCCGGGTCGTCGACTCCCGCCCCGACCCGACGGGCATGTACCAGTACGGCGTCCTCGCCACCCCGTCGGCGATCGACGCCGCCCGGCTCGACGATCCCGACGCGCTGGCCATGGTCCGGCTCGACCCGGCCGTGCCCGACGCCGCCGAGTTCGCCCGGAACACGGCGGAGGCCGTCGATCCGACGTCCTGGGTCCGCACGCTCAAGGACACCCAGCGCGACGCCGCGTTCAGCAGCGTCCGCACCGGCATCCTGGTCGGCTCCACCCTGACGATGCTCCTGGTGGCGGCCTCGCTCCTGGTCGCGACCCTGGAACAGCTCAGGGACCGCAAGCGGCTGCTCTCCTCGCTGGTCGCCTTCGGCACCCGGCGCTCCACCCTGAGCTGGTCGGTGCTGTGGCAGACGGCGGTGCCGATCGCCGTCGGTCTGGTCCTCGCCGTGGCGGGCGGCCTCGGCCTCGGGGTCGTCCTGCTGAGGATGGGCGGCCAGCAGGTCCAGGACTGGTGGGTCTTCCTGCCGGTCGTCGGGATCGGCCTCGGCCTCATCGCGACCGTGACGCTGCTCAGCATGCCGGTGCTCTGGCGCCTGATGCGGGCGGACGGCCTGCGCACGGAGTAACCCTCCGGGCGGATGTACGAGGGCGGGCGGCGGTTCCCGATACCGGGGGGCCTCGGGAACCGCCGCCCCGAACCCGTACCCGGCGGTCTCAGGCCGCCGCCCCGAACCCGTACCCGGCGGTCTCAGGCCGCCGCCCCGTATCCGTACCCGCTGGTCTCCGGCGGTCTCAGGAACCGCCGCCCAACACCCGTACCGGCAGCCCCGCCATGTCCTCGCGGAGCGCGTCGGCCAGCTGCCCGAACTCGGCGTGCCGGGCCGCGCCCGTCCGCATGGCGAGGGCGATCCGCCGCGAGGGCGCCGGTTCGGCGAAGAGCCCGGTCCACAGGGCGGTGTTGCGGGCGGTCTCGACCGTGACGGCGGTGCGCGGCAGCAGGGTCACCCCGAGTCCGCCGGCCACCAGCTGGACCAGGGTGGCGAGACCGGCGGCGGTGGTGGTGACCTCGGCGCCGCCCGTGCGCCCGGCCTCGCGGCAGATGTCGAGGGCCTGATCGCGCAGGCAGTGCCCCTCGTCGAGGAGCAGCAGGCGCAGCTCCTTCAGGGCCTCGCGCGGGATGTCCTCCCGCCCTGCCAACGGGTGTCCCTCCGGGGTGACGAGCACGAAGTCCTCGTCGAAGAGGGGGAGTTCGGTGACGCCGGGCACGCCGAGGGGGACGGCGAGCAGCAGCAGGTCGAGCCGCCCGGCGGCGAGCCCCTCCAGGAGCGAGGAGGTCTGCTCCTCGTGGACCTGGAGGTCGAGGTCCGGGTAGCGCCGGTGGACGAGCCGCAGGACGGTCGGCAGCAGGTACGGCGCCACGGTCGGGATCACCCCGAGCCGCAGCACCCCGGTGAACGGGGCCTGGGCCGCCTCCGCCTCCTCCATCAGTTCGGCCACCGCGTCGAGGACGACCTTCGCGCGCACCGCGAGCCGCTCCCCGGCGGGCGAGAGCAGCACCTTTCTCGTCGTACGCTCAAGGAGCTGGACACCGAGTGCCTCTTCGAGAGCCGAAACCGCGCCCGAGAGCGCGGGCTGGCTCATGCCGATGGCCGCCGCCGCATCGCGGAAGTGCAGATGCTCGGCGACCGCCGCAAACGCCCTGAGCTGCGAAAGGCTCGGCTGCTTGCCGCGGTGCGGACTGTGTGGGGTGCTGTACGGGGACGCCACTGATAACCACCTTCGATCAACACGAACCACTCTAGCTATTTCACTGATCAATGCACTCCGTGCCATGCTGAAGGCCGTCCAACCCCCATGGAAGACCTCAAAAGGGATCCTTCCTCCTTGCAAGGAGAGCGCGTGCTCACTGTCGGTGACAAGTTCCCCACCTACGACCTGACCGCCTGCGTGTCGCTGGAGAGCGGCAAGGAGTTCGAGCAGATCGACCACAAGTCCTACGAGGGCAAGTGGCGCGTGGTGTTCTTCTGGCCGAAGGACTTCACGTTCGTCTGCCCCACCGAGATCGCGGCCTTCGGCAAGCTGAACGACGAGTTCGCGGACCGCGACGCCCAGATCCTCGGCGTCTCCGGCGACTCCGAGTTCGTGCACCACGCCTGGCGCAAGGACCACGCCGACCTGCGTGACCTGCCCTTCCCGATGCTGGCCGACTCCAAGCACGAGCTCATGAGCGACTGCGGCGTCCAGGGCGCCGACGGCTTCGCCCAGCGCGCGGTCTTCATCGTGGACCCGAACAACGAGATCCAGTTCGTCATGGTGACCGCCGGCTCCGTCGGCCGTAACCCCAAGGAGGTCCTGCGGGTCCTCGACGCCCTGCAGACCGACGAGCTGTGCCCGTGCAACTGGAACAAGGGCGAGAACACCCTCGACGCCGCCGCGCTCCTGTCGGGCGAGTGATCTGAGATGGCTCTCGACGAACTCAAGTCCGCCATACCGGACTTCGCCAAGGACCTGAAGCTGAACCTCGGTTCGGTCATCGGCAACAGCGACCTCCCGCAGCAGCAGCTGTGGGGCACCGTCCTCGCCTGCGCGATCGCCTCGCGCTCGCCGAAGGTGCTCAAGGAGCTGGAGCCCGAGGCCCAGGCCAACCTGAAGCCCGAGGCGTACCAGGCCGCCAAGTCCGCCGCCGCGATCATGGCGATGAACAACGTCTTCTACCGGACCCGGCACCTGCTGTCGGACCCCGAGTACGGGACGCTGCGCGCCGGTCTGCGGATGAACGTCATCGGCAACCCTGGCGTCGAGAAGGTCGACTTCGAGCTCTGGTCGCTGGCCGTCTCCGCGATCAACGGCTGCGGCCAGTGCCTGGACTCGCACGAGCAGGTCCTGCGCCAGGCCGGTGTCGACCGCGCCACCATCCAGGAGGCCGTGAAGATCGCCGCGGTGATCCAGGCGGTCGGCGTCACGCTGGACGCGGAAGCGGTCCTCGCCGAGTAGGGCGTCACACCGTACGAACGAAGGGCCCCGGGGTTTGCGCCCCGGGGCCCTTCGTTCGTACCGGTCACCCGGTCACTTCCTGAGCGCCTCCAGGAGGGCGATCGCGTCCTGGGTCATCGGCACGTCGATCCCGGAGAGGTCGACCGGATGCTTGGACTCGATCACCCGCCCCTTGTCGTCGTAGGCGTCCTGCCGGTAGATCTGGAGCTCGATCTCCGCCTGGCCGTCGAGGACCCGGAGGGTGCCGCCCTCTTCGCCCCGGTCGTCGAAGAATGCCTGCTCGCCGACGCCGCCGACCGCCTGGAGGAGGCCGAACTGCCGGGCCCACGACTCGAACTCGGGCCCCGGGTCGATCACCTTGTGCAGGGTGTACGAGACCTGGAGGCTCTGCCCCGTCTCGGCCGGCCCGAAGGTGGCCGAGCACGACGAGGTGCTCACCTCCGGCTCGTTCAGGAAGGGGCCGACGCCGTCCTGGCTGCGCTTGCCCAGGACGGCGGTCAGCGCCTTGAGCTTCGCCACCTCGCAGAGGCCCTCGGCCGGCTTGTACCCGCCCAGGTCCGGCCCCGGGTCCTTCCGCTGGTCGTACGCGTAGAGCCCGCCGCCCCACACCGCCGACGCCAGCACCGCGCCGCCGACCGCCCACAGCCAGGGCCGGCCGGGTCGGGGCGGACGGGGCGGCGGGGTCTCGGTGAGCACCTCGGGTTCGTCGAACTCGACCCCGCCCACGAACTCCGGCTCCGATATCACGCGCCCTCCCCCTTGCCGACGAGCGAGCCCGGCGCCGGCGTCGGGGCCACCTCGAAGGCGGTCGCCCCCCGCGGCTCCGGCGTGCTGCGCAGGGCCTGCTCGGTGCTGTACGCCCGCAGATAGCCGACCACCGTGTTGGCGACGGCGACCAGCGGGACGGCGACGACGGCGCCGCCGATGCCGGCCGTCAGGCCGCCGGCCGCGACCGCGAGGACGACGGCGAGCGGGTGGACCCGTACCGCGCGGCCGAGGATGAAGGGCTGGAGGACGTGGCCCTCGATCTGCTGGACGGCGAGGACGACCACGAGCACCATCAGGGCGGTGAAGGGCCCGTTGGTGACGAGGGCGACGACGACCGCGAGGGCGCCGGACACGACGGCGCCGACCAGCGGGATGAAGGCGAAGAGGAAGATGAAGACGGCGAGCGGCACCGCCATCGGCACTTCGAGGAACCAGAGCCCCAGGCCGATGAAGACGGCGTCGATGAGGGCGACGAGGACCGTGCCCCGCACATAGGCGGTGAGGGTGCGCCAGGCGCGCGGGCCGGCGCCGGCGACGCCCGGCCGGGCCTGGGCGGGGACGAGCTTGAGCGTCCACTCCCACACCTTCTTCCCGTCGTAGAGCAGGAAGAGCGTCGAGAACATGGCGAGCAGGATGCCGGTGATCGCCTCGACGACGACGGTGACGCCCTGGAGTCCGGCCGAGGTGATCTGTTCGGCGTTGGCCCCGACGGTGTCGCTGAGGTTCTTGGCGATGTCGTTGATCTGCTGTTCGGTCACGTGGAAGGGGCTGTTGAGGAGCCCTCGCTTGAGCTCCTCGATGCCGTCCCTGACGCGGTCGGACAGGTTGTCGATGTTGTCCATGACCTGCCAGACCACGAACCAGCCGACCAGGCCCATCACGACGAAGCCGGAGACGGCGGTGACGGCGGTGGCGAGCCCGCGGGGCAGGCCCTTGCGGCGCAGCATGGCCACGGTGGGCTGGAGCAGGGCGGTGACGAGGAGCGCGGCGACGAAGGCGAGGACGACCAGCTGGACGGAGCTGATCACCTTCATCAGCACCCAGACGGTGCCGGCGAAGACGAGCAGCCGCCAGCTCGCCTCGGCCGCGACGCGCATGCCCCAGGGGATCGCGGCGACGGGGTCGGGCCGGGCGGCGACGGCCGGCGCGTACGAGGGGGGTGCGGGCACGGAGCGGCCCGGCTCCGCGGCGGCGCTCCCGGCCGCGGTCTCCGGCAGGGGCGGGGCGGTGTCGGGGTCGGTGTCGGGGTCGGGCGTCACGGGACCGGCCGCGCCGTTCGGGACGTGGTCGGGGGTCTCCCCCGGGGCCTCGTAGGGCGGACCGAGCGGACCGAGCGGATCGTCTCGTTCGGCCTCGGCCCTGCGCTCGTCGAGGCGTTCACCCATCCGGCTCAGGCTCTCGCCCAGCCTGTTCAGCCACCCTGGCACTCGCGACATCTCTTCCCTCTTCCCCCCGCCGGCTCTTCCCCGTACACGCTTCCCCGCTCGCTCCCCCGCGAGCCCATGGGGCCTTTGAACCTACACGGAAGAAGCCCCTCACCGTAGGACGGTGAGGGGCTCCCCGAGGTTGAGCGCGCGGGTACTAGTACCAGCGGTTGGCCTGCCAGAACGACCAGGCGCCGCAGGGGCTGCCGTAGCGTCCGTCCATGTAGCTGAGGCCCCACTTGATCTGCGTGGCGGGGTTGGTCTGCCAGTCGGCGCCGGCCGACGACATCTTCGTGCCCGGCAGGGCCTGCACCAGGCCGTAGGCGCCCGAAGAGGCGTTGGTCGCCCGGTAGTTCCAGCTGGACTCGTGGTCCACGATGTTGCTGAAGCACTGGAACTGCGAGGCGGGGATCATCTGGCGGGCGATCGCCTTGACCTCGGCCACGGTGTACGAGCCCTGGGCGGAGAAGGTCGAGGCGTCGCGGACGGAGTCGCGGCTGGCACGCTCGGCGGCCTCCTTGCGCTCCTTCTCGGCCTTGGCGGCCTTGTCCGCCGCCTCCTTCTTGACCTCGGCGTCCTTGGCGGCGCGCAGACGAGCCGCTTCCTCCGCGGACTTCTTCGCGGCCGAGTCGGCAGCGGCGGCCTGGACATCGGCCTGTTCCGAGAGGGACGCGACCTGTACCTGGGCCTGGTCGCCCGCGGGAATGTCCGCGAGCAGCGTGGTGTCGGCCGCGGTGGCCTCGAAGTTGTCGTCCGAGGACTGAACGGCGTTACCCGACGCAACGCCCACGACGGCGCCGACGGTGGTGACCGCAGTGGCCGAAGCCACCGCGAATCCCCGGACCGAGATCCGGCTCACACGGTTTCCTTCCAGCACGTCCGCACAGGTGACCACGCGGGCGAAATCGTGCCCCTTGCGCTGGTCTCCGACATACGAGGTCACAGAAGACACGGGCCCGTGGTGCTGTGGGCGGCATACGGCGGGCGACTGTTGAGTTGTGCGGTGCTGTGCGCACCCCTGAGGGTGCACGTGTGCCGTATGCGGGGCCTGACGGAAGCAAGACTTTGCCGGACGGCGACACCGCAAGGCAATTCCGTGTTGCGTGTGAAAGCTCACACCTCGGCAGAGGCAAGAGTTTTCGGAGTTACGGGAGACAGCGCGCCGCCGCCCGGCTAGGCTCCTGCGCCTTGCCGGGCGGCGTCAACTGCCGTACGCGTACAGACGCGTACGAAACGGGTCAAATCTGACCGTCCTCCAGCATCTCCGTCACGAGCGCGGCGATCTGGGAGCGCTCGGAGCGGGTGAGGGTGACGTGGGCGAAGAGCGGATGCCCCTTCAGCTTCTCGACCACGGCGACGACTCCGTCGTACCGGCCGACCCGGAGGTTGTCCCGCTGGGCGACGTCATGGGTCAGCACGACCCGCGAATTCGCCCCGATACGGGACAGAACGGTCAACAGGACGTTCCGCTCCAGGGACTGGGCCTCGTCCACGATGACGAACGCGTCGTGGAGGGAGCGGCCCCGGATGTGGGTGAGCGGCAGGACCTCCAGCATCCCGCGCCCCAGGACCTCCTCGATGACCTCACGGCTCGCGACCGAGGACAGCGTGTCGAACACCGCCTGGGCCCACGGGCTCATCTTCTCGGACTCGCTGCCGGGCAGGTACCCCAGCTCCTGGCCGCCGACCGCGTACAGCGGACGGAAGACCATCACCTTCTGGTGCTGCCGGCGCTCCAGGACCGCCTCCAGGCCCGCGCAGAGGGCCAGGGCGGACTTGCCGGTGCCGGCCCGGCCGCCCATGGAGATGATGCCGACGTCCGGGTCGAGGAGCAGATCGAGCGCGATCCGCTGCTCGGCGCTGCGGCCGTGCAGGCCGAACGCCTCCCGGTCGCCCCTGACGAGCCGTACGTTCCCCTCGGCCGTCACGCGGCCGAGCGCCTTGCCGCGCTCCGACTGGAGCACCAGGCCGGTGTGGACCGGGAGCTCGGCGGCCTCCGGCACGTACAGCGTGTTCTGCTCGAAGAGCAGGTCCACCTGCTCGCCGGAGAGCGCGAGCTCGGACATCCCGGTCCAGCCGTTGGCGTCCGTGATGGCGAGCTCGGCGCGGTACTCCTCGGCCAGGAGGCCCACCGAGGACGCCTTGATGCGCAGCGGCAGGTCCTTGGAGACGACCGTGACGTCGTACCCCTCGGCCTGGAGGTTGCGCGCGACGGCGAGGATCCGTGAGTCGTTGTCCCCCAACCTGTAGCCGGCGGGCAGGACGCCGGGGTCGGAATGGTTGAGTTCGACACGCAGGGTGCCGCCCAGCTCCCCGACGGGAAGCGGGGCGTCGAGGCGTCCGTACCGGACCCGGAAGTCGTCGAGCAGGCGCAGGGCCTGCCGGGCGAAGTAGCCGAGTTCGGGATGGTGCCGCTTGGCCTCCAGCTCCGTCACCACGACGATGGGGAGCACGACCTCGTGCTCCTCGAAGCGCGAGACGGCGTTGGGGTCGGCCAGCAGGACGCTGGTGTCGAGAACATAGGTGCGCCGGTCGGAAAGGCGGCGCTTCGTGCTGGTCACCACGGAAGGACAGACCCCCTCGGAAGACCCCTGTGAGGTCGGGGTGCGACGGAACCGGTGTCGCTGCGGAATGGGACCGGGCTCAGGCCGCGATGCGCGGGCCGAACCACGGCCCTCCGCTTCTCCCGTACGTGTCCCGCACGGTCGTCCTGGTGCAAGGGGCCTCCCGGGTGGCGGTCTCCGTGCCGCTCACTTCACCAGGGATATGCCCTCGATCCGGTGCTGCCATGCCATGGCATATGACGACGTGTTCGTGAACACGAGATGATCGATTCCGACCGGTTTCCGACCGGTTTCCGTCAGGTCCCGTAGCGGCGGTGACGGGCCGCGTAGTCGCGCAGCGCCCGCAGGAAGTCGACCTTGCGGAAGGCCGGCCAGTGGACCTCGCAGAAGTAGTACTCGGAATGGGCGCTCTGCCACAGCATGAATCCGGACAGCCGCTGCTCACCGCTCGTACGGATCACCAGGTCCGGGTCGGGCTGGCCGCGCGTGTACAGGTGCTCCGAGATGTGCTCGACGTCCACGATCTCGGCGAGCTCCTCGAAGCTCGTCCCCCGGTCCGCGTGCTCCAGGAGCAGCGAGCGGACCGCGTCCGCGATCTCCTGCCGGCCGCCGTAGCCCACGGCCACGTTCACGAGTATCCCGGTGTTGGCGTGGGTGGCCTGCTCGGCCTCCTTCAGCACCGACTGAGTACGGGCGGGCAGCAGGTCCATCGTGCCGACGTGGTTCACCCGCCAGCGTCCGTCGGCGGCCAGCGCGCGCACGGCGTTCTCGATGATCCCCAGCAGCGGGACGAGCTGCGCCTCGGGCCGGTTCAGGTTGTCCGTGGAGAGCATCCAGAGCGTCACGACCTCGACGTCCGTCTCGGCACACCAGCCGAGCAGCTCCTGGATCTTGTCCGCGCCCGCCTTGTGTCCCTGCTCGGGGGTCCCGCCGGACGCCTTCGCCCAGCGCCGGTTCCCGTCGAGGATGACCCCGATGTGCTTGGGCACCTGGGCATGGTCGAGGCGGCCTTCCACCCGGCGTGCGTAGAGCCCGTACACCAGGTCGCGCAGGTTCACTGTTCTCTACCCCTCCATGCACCGGCGGTCCGCCAGGCAGCGACGGTCCGCAAGCCGCCACACTACTGCGCACGGACGACGGGCTCCCAGCCCGGGACTGTCACAAGTCCGTGATAAGCAGTTATACGTGACTGATTCCCCCCTCTACCGCGCCTCCACGGACCGCTACGACGCCATGGAGTACCGCCGCTCGGGCCACAGCGGCCTCAAGCTCCCGGCCGTCTCCCTCGGCCTCTGGCACAACTTCGGCGACGACAAGGCCCTCGACACCCAGCGCGCGATCCTGCGCCGCGCCTTCGACCTCGGCGTCACCCACTTCGACCTCGCGAACAACTACGGGCCGCCGCCCGGCTCCGCCGAGCTCAACTTCGGCAAGCTCTTCGCCCAGGACTTCGCGCCCTACCGCGACGAGCTGATCGTCTCCACCAAGGCCGGCTACGAGATGCACCCCGGCCCGTACGGCGAGTGGGGCTCCCGCAAGTACCTGATGTCCTCGCTCGACGCCTCCCTGAAGCGGATGGGCCTCGACTACGTCGACATCTTCTACTCGCACCGCTTCGACCCGCACACCCCGCTGGAGGAGACGATGGGGGCCCTGGCCTCCGCCGTCCAGCAGGGCAAGGCGCTCTACGTCGGCGTCTCCTCGTACAACAGCGAGCAGACCGCCGAGGCCGCGCGGATCCTGCGGGAGATGGGCGTCCGGCCGCTCATCCACCAGCCGTCGTACTCGATGATCAACCGCTGGACCGAGGAGGACGGCCTCCTCGACACGCTGGAGGCGGCCGGCATGGGCTGCATCTCCTTCGTGCCGCTCGCCCAGGGGCTGCTCACCAACAAGTACCTGAAGGGCATCCCCGAGGGCTCGCGAGCCACCCAGGGCAAGTCCCTCGACCCGAACCTGCTCTCCGACGAGGTACTGCGACGCCTGCAGGGCCTCGCCGCCATCGCGGAGCGGCGCGGGCAGTCCCTGGCGCAGCTGGCGCTGTCGTGGGTGCTGCGCGACGAGCGGATGACCTCGGCGCTGATCGGCGCGTCCAGCGTCGCCCAGCTGGAGGAGAACGTCGCCGCCCTCGCGGCCCCGCCGCTGACCGCCGAGGAGCTCAAGGAGATCGACTCGTTCGCGGTCGACACCGCGGGCACGAACATCTGGGCCGGCCGGGGCTGACACCCCCGAGGGGCCCGGGAAAGAAAAACGGGCCGGTCCGTGGGGGGGATACGGACCGGCCCGAGGGGGGGTTTCCACCATAACCCTTCGCTAGTCGTCTTGCGCGCCACGTGCGGCGAACGAACGCCGCCGGATTCGCCGGATCCCAAGCGGGACAAGGGCTGTGGCGGCCCGTGGCGGGTTTGCGCCCCGGCGCGGCGGCGGAGTTCCGTCCCTCCCAAGAGGGACCGGCCGGGACGGGCCCGGCGTTGACGCGGCCCGGCCGGCCGGAGCCCCGCCTTCCGCCGACCGGACGCCGGACCCGCGGAGCGGCGGGATGCCGCGGACGGCGGCGGGGTTCCGGGACGGCGGCTGGGCCCCGGGGACGGCGGCTGGGCCCCGGGGACGGCGGCGCGGGCGCTCAGGGCAGCGCGGTGAACGATCCGAGGAGCAGACCGAGGAGCGCGCCCGCCAGCATGAACGGCCCGAACGGGATCGTCGAGGACCGCCCGGCCCGCCGCAGCGCGATCAGACCGAGGCCGTACACCGAGCCGAGCAGGAAGCCCGCGAAGGCACCGCTGAAGAGCACCCCCCAGCCGTACCAGCCGAGCGCGGCGCCCAGCGGGACCGCCAACTTCACGTCACCGAGCCCGAAACCGCCCGGATTGATCCGGTTCAGCACCAGATAGGACCCGCCCAGCGTCACCGCGCCCAGCAGCGCGAGCCGCCAGGACCCGGCCTCGTACGGCAGAAGCTCGGCCCCGCCCAACAGCAGCGGGACCGCGACGGCGAGCGGCAGCGTGAGCACGTCCGGCAGCCGCCGCACCCGCGCGTCCACACAGCCGAGGAGGACCGCGAAGGGCGCCACCAGCAGCCACACCACCAGCTCGGGCCGGGGCTGCCCGTCCGTGGCCGCCGCCAGCGCGGCACACGCCACCGCCGTCAGCAGCGGGGCGACCGGCGGCCCGCCCGTCGTCGCGCACTCCCGCCGCCCCGGCCCCCCGAGCCATCCGCGCGCGGGCCCCACCAGCGGGTGCCCGGCCGGACACCGGTCCCGCCACGGCTCCTCGGGCTCCACGGCCAGCCGGTACGCCGCCCGAGGCACGAACAGCCCGGCGGCGGCCCCCCACAGCGCGGCGACGGCGATCATCGACGTGTACACGGACCCGACCCTAGGGGTCCGTACGGCTACCGTTCCTGCTCATGGGGAAATGGAAGGACGGAACGGGGACGCTCGCCGCCCCGGACGCGCAGGACGTGTCGCTGGAGATCGCGGCCTCCTACCGGGCACGGCGGCGCGGGCTCCTCGGCCGCGACGGGGTCGCCGGGGCGATGCTCATCGTGCGGACGAACAGCGTGCACACCTTCGGCATGCGGTTCCCGATCGACGTCGCCCACCTCGACCGCTCGTTCACGGTCCTCTCCGTCGTCACGATGCGCCCGGGCCGGCTCGGCATGCTCCGGCCGCGCGGCCGGCACGTCCTGGAGGCGGAGGCGGGCGCCATGGCCGGATGGGGGCTGCGGCCGGGTGCACGCGTGCGCGTGGACGTCACGGCGGACCCGAGCCCAGCAGCGTGAAGGCGCCGTACACGGCGGAGGCGAGCGCCAGCCCCGCCAGCACCGGCAGGGCGGTACGGGACCTCAGGCGCGCGAGCGCCACGGCCGGCGGCAGCAACAACCCGAACGCGGGCATCATCAGACGCGGCCGGGAACCGAAGTACGCGGCGCCCACGAGGGACACGAAGACGACCCCGATCGTGTACACCAGCAGCGGCAACGGCTGCCTCTGCCGTACGCACAGGGCCACCAGCCGGCCGAGCAGCCCGAGCGCCGCGCACAGCCCCAGCGCCGCGGGCCACGGCAGGCCCGCGATGAACCGGGCGAGGGCGACACCCCCGTCGATCGAGTTCCCCCAGGCCGCCTGCACCTCGAAGTAGGCGGTCGCGCTCCCCTCCCGCACCCCGACGTACACGATGTAGCCGAGCCAGCCCAGCGGGGCCACCAGCACCCCGACCGCCATCGCCGGCGGCAGCCTCCGCTCCCGTACGACCGTCACCACCACCGTGATCCCCAGCGCCGCGATCAGCGCGGCGGCCGTCGGCCGGGTCAGCCCGGCCGCCGCGCACAGCACCCCGGCCAGGACCCACCGCCCGCGCAGCACCGCGTACAGCGACCACGCCGCGAGCGCCGTGAACAACGTCTCCGTGTACGCCATCGACTGCACGAACGCCGTCGGATACACCCCCCACAGCACCGCGAGCAGCACCCCCGCCCGCTCCCCGGCGACATGGGCACCACACCGGTAGATCCCCCAGGCCGCCGCCACCCCCGCACTCCACGCGACGATCAGCCCCGCCGTCGCCGCATCGACCGACAGCACCGCCGCCAGCCCCCGCTCCAACGCCGGGAACAGCGGAAAGAACGCCAGATCGGAGTGGACGTCGCCGTTCGGCAACCTCACCTCGTACCCGTAGCCATGCTCGGCAATCCGGACATACCAGACAGAGTCCCAGCGACCGCTGAGCCGGTGCATCCCGTCCTTGCCCTGCACACCGGCCACGACCGCCAGCACGGCGAGACCGATCAGACGGGTGGCGACATAGCCGCCGAGCGCGGCGGCCAGCGGAGTACGGGCATGGGTGAGCGGCGAGGGGCCGACGGGCAGCGAGGGGCGGGAAGGGCGGGGAAGGACGGACCGGGACATGGAAACGATTATCCCGGGCACCCGGAACGGCCCCCGGGCACCTCAGGAGCGGCGGACCGACACGACGGGCCGACGCGGCGGAACCGGGTGACGGGGACGGGTGACGGACCGGGTCAGCCCAGTGGCCTTATCCGGCCGAATTTCGCGGCCATGACAGGGCCGAGCTGCTGCACGATCCCGTGCCCCGGCTCCTGCGGGGAGGGCAGGTCACCGAGGAAGGACGTGACGATGACCTCGTCGATGCCGACGACCCCACGGCAGATCTGCTCCTCGAGGAAGTCGAGCGTGCGGCGCCAGTCGGCCGCGGCCGGGGACTCGCCCAGGAACGAACGGACCGTGTCCTGCACGACGTCCCAGAAGAACACGTGCGGCTGCACACCGCCCTGATGGAACACATGGACCTCGTAGGCGTCCCGGAACTCGGGGATCCGCGTGACGAGATCACTGACCAACTGCACACTCGGAGCCGCACCCGGCGTCTCGCTCGGACTCGTCGTCATCTGTCCAGAATGCTCCCGCTCAGCGCATGCGTCCCGCCACTTTTGCGCTTTCCTGACGACGTCTTTCGACGGGTTTTCCACAGGGGGTGCGAAGTGTCCCTCTTCCGTGGATCGTTGCGCGTATGTACGAGTTGGCGATCCTCGCCAGAGGCGGGATCCTCCTGACGGCCCGGGCCGTCGCGACCGGCTGGCCCCCCGGCCGGCTGGCCGCCCGCCTGCGCCGCGACGGCTGGCAGCGCATCTGCCGGGGCGCCTGGGCCGCCCCCGGCAAAGAGGTCGACTGGCGCGTCCACGCCGCCGCCCTCCAGCACCTCCGCCCGGACCTCGTCTGCAGCCACGGAACCGCCGCACACCTCCACCGCATCGAACAGCTCGGCACCGACGGCCCCCCGGACCTCCTCCACTTCACGGCCCCGCCCCCGGCCAGGCCGACCCGCGACCACCGCCTGCGCCTCCACACCACCACCCACCTCACCGACCGCGACCACACGACCCGCCGAGGGCTCCGCACGACCACCCCCGCACGCACCGTCGCCGACCTCATACGGAGCTCCCGCACCCGCGAGGAAGCCGTCGTCACCGCCGACTCCGCACTCGCGTCACGCGCCGTCGACGGCGTCCGGCGCGGCGCCCTCCTCCGGTACGACGACCTCGCCGCCGAACTCACCACCCGCCGCCCCGGCTCGACCCGCGCCCGCGCCTGGCTCCCCTGGGCAGAACCCTCCTCCGGCTCCCCCGCCGAAACCGTCGCCCGGCTCCGCATACGAGACGCCGGCCTCATCCCCGAATCCCAGCCGACCCTCCACACCCCCGACGGACGCCCCCTCCGCCCCGACTTCCTCTTCCGCCCCGCCGGCCTCGCCGTCGAAATCGAGGGCTACGCCTTCCACGGCACCCGCCGCGCCCACGAACGCGACATCGCCCGCTTCAACGCCCTCCAGTCCTGCCCCGACATCCGCCGCGTCCTCCGCTTCACCGCCACGGAGGTCTTCCACCACCCGCACCGCATGACCACCACGATCCTCGCGGCGCTGGCCGCCCTGTCGCGCTAGGGCGCCGTGCCCGAACCCGAACCCGAACCCGAGCCCGTGGTCCGGGGGAAGGAGATCTCCACCCGCCGGTTCTTCTTCCGCCCCTCCTCCGACCCGTTGTCCGCGATCGGATAGTCCTCGCTGTACCCCCGGATATCGAACGTCGTCCCCGGGTCCAGACTCCGCGCCAACACCTGCTGCACCGCCACCGCCCGCTGCTTCGACAGCTTCAACCCGTGCTCGTACGTCCCCAGGTTGTCCGTGAACCCGAACACCCTGACCCGCCCCGACCCCATCCTGTTGATCTCCGCCGCGATCGCGAAGATCCGAGCGGTGGCGGCGGGCGACAACTTCGCACTGTTCTTCGGGAACAACACCTCCGCCTGCAGCGCGAACGTCACATCCACATTCGTGTCCTGCCGCCGCTGCTCCCCGCCCTCCTCCTCCACGATCTGCTTGATGTCCAGAACCTTCGCAGGCGCGAGCGTCGCACCGTCGGGCAGCATCAACCCCGGCGCGTTCGCGTCAATCACCGGCAACGGCCCCGCACTCCCCGCCGACCCCGGCGGATCATCCGCATACGCGGCCGGCACAACCACCGGCCACCACGCCACGGAAGCGAGCGCCAGCGCGGCGATACGGCGTTTCGTCGTCGTCATGGCGTCGCCTCAGGAGAGTTTGAGGGTGGCGGGTTCGAACGTGGGCAACTGGAAGGAGACTTCGGCGGTGGACGCGGGGGGTGCGGGGAATTGCATGAAGACGTCGACCGAATCGCCGCCAGATACGACACCAAGACCCGTTGTGGTCAGAGGCCGCCCATCCGTGTCCCGCAGAACGTAGTAACGCTTCTTGCCGATGGGGTCAACAAGCGTGGCGCCACCCAACGATGTGCCGTGCTTGACCACTTCCGTCTCGTCGCCACTTGTCTGGGGGGGCACAGCGTGGCTCGACTCTGAGGAGTTCCGCAGAAGTCCCTTGATCGTAAGAAACCCACCTGCGTCTCGTTCAACCGAGTTGATGGCAAGCTCAAGCCCCTTACGCCCCTTGAGAACCGCCACGACCTCCGCCGGTTCCTCAGAACTTGGCTGCGCGCTCCCCGGTTGAGTCTTCGCAGGCGCAGTGGTGGTCGTGCCGGGCTTATCCGCCCTCGGCTTCTCCTCGGCTCCACAACCGGTCACGAGGAGGGCCGCCGAAGCGAAGGCGACGACAGCCACCGCTCTCCGGCGATTCAATGAGTCCCGCACGTTCATCTACCGCTCTTCCTTAGAAGTCGTCGCCGGTCATTCGGACAACTGGACGGCGAAGAGGTCGACAGCGTCCGGGAGGCTCGGGTTCTCCGGATCGATGTCCCAAGATTCACCGTCACACACGAGACCTTCGATTGGGGCTTCCTCCTCTGCCCCATCGGATGGCGTCGGATCGGGCGTGGGCTCCGTGGGGGGAGCGGATGCCGTGAACGTGCAGCGGGGCTCGATCACCGCTTCAGCAGAAGCAGTTGCGTGCCGTGGCTCCGAGCCCGTCGTCCGTACCGTCACACCGAATCCCGCGACACCCGCAGAGAGAGGCACGCAGCCCCTACCCGACAACTCTGCCTCGTTCCGGGCCGCGAACACGGCCGCTTGCCAGCACGCCGAAGAGTCGACGTACGCCTCGCCTCGCACGAACCTGTCCCACTGCGCGGGGTCGAGGATCACAGCGAGCCATCCTTCGCGCAGTTGCTCGCGTGCGTCCTGAGCCGCTGCGAGCGCTGCGGCGTCGGCAGCCGTCTGGGCGCCATTGCGAGTGGAAGCCGCCTGTCCCACGGCAAAATAGACGAAGGCCAGGAACAAGAGGCCCGCGATCGCGGCGATGTAGACGGGAAACGCCTGCCCGGAGTCCCCTGACCCTCTCCGCGCTACTCGCCAGTCAACTCGGCAATCTTCTCCGCGATCGCACCCTTGATCGACTGACCGAGATCCGTGCCGGTGATCGCCACCACGATCGCCACCACCACCACGATGATCCCCAGGTACTCCACCGCCGTCTGGCCGCGGTCCTTCGGTTGGGTGCGGCTGGTCAGATGGAGCTTGGCTTTGGTGAGGGCTTTTAGCATCGCGTCGTTCATCGTGGTCCCCTCCGCGTTGAGACGCCTGCGTGTGGATCATTGGGTGGGCCGGGTGGCCGGGTGGGAGGGGTGGGTCGCGGTGGGTTGACGGGTGTCGGCGCCCGGGGCGAACGGGTCCATCACTTGCACCTCCCTCACACTCAGTCCGCACTGTGGCACATGGTGTTGTGCGGGCGAAGGGGTTTCGGCGGAATATGTCAGTGGGCGGACGGTTCACTCGCCGGTGACGGAGCCGAAGTCGGTGCCGGTGCCGAGGAAGAGGCCGGCGCCGAGGAGGATCATGGTGGCGGGGACCATGAGGGTGGTGATGACCATGGTGGCCTTGGGGACGGCTTTGGCGGCTTTGCGGCGGGCGTTCTGGGCGTCGGTGCGGCGCATGTCGTTGGCGATCTGGATGAGGGTGTCGACGATGGGGGCGCCGAGTTCCTCGCCTTGTTGGAGGGCGGTGACGAACTGGGCGACCTGTTCGGAGTCGTTGCGGCGGCGGAGTTCGTCGAATGCCTGACGGCGGCTGACGCCCATGTCCATCTGGCGGAGGGTGATGCGGAGTTCGTCGGCCCAGGGGCCTTCGTACTTCTCGGCGACGCGTTCGAGGGCCTGGCGGAAGCCGAGGCCGGCGGAGACGACGACGGCGAGGACGTCGAGGAAGTCGGGGAGGGTGCGTTCGATCTGGTCCTTGCGGATGCGGACGGCGGACCAGATGCCGACCTCGGTCCAGAACGCGCCGAAGGCGAGGAGGAGCAGGGCGACGAGGTACGAGCCCTTGCTGATCATCAGCAGGCCGCCGAGGGCGCCGAGGAAGCCGTAGACGGCGCGGCGTGCCCCGTAGCGGTCGATGGTGAGTCCGCCGGGGTTGCCGGCGAGGTCGATGCGGCGGCGGACGGCGTTGACGCGTTTGGGGCCCATGAGGCGGAGGACGGCGGGTGACCAGCGCATGCCGAGGCGGTCGACGGCGGAGTCGACGGCGCCGGTGCGGGTGGCGCCGACTTCGAGGGCGAGTTTGAGGTCGTCGGGGAGGCGGGCGTCGGCGCGGTAGAGGCGCAGGCCGTAGCAGGCACCGGCGACGGAGAGGCCGGCGAGGAGGGCGAGGAGGAGGTCCACGGCGGCCGTTCCTATACGTCGATCTTCGAGAAGCGGCGGATGACGGCGAAGCCGACCACGTACAGGGCGAAGGCGGCGACGACGGCGAACTGTCCGATGCCCGAGCCGGTCATGCGGTCGAGGGCGCCCGGCTGCATGTTGTCGATGAGGAGAAGGGAGCCGACGCCGATGACGGGTACGGCGTACGCGGTCATGCTGACCTGGGAGAGCTGGGTGCGGACCTCGCGCCGGGTCTCCTTGCGTTCCTCCAGGGTCTCGGTGAGGTTGCGCAGGGAGGAGACGACGGTGCCGCCGGCGCGGTTGGCGAGGACGAGGGTGGTGACGAGGACGACGAGTTCGCGGGAGGGGAGGCGTTCGGCGAGTTCGCCGAGGGCGTCGTCGAGGGAGGTGCCGACGGCCAACTGCTGGGCGACTTTCTCCAGTTCGTCGCCTGCGGGGGCCTCCATCTCGTCGGCGGCGAGGCTGAGGGCCATCCGCAGGGCGAGTCCGGCCTGGGTGGCGTTGGCCAGGATGCGGGAGAGTTCGGGGAGTTGGTTGATGAACTTCTCGATGCGTTTCTGGCGCTGCCAGTTGAGGTAGCCGAGGGCGACCCAGATGCCGAGGAGTCCGCAGATCGGGCCGAAGAACGGGGAGAGCGCGGCCTGTCCGACGGTCCAGAGGACGGCCACGGTCACCGCGAGGGCCACGGTGAACTCGCCGGGGGTGATGTCGAGGCCGGTCGCGGCGATCCGGAGTTCCAGTTTCCGGCCGAGGGCGGTCCGGCGGACGCGCCGGTCGACGCCCCGGAAGCGGCGTCGGCGGCGGCCCGCGGCCTCGGGCTCGCCCGTCTCGTCGAACCGGGCGACGAGTGCGGCGTGGCGGCGGGCGCCGCTCGCGTACAGCTGGACGCCGGTGATGCCGAGGGCGCAGGCGAGCAGCGTCACGCCCGCGGTGAGCCAGAAGGGGTCGGTCATCACTGCGCCTCTCGGGTGGCGTGACGGGCGTCGGTCATCGCTGCGCCCACTCGGGTGGCGTGACGGGCGTCGGTCATCGCTGCGCCCACTCGGGTGGCGTGACGGGCGTCGGTCATCATTCCGCCTCTCGGGTGGCCAGGTGGGCGTCGGTGGCGGCGACGCCGAACGCCTGCGGGATGGGTTGTCCGGCCATGTAGAGGCGTTCGGCGACGCGGCGGGGCAGCGGGTGGTAGGTGAATCGTCCGTACACCCGTCCGTCGGCGGCGAGCGGCTGGGCCTGGAAGCGGCAGACGGTGGCGAGGAGGAACCGTTCGCGTCCGTGGGAGGCGAGGACGGAGATCTCGGTGATGCGGCGGGTGCCGTCGGGGTGCCGGGTGAGCTGGACGAGGACGTCGACGGCGCTGTTGATCTGGTCGCGGAGCGCCTCGAACGGCACCTTGACCTCGGACATCGAGGCCAGGGTCTGGAGGCGCATGAGGGCGTCCTCGGCGGAGTTGGCGTGGACGGTGGCGAGGGAGCCGTCGTGGCCGGTGGACATGGCCTGGAGCATGTCGAGGGTCTCGCCGCCGCGGACCTCTCCGACGATGATCCGGTCGGGGCGCATGCGCAGGGAGTTGCGGACGAGGTCGCGGATGGAGATGGCGCCGCGGCCCTCGATGTTCGGCGGGCGGGCCTCCAGGCGGATGACGTGGGACTGCTGGAGCTGGAGTTCGGCCGAGTCCTCGATGGTGATGATCCGCTCGCCGTCCGGGACGAGGCCGGAGAGGGCGTTGAGGAGGGTGGTCTTCCCGGTGCCGGTGGCGCCGGAGACGATCAGGTTGAACTTGGCCTGGACGAGTCCGGAGAGCAGGAGCAGCATCTGCTCGTCGAGGGAGCCGAGGCCGATCATCTCGTGGAGCGTGTACGCGCGGGGGAAGCGGCGGATGGTGAGGGTCGCCCCGGTGAGGGAGAGCGGCGGGATGATGACGTTGACGCGCTCGCCGGAGGGGAGCCGGGCGTCGACCATCGGGTTGGACTCGTCGACGCGCCGGTTGACGGTGGAGACGATGCGCTCGATGGTCTGCATCAGCTGCTCGTGGGAGGCGAAGCGGAGCGGGAGGAGTTCGACGCGTCCGCCGCGTTCGATGAAGATCTGGTCGGGGCCGTTGACCATGATCTCGGTGATGGAGGCGTCTTCGAGGAGCGGTTCGAGCACGCCGAGCCCGAGGGCCTCGTCGACGACGCGGCGGATCAGCTGGGCGCGTTCGGCGGTGGAGAGCACCGGGCCCTCGCGGCTGATGATGTGGCCGAGGACGCGCTCCAGGCGGGCGCGCCGTTCGGCGGCCGCGAGCGCGGACATCTCGGTGAGGTCGATCTCCTCCAGGAGCTTGGCGCGGAAGGACGCGACGAGGTGGCCGTCCTCCCGGGCGGCGGCGCCTCCGCCCTTCTCCTCGGGGGCGTTGATCCGGGCGCGCAGGCTCATGGCCGGCCCTCCTGGGTCGTCTCGGTCAGGGGCATGGTGGCGGTCTTCGTGACGTCGCCGAAGCTCCAGAAGGGCACGACGGAGGGGATGCGGACGGTGACGGTGGCGACGGCCTCGCCGCCGCCCTCGGTGACGGAGACGGAGGTGGCCCAGTCGGCGGCCGCGCGGCCCACGGTCTCCGGGTCGGGCCCGTCCTCGGTGTCGCTGCTCGCCGCTCTCGCCGCCGCGCGGGCCGCCGTGCCCGCCTGCTGGGCGGCGTACGCGGCGACGCCGAGCTGGAACCCGGCGAGTCCGACGAGCAGCAGGATGGGCAGGAAGCCGAGGTACTCGATGGCTGCCTGGCCCCGGTCGCGCCGCCCCGGGCGCGGGTCGCCGTTCACGGCCGCATGCCCTCCTCGTCCACGGCGGCGGCCTTCGCCTTCACCGGGAAGAGTCCGCCCACGCCGGGGAAGAGCACGGGAACCCGGATCGTGACGACCGCGGTGACCATGCCTCCGCCTCGGGAGCAGGCCGGCTCCGCGCCGCTCTTCCAGGCTCCGTCGAGGTGGCGGAGGGCGGCTTCGGAGCAGTCGTCGCCGACGGCCGCCGCGCGGGCGGCCTCGTCCGCCGCGTTCCCGGCGAGGGTGTACGTGTAGCCGACCAGGACGACCTGCCAGAGCAGGGCGAGGGTGAGCAGGATCAGCGGCACCATGCCGAGGAACTCGACCGCCACCTGCCCTCTGTCGTCGTCCCGGATCGCGGCCATGGGTCAGCGTCCTCCGGTGCGGCGGCGCAGGCCGAGGGAGCCCCGGTCGCCGGCGCGGGCGAGCTGCTTTCCGGGCTTGCCGGGGGCTTCGGCGGCCGGGGCGCCGGCCAGGCCGAGTTCGCCGGCGAGGGCCCAGAGGGCCTGCTTGACGGTCGACTTGGCGTCGAGTTCGTGGAGGCGGCCGGCGTCGACGACGGCCTGGAGTTCCTTGAAGTGGGCGGGGACGGCGACGCCCGCGATGCGGGTGCCGGTGATCTTCTGGACGAGGGGTGGCTGGATCTCGGTGGAGCGGTGGTGGCGGTTGACGAGGGTGACGGTCTCCTCGGCCTTGCGGACCTGGAGGCGTTCCCACATGCGGACGGTCCGTTTGGCGGCGCGGACGGCGACGACGTCGGGGGTGGTGACGAGGAGGGCGGTGTCGGCCATCTCGATGGCGGCGGCGTTGGCGCTGTTGAGCTGGGAGCCGCAGTCGACGACGACGACCTCGTGCCGGCCGCGCAGGGCGCTGACGATCTGGCGGGCGGCGCGGTCGGTGACCTCCTCGCCGCGTTCGCCCTCGGCCGGGGCGAGGAGCAGGGAGAGGCCGGTCTCGTGGACGAACACGGCGTCCTGGAGGACGCGGGGCGAGATGTCGGCGATGGTGGCGAGGTCGGCGACGGAGCGCCGGAACTGGACGTCGAGGTAGGAGGCGATGTCGCCGCTCTGGAGGTCCATGTCGACGAGGGCGACGCTGCGTCCGGCGGCGCGGGCGGCGAGGGCGAGGTGGACGGCGGTGACGGTGGTGCCGACGCCGCCCTTCGCGCCGCTGACGGTGACGACGGTGCCGCCGGGGCCGGTGGGCCGGTCGGCCCCGGTGCCGAGGTGGCGGCGGACGCCGGTGGACCACTGGGCGGCGGCCTGGACGCGGCTGGCGAGTTCCTCGTATCCCAGCGGGAGGGTGACGAGGCCGCGGGCGCCGGAGTCCATGGCGGCGGAGAAGAGGACGGGGCTGGCGTCGGCGGTGATGAGGACGGTGCCGACGGCGGGGAAGCGGAGGGCGACCTCGCGGACGAGTTCGAGCGCGGGGACGGGGCCGATCCGTTCGTGGACGAGGACGACCTCGGGGAGTTCGTCGAGGGAGACGGCGGCGAGGCGGGCGAGGGCGTCGACGAGTTGGGTGGAGTCGGTGACCGGCGGGGCGGGTTCGGCGTCGGGCAGCTGGCTGAGCAGCGTCATGACGGACCGGGCCGCGTCGGGGTCGCCGACGGCCGGCAGGATCCTGGTGCTCATACCGGCCTCACTTGTCCTTGTCGAGCGTGTAGGTGCGGTCGCGCTGGTCGGCGGGGGCTCCGCCGGTGGAGGGGGCGACGAGGGCGAGGCGTACGTGCTCGGCGAAGGACTCCGCGTAGGCGACGCGCTGGGTGTCGAGCGTGGAGAGGGCGAAGCTGATGGGGACGGCCTCGGCGCCGCCGGTGCGGGTGGTGTTGCCGGAGCGTTCGCCGATGGGGGTGAGCTTGCCGACGTCGAGGACGCGGGCGCCCGCGACGATCATCCGGGACTGGGACGGGTCGCCCTTCTTCTCGCCGGCGAAGGTGGCGTAGATGTTGACCGTGGCTCCGGCGGTGATCTTGCCGGCCACGCCGGTGGCGGCGTCGATCATGATCGCGATCTCCTGCTGGCCGGGCTGGAGCACCGGCCGGTCGACGATCATGTCCTCCTGGAGGAGTGATCCGGCCTTGAGTTCGGTGACGGCGATCTTGCCCTGGATGCGGCGCAGGTCGGTGATCGCGGTCGGGGAGAGCCAGCGCTTCGGCATGGTGATCTTCTCGAACTGGCTCGCGTTCAGGGTGGTGTAGGGCTTCACGTTCTTCGTGATCCGGTACGCGGTGGTCTCCGGGCCGACCTTCGAGTTCACGTCGCTGATGACGGCGAGCACGCCGGCGAACGCGCCGAGCGCGCACAGGACGGACAGCAGCAGCAGGATGACGCCGCGGCGCTGGCGGGAGTTCATGACCGTACTACCTCGATCGGAGACGTGGGTCCGGACGGACGGGGCTGGCGGGCGGGGGGTCGTACGGGCCGGGATGCCGTACAGGGCTGACGGACGGGCGGCCGTACGGGCCGGGTGCCGCCGGCGGACGGGGCCGGTCGGCGGTGGGCCGTGCGGGGTGTCGCGCCGGGGCGGACGGGGCGGCCGGGGCGGTTCACGGCAGGGCGCGGGTCGTGTGCGGGGCGGGGGCCGTGTGCGGGGAGGGGCCGAGCGCTCTGGTGGGGTGGTCGCCCGCCCCGAGGGCTTCGGACTGCGGGCCCGCGGGGCCCGGCTGCGGGGCGATCGGCCCCAGGCCCGCGGGGTACGTGCCGGCGGGCCCCGGGGCTCCGGGCTGCGGCCCCGCTCCCAGGGCGCGGGCCTCCTGCCGGCCGGTGAGCGCGCCGGGGCCGCGGCCTGCCGGGGCGGCCGCGCGGAGCGTCGGTTCGGGCGGGGCGGGTGGGGCGAGGGGGGCGGCGCAGAAGCCGCAGCGGTCGCCGATGAGGTCCATGCCGCACCAGTGGCAGGTCTCGCGCCGTACGGAGGAGACGAGTTGGTAGAGCACGGGGAGATCGGGCAGGTAGGCGGCGAACTCGACGAGCTTGGCGGTGCCCCACCAGCCGGGTGAGGAGTCGGGCAGCGGGGCCTCCTGGACGGGCCCGCCGATCCGCCACCGGGGGGCGAGGGTGGTGGTGGGCCAGTCGGTCTGGAGCTGGCCGCGGGCGAGGAGGAGTTCGGTGGTGAACTCGGGTCCGGCGAGGGGGGTCTCGCCGTTGCCGAGGCGCACGATCTGCGGGGTGGGTCCGGCGAGGACGGCGAAGTGGGCGCCGGGCAGCCAGCCCTTGAGGTGGGAGCCGAGGCTGACGGGGACGCGGTCGAGGCGTGCGACGGAGCCGAGGACGGCGCCGGCGTAGATGTAGTGGGCGAGGAGCCGGGCGGCGGAGGCGAGGACTCCGGGGCTGAAGTCGCAGCCCGCGAGCTGGCGCAGCTGGCGGACGAGTACGGCCGTGCCGAGGGGCGGCAGGTCCGTCCTGACCAGGGCGATCCGATCGCTTTCAAGGAGTCCGCGGACGGCGAGGAGGCGGCGCTCGACGGCGGCGGGGGCGGCGGTGGGGCAGACGACGACCACGTGCCCGTAGCGGGCGAGGAGTTGCTGCATGTCGGCGACGGAGGCGTCGAGCGGGCGGCCCTCGGGCGGGGGGAGGACGGCGGCGTTCGGGGTCCCGGGATCGGTCGGCGGCAGCACCAGGTCGGCGCCGGTGACCGCGATGGCTGTCGGCACGTCTGGCTCCCCCGTCCCCTCCGGCCTCCGTCGCACCGGGGGCCTCGGATCACTTACCGCGTTCACGGCATCACCGCAGGGTGCGACCGCCTCTGCACCTTATCCACGTCCCCCGGGGTGGTGAACACACAATCCGCCAAGCCGACTCCATAAATTCGGGCCGGTCCCGGGCCCGCCGGCCCGTCCCGCGCCCGTCCCACCCGCGCGTTTCCGCTCCGCGCGTCCTCCTCCCCCGAACACCGGTCATTGCCAGAGGTCTTGACAACACGATTGGTCTGGACCAGCTTGTTCCGACAGCGGTGGCCACCGTCGAAACCCCCTACCTCCCTCGTACCCCCGTACGAGCCCCTCCGTACGACGACGTACGGCACCTCCACATCCCCAACTCCCCCACCGGAGGATGCACGTGGACCGCACCACCACCCGACCGCACGGCCGTCGATGGCTCGGCGGAGCCCTCGCGCTCGCCGTCGGCTCCGGGCTCGTCCTCGTCGGCGGAGCCGGCACCGCGCAGGCGGCGGACGTCAACGTCGCCAAGAACGCCGGGTTCGAGAACGGCCTCGCCAACTGGACCTGCTCCGCCGGAAGCGGCGCCGCCGTCTCCTCCCCGGTCCGCACCGGCGCCGGCGCCCTCAAGGCCACCCCGGCCGGACTCGACAACGCCAAGTGCGTGCAGACCGTGGCCGTCAAGCCCAACTCGACGTACACGCTGAGCGCCTGGGTCCAGGGCGGCTACGCCTACCTCGGCGCGAACAACACCGGGACCGGCACCGGCACCGTCTCCACCTGGACGCCCGACAGCCCCTCGTGGAAGCAGCTGACCACGACGTTCACCACCGGGGCGAGCACCACCTCGGTCGAGATCTACACCCACGGCTGGTACGGCACCTCCCCCTACCTCGTGGACGACGTGAGCGTCTACGGCCCCGACGGCGGCGGCGGCCAGGACCCCGACCCGGTCGTCCCGGCCACCCCGGCCGGCCTCGCCGCCGGCACGGCCACCTCGTCCAGCGTCCCCCTGAGCTGGAGCGCGGTCTCCGGCGCCACCGGCTACAAGGTCTACCGCGACGGCGCCAACCCCCAGACGGTGACCGGCACGTCCACCACCGTCACCGGGCTCACCGCCGACACCGCGTACCAGTTCCAGGTCTCCGCGACGAACACGGCGGGCGAGTCCGCCAAGTCCACCGCCGTGACCGCGCGCACCTCCAAGGCCACCGACCCGGGCCCCGGCCCGGCCGTGCCCAAGCACGCCGTCACCGGCTACTGGCAGAACTTCGACAACGGCGCCGCCAAGCAGAAGCTGCGGGACGTCCAGGCGGCGTACGACATCATCGCCGTCTCCTTCGCGGACTCCACCACCACGCCCGGCCAGATCACCTTCACCCTCGACCCGGCCGTCGGCTACACCTCGGTCGCCGACTTCAAGGCCGACATCGCGGCCAAGAAGGCGGCCGGCAAGTCCGTGATCATCTCCGTCGGCGGCGAGAAGGGCAACGTCACGATCAACAGTGACGCCAGCGCCACCGCCTTCGCCGACAGCGCGTACGCCCTGATGCAGGAGTACGGCTTCAACGGCGTCGACATCGACCTCGAGCACGGCATCAACTCCACCTACCTCTCCAAGGCGCTGCACCAGCTGTCCGCCAAGGCGGGGTCGGGCCTGGTCCTGACGATGGCCCCGCAGACCATCGACATGCAGTCCACCGGCACGGAGTACTTCAAGGCCGCGCTCGCCGTGAAGGACATCCTCACGGTCGTCAACACCCAGTACTACAACAGCGGTTCGATGCTCGGCTGCGACGGCAAGGTCTACAGCCAGGGCTCGGTGGACTTCCTCACCGCGCTCGCCTGCATCCAGATCCAGGGCGGCCTCTCCCCGTCGCAGGTCGGCCTCGGCGTCCCCGCCTCCACCCGGGGCGCGGGCAGCGGCTACGTCGACCCCCAGGTCGTCAAGAACGCCCTCGACTGCCTCACCAAGCTCACCGGCTGCGGCACCTACAAGCCCGCCCAGGCATGGCCGACCCTGCGCGGCGCCATGACCTGGTCGACCAACTGGGACGCCACCGCCGGCAACGCCTGGTCGAACGCGGTGGGCCCGCACG
This sequence comes from Streptomyces sp. NPDC059534, assembly GCF_042743475.1. Lineage (NCBI taxonomy): Bacteria > Bacillati > Actinomycetota > Actinomycetes > Kitasatosporales > Streptomycetaceae > Streptomyces > Streptomyces sp. NPDC059534. The sequence goes on from NZ_JBHWAQ010000006.1 coordinate 94,086, forward strand.
TCCACAACCTGCCGTAACCCCGGCGGAACCGCGGCTGTCGTCACGGCACCGGCACCACTCAGCCGTGACGACAGCATCGCCACACTCGCCGTCACGGCACCCACGCGCCGCGCCGCCGCTCCCCCGGCGGCGCGGCGCCGTTCCCGCTCTCGCTCCCGTTCCCGCTCTCGCGTACGCGGTCAGCGGGGCGGCAGGTAGTGGGCCAGGACCGCCCCGAGCCGGGCGGCCCACTCGTCGATCCGGACGGCGCGGCGCCCGTCGAGCTCGCAGGTGTACGTGCCGCCGCCCGCGCGCAGCGACACGGCGATGCGCAGTCCCCGGCCGCGCCGGGTCGGCCAGTACTCCACACCCACGATCTCCGTCCAGGCGAACTCCGCCTCCTCGCCGAACAGCTGGAGGTGCACCCCTCCGCCGTCGACGACGATCCCGGACACCCGGTCCGCGGCCACGAACTCCGGCGCGGGCTGCGGCGGAAGCGAAGGCGGCGGCGGCGCCCAGCCCGGCCCCGCTACGGGCGCCGGCGGCGCGACCGCGGCCTGCGGGGGCACAGGGAACACCGGCGCGTCGACGACGGGAGCCGGCTGCGACACGCCGGGCCACGGGGGTACGGGGGTCACGGGCGCGTCGACGGCGGGAGCCGCAACCGCGGGGGGCCCGGCCTGCGGGGGCACGGGGGTCACCGGGGTGTCGACCGCGGGTACGGGAGTCGCGGGCGTGTGGACGACGGGTGCGGGAGTCGCCGGAGTGTCGACGGTGGGTACGGGAGTCGCGGGCGTGTGGACGGCGCGCGCGGGACTCGCGGGCGTGTCGACGGTGGGTACGGGACTCGCCGGCGTGTCGACGACGGTGGCCAGCCACTGGCGGGGGTCGGGGGTGGTCGGGGCGCGTCCGTTCTCGCCCAGGGCGTCCAGGATCTCGTCGGGGGTGGGCCGTTCGGACGGGTCCTTGGCGAGGCAGCGCGCCACGAGGTCGTGGAGGGACGCGGGCACGGTGCCGAGGTCGGGGGCCTCGTGCACGGAGCGGTACATGAGCCCCATCGGCGTACCGTCGCCGAACGGGCGCCCGCCGGTCGCGGCGACGAGGACGGCGCCGAGGGCGAAGACGTCGGCGGCTCCCGTCACCTCCTCGCCGAGCGCCTGCTCGGGAGCGAGGTAGCCGGGGGTGCCGAAGGCGGATCCGGTGGCGGTGAGCCGGGTCGACTCCAGGGCGCGGGCGATGCCGAAGTCGAGGACGCGGGGCCCGTCGGGGGCCATCACGATGTTGCCGGGCTTGAGGTCGCGGTGGACGAGCCCGCAGGCGTGGATGGCCTCCAGGGCCTCCGCGAGCGCGGCGCCGAGCGAGCGCAGCCGGTCCTCCGGCATCGGGCCCTCGGCGGTGACGAGCGCGGCGAGGGTGGGGCCGGGGATGTAGGCGGTGGCGAGCCAGGGCGCCTCGGCGTCGGGGTCGGCGTCGACGACCTGCGCGGTGTGGAAGCCGCCGACCTGACGGGCGGCCGCGACCTCGGCGCGGAAGCGGGCGCGGAAGGACGGGTCGGAGGCGAGTTCCGGCCGTGCGACCTTGACGGCGACGGCACGCCCGCCGCGCGATCGCGCCAGATAGACGGTGCCCATGCCGCCTTCGCCTAGCTTGTGCTCGATGACGTATCTACCGATGAGGGTCCCCACGCGGGACAGTATGGCCGAACTCGCCATCTTGACCGGTCCATGACATAGCCCCACCATGTGCCCGGACACCCGCACGAGTTTGTCGCACTCCCCCACACTCCCCACCCAGGAGACACCATGCGACGTCCCACCCGCGGAAGAAGGTCCGCCACTCTCGCGGCCCTCGTGGCGCTCGCCCTCGCGGCGCCCCTCTCCGCCCTCGCGACACCCGCCGGGGCCGACCCGGCGCCGACCGCCGCCCGTATCGCCTCGGGGGCCGAAGAGGTGATCCGGCAGTACGAGGTCGCCGGACCCTCCACCCCGGCCGCCCGCACCGCGCTCACCGCCACCGGCGTCTCGATCGACGAGGTCGACGCCCGCTCGGTCGTCGTCAGCGCCAACACCGCGCAGCTGGCGAACCTCAAGGCCCTCGGCTACAAGCCGATCGCGCTCCCCGGACCGCCGAACCGCAACACCGAGGGCGCCAATACGGCGGGCCCGCTCGACTTCCCCTCCGCCGACGCCAGGTACCACAACTACGCGGAAGCGAACGCGGAGATCGACCAGCGCCTCGCCGCGTACCCCTCCATCATGCGCAAGCAGGTCATCGGAAAGTCCTACCAGGGCCGGGACATCGTCGCCATCAAGATCAGCGACAACGTCGCCACCGACGAGAACGAGCCCGAGGTCCTCTTCACCCACCACCAGCACGCCCGCGAGCACCTCACCGTCGAGATGGCCCTCTACCTGCTGCGCGAACTCGGCGCGGGCTACGGCACCGACACCCGCATCACCAACGCCGTCAACGGCCGCGAGATCTGGATCGTCCCGGACCTCAACCCCGACGGCGGCGAGTACGACATCGCCTCCGGCTCCTACCGCAGCTGGCGCAAGAACCGGCAGCCCAACTCCGGCTCCTCCTACATCGGCACCGACACCAACCGGAACTGGAACTACAAGTGGGGCTGCTGCGGCGGCTCCTCCGGCACCAAGAGCTCCGAGACCTACCGCGGCACCGCCCCCGAGTCCGCCCCCGAGGTGAAGGTCGTCGCCGACTTCGTCCGCTCCCGTGTGGTCGGCGGCAAGCAGCAGATCACCGCCGCCATCGACTTCCACACCTACAGCGAACTCGTCCTCTGGCCCTTCGGCTGGACCACCGCCAACACCACCACCGGCATGACCCAGGACGACCGCGACGCCTTCGCCACCATCGGCGGCCGCATGGCCACCAGCAACGGCTACACCCCCGAGCAGTCCAGCGACCTCTACATCACCGACGGCTCCATCGACGACTACCTCTGGGGCTCCCAGCGCATCTTCGCCTACACCTTCGAGATGTACCCCACCTCCTCCTCCGGCGGCGGCTTCTACCCCCCCGACGAGGTCATCGAACGCGAAACCTCCCGCAACCGCGACGCCGTCCTCCAACTCCTCGAAAACGCCGACTGCATGTACCGCTCCATCGGCAAACAGTCCCAGTACTGCGCAGCCTGACCCCCTGAACGACAACCGGGGCCGGCGGGAGAGAACTCCCACCGGCCCCGGCTTCGTCGCAAACCTACGGAGATACCTCTACACGCACTCCGTACCGTTCCGCGAGATCTTCGGCAAGTTCACTTCCTGCGACTCTCGGAACGCCTCTTCGCCACCACGGTTCAGTATCCGTGCCGATCTGCAGGCCCGGAGCCAGCGCTTCCCGAAACGTCTGGTCGATCCCGGCGATCGACTTCCTCGCTCCGTCCACTTCAGCGGCATCTCCTTCGGCATCCCCGAAGACAACCTGCAGGAGATCACGGATACCCAGATCGTTGTCGTACTCATAGATCCCGAATCCGTACCCCGCCGCGCATTGCTTCACGAGTTCACGCCACGACATCAACGCCTCGGTGAAAGTGACGGGGCGGACCCATCCAAGGACTACCGCTTCGGCTGAGAACCAACTACGGAATCGTGACTCTTCCTCCACCCTGCACCGCCTTACCCACTTCGTTAGCCCAGTACTGGGCCCCTGTATCGGGCGCGAAGAATGTCTTTATCGTTCCCGTCGCCGTCTTGCTTCCAAAGTAGTTATTCGTGGGATCGTAACGCAGTATCTCGCCGTTCCCTCTGACGACTTCCTTGATTCCAGGCTTTGCGCAGCCACAGAGAAGCGACCTGGCACCCGTCAGATAGCCGGATTGGTCTTGGAATCCCGGCATGTCGCCAATTCCGCTCGGCTTCCCCACGCCATTGACGTGCTTCTGGTAGTGCCCACTCTCCAACGCATCGTTCGCGAAGTTGCAGTTATGGACCAGGAGCGGCGTCGACCCTGCCAGCACATAGTAGGCGTGGATGTCCTTGATCGTGAGGTCGTGCGTGCGCTGCTGCTTCGTGTAGTGGCTGAGGGCCTTGATCTGGACGTGGGTGCCGGCGCTGGTGCGGAGCCACTGCCCTGTCTGGAGTTCGCCGGCCTCGATCCATTCGCCGAGAGCGGGGACCCAGAAGGGGTGGGTGTCGGTGGCGACGATGCGGGCCGGGCCGGAGTCGGTCTCGACGTCGATGTTGGTGAACTGCTTGTCGTACTCGGTCGTGAAGACCTCGAGGACGGGCTTCTTCTCGTTCTTGCCGGTCTCGACGTCGGTGGTGAGGACGACATCGCCGAGCTGGACGTCCTCGATGTTCTTGGTGGAGCCGTCCGCCATGAGCACCTGCGTGCCGGGGAGGAAGGAGTGGCAGCCGATGAGCGCCTTGCCGAGACCTACCGTCGCCACGCTGGTGGCCGCACCCCATACGGCGGCTTCTCCCTGGCCGGCCAACTGTCCGCTGAGGCTGTGGTCCGCACCCGGATCGAGTGCGTTGTTGACGGCCGCTCCGGCGGCCGCGGCCACGGCTCCGCACCCTGCGACGGCGGCGAAGCCGACGCCTCCGGTGACGAAGCCTGCGGATACCGCTGCCGAACCACAGGCGATGCCGGCGACGAGTTCGGTGCCGAAGCTGACTATCTCGCGGTGTTCGACAAGGAAGTCACCGGTGGAGTCCCAGGCGTCGCACAGGAAGCCGGCCCAGCCGCAGTCGTTCCCACCGCCCTTGTTGCCACCCTTGTTACCGCCCTTGTTACCGCCCTTGTTCCCGCCCTTGTTGCCGCCCTTGTTGCCGCCCTTGTTGCCGTCCTTGTTACCGCCGTTCGTGCCCTTCTTGTCGTTGTTGGTGCTCCGGTTACCGTCGAGGTTCGCGGTGCCGTCGTTGTTCCAGTCGTCGGGGTAGCAGGCGCCACCTGAGGCACCGCACACCTCCATGAGACCGGTGGGGTCGGAGGAGGTGATGGGCGTGTTGCTGGCGTAGCTGTACCCGTTGAGGGCTTGGGGCAGATCGAGGCTCAGGATCGGGTCGACGCTGATGAACTGACCGAGGTTGGGGTCGTATTCGCGGGCGCCGATGTGGGTGAGGCCGGTGGTGGTGTCGATGTCGCCGCCGACGAAGCCCTTCTGGCCGGGCCAGAAGGCGGGGGCGGCGCCGCGCTGTCCGCCGTAGGGGAGGGTCTTGCGGCGGTTGAAGGTGAGGGTCGTCGCGCTGAAGGAGAGGGTGTTGGTGTTGTGGTGGTCGGCGACGAGGAGGCGGACCTTGCCGTCGCTGCTGGTGCGGATCGCGGAGCCGCCGGGGACCGAGTAGTAGCGGGTGCCGTTCTTGATGCTGGCGGCAGGGACCGTGTCGCTCTTGCGGATCAGCTCGAGTTCCTGGCCACCGGGCAGGTAGAGCGTGGTGTTGGCCGGCTCCCGCTTGACGATCCGGGTGCCCTCGGCGTCATAGAGGAAGGACGTCGCGCCGCCGGAGATCGTGGAGGTGGCGAGCTTGCCTTCCGCGTTCCAGACCAGGTCCTGGACCGGGCCGTTGCCTGCCGGAGTCTTCTTCTCCAGGTTGCCGGTGTTGTCGTACGCGTACGCGTCGGTCCCGGTCACTCCACCGCTCGCCGTCACCGAGCGGACGGCGTGCGGCTGGGCCGCGCCGGTGGTGGTCGGGTAGCTGTAGGTGCGGGTGGTGTTCGCCGTGATGGGACCGGCCTTGTGGAGGGTCTCGGTCTTGCGCTGGCCGGTGTCGGTGAAGGTCCAGGACGTCCAGTACGGGTCGACCGTGCCCAGGTTCGGGGTGCCGGTCCCGTTGACGGGCTTGGTCGCACACGCGTCCCCGGAGGTCCACGCCTCGGCCAGACGTCGCGCCCAGTCATAGCCGAAGCACTGCTGGTCGACGACGGTGCCGTCGGTCTGCGCGTCCCGGATGGTGGTGATGTTCCCGGCCGGGTCATAGCTGTACGTGATGTTCGACGGCGTCGCCGGACCGGTCGCCTCGCGATCGACCTGGTTCTTGATCAGGCGGCGGGTGGACGTCTCGTAGCTGAGCGTCTGAGTGACGAGCTTGCCGATGTTGCCGAGCTGCGCCTGGGCGAGCTCGCCGAAGGGCGTGTAGCCGGCGCCGCGCAGGTATGCCTGGTTGAGGGTGCCGTCGACGATGCCGAGCATGTCCCGGGAGCCGTAGTGGTTCGTGACGGTCTCGGCGGGCAGTGCGGTGGTCGCGTTGGTGTTGGAGGTGGAGTACGCGGTCGTGGCCGGAAGGCCGCTGACCGGTGTGGCGGTCGTCGCGACGGTGTAGGTGCCGGCGAGCAGCTCCTCACCGGTCACCAATGGGACGGTCACCTTGGTGCCGGTCGCCCGGCCCGCCGTGTCGTAACCGGTGACCTCACTCTTGTACTCGGCGTTCGCCGTGATCGAGGAGTCGAAACGGGACGAGGACGCGGGCATGCCCTTGCCGCCGGTCGCCGTGTCGTACGTCCACGTCGCCAGCTTCGTACCGGTCACCGACCCCGTACGCAGGCTGGTCTTACGCCCCAGCTCGTCATAGGTGGTGGCCAGGGTGCCGCGCGGGTCGGTGACCGTGTCGGCGCGGCCGTCGGTGTCGTAGTGGGTGGTGCTCTCGCCCTTGTCGGGGTCCTTCATCGTCACCTGGCGACCGCGGAGGTCGTAGGTGTACTCCCACGAGTTACGGCCCGAGGGGTCCGTGATCGACGCGAGCAGACCCGCGTCGTTGTAGGTGCGGACGATCTTCTCGTACTGGGTCGCGGCCGCGCCGATGAGCGGGTTGCGGTCCTTGTACTGACGCTGCTCGACCGGGCGGCCGCGCACGTCGGTCAGGCTCAGGGTGGCGGTGCCGCCGGCCGGCGGGACGACCGCGGACCAGTAGTCGCCGTAGGTGGTGCTGGTGCGCCACTTCTCCACGTTCAGCGAGAGCTGGATGCTCGCGGTCGTCCGGCCCTGGCCGTCGTACTGCGTCTCGACGGCCTGCGGGATCTGGCTCGGGGTGACCACGAGCATGGCCGTCGTCGACACCGCGGTGCTGTTGTGGAACGGCGCGTTCGTCAGGTACGCCCGGCCGTGGCTGTCGTAGAAGGTGTCGCTGACGACACGGCCCACGACGCCGATGGCGTCGGACTGGGTCTGCCGGGGCCGCAGCAGCGAGTCGAAGAACGCCGTCGACGTGCCCCACAGGCCGTCCTCGTACAGCTTCTTGCTGACAACGGTCGAGGGAACGGTGCCGGACAGGTTGTAGGTGAACGTCGCGTTCGGGTCCAGCGTCTTCGCCCGGCCCGTGCTCCAGCCCTTGGTGAGGCGGCCGAGCGCGTCGTACTCGCTCGTCGCGGTCCGGTTGTTGGCGTCGGTCGTGGTGAGAGCCAGGCCGCGCAGGCCGTCGTACGTGGTCGAGGTGGTGTGGTTCCTGACGTTGGCGACCGTCACCTTCGTCGGCTGTGCGCCGGCGTCGGGTTCGTAGGTGGTCGTGACCGGCTGGCCGTCCTGGCCCTTGACCGTCGCCGCGCGACCGTAGTCGTCGTACGTGGTCTGGGAGACCGTCTCCCAGCCGGCACCGCCCTGCGCGCTGCCCACCGATGCCTGCTCGGTCTTCGTCACGTTGGCGCCGTTGGGAGCCGGGGCCGCGCCGAGCGGCTTGCCGTCGTAGTAGCTCCGCGAGCGGCTGGTGACGTTGTCCCCGAAGGTCCTGCACCCGCCCTGGCTGGTGGTGACGACCTCGCTCGGGTACTTGATGAGCCAGTTGGTGGTGTCCGGCGTGACGTAGCTGGTGCAGGCGCTCCTGGCCTCCGCCATACCGGCGCCGTCGTCGGTCTCGCTGAGTACGAGGCCGTAGGTGGTGTCGTAGTCGCGGGTCGTGGTCAGGGTGCGCCAGGTGGTGCCGTCGTCGAGGAGGGTGCTCGCCTTCTCCGTCAGGGTGCCGGAGAGGTAGGAGTTCTTCGAAGGACGGGTGGGTGCGGGGTCGTTGGGCTTGTCGGGGTCGGTGATGCCCTTGACGGTCTGGGTGGCCGTCGCGGTGGACTCCCAGGGGGTGTAGGTCGTCTTGGAGACGATCTTCCCGCCCGTGCCGTCCTTGTCGTACGTGGCGCTGGACGCGACGCGTCCGGCGAAGTCGTTGCGGTCGGCGACGCCGTTGATGGAGAGGCCCGGGCGCGGGCTGTCGTCGGCGAGGGTGTCGCCGGCCATGCCGAGGTAGTACGTCTTCTCGGTCTTCACCCGGTTCGTCGAACCGACGTACGTGCGCACGGTGCCGTAGCCGCGGAAGTCGTTCCACGTGCGGTTCTTGTCGAGGGTGAACTCGCCCGTGTCACGGCGATAGTTGGGTCCGTTGGCGTATTCGTACGTCGTCACCTTCGACGGCGAACCGCTGCCGGCGGTGGTGTCGTTCTCGTCGATCCGGGTGACCAGGTACTTGTGGAACCAGTCCTTGACCGGCTCGACGTACCCGTCCGGGGTCCACCAGGACGGGTAGCAGCGCTTGTTGTTCATGTCCGCCGCTGCGGGAAGCGTCGTCGGCGTGCACTCCTTGGCGCTGTACGTGACGACGGTCTGGCCGCCGGTCTCGTTCGTCACGGCGGTGATCCGCTTGCGGTTCAGGGCCGGGCGACCCTCGGCCGCGTCCACACGGTTGGCCATCAGCTCACCGGAGAACACCGTCTTCGGCAGCGTGATGTCGGCGAGCGCGCCCGCCTTGCCGGTGCGCTGCACCGAGTCCAGCCACAACGCGGGCGTCGAGGTGTCACCCGTCGCCGGGAAGGACTGGGCCAGTGCCCAGGTGTCCACCGGCTGCATCGTCGTACCGGCGAGGGCGAAGGTGTTGATGCTGGTCAGACGCTGCTTGGTCCAGAACGACGGCGACGCCTGGAGGCACTGGGTGCCGGAGGTGCAGTCGAGGTCGACGGGGGTGTCGGGCCAGTTGGTGGCGTTGGCCTCGGTGAAGGCGCAGTCCGTGGCCGTGCATCGCGGTGCAGTGGTGAAGGTGACCCGACCGGCCGGGTTCGGCTCCGAGTACACCTCGCCGACGCGCAGGCCGTAGTCGATCCGGTTCAGGTACCCGCCACGGGTGTATGCCGTGGGGGCGTCGATCTTGTTGTTCTGCGCGTAGTAGCCCTGCTCCTTGGTGTAGTAGAGGGCCATCGCGTTGCCGTGCGGGTCGACGACGTAGTCCAGGTTCCAGCGCCAGCCCTGCTGCTCCGCCGAGGAGGCGTAGTCGGTGCCGTTGCCCTGCTCACCGCTGTGGTTGCCGTACACCGGGAGCGAGAAGACGGAGTTGGTCTCGGTCTTGCCTGCCGCCCAGCCCGGGAGGTGGTTCTTGCCGAACCAGTACTGGGTGCCGTCGAGGGTGGTCACCCTCCAGTACTCGGAGTCCTCGTCACCGGAGTTGTTGGGAGCGGTGTCGTAGATCCGCTCGATGCGCGAGCCGTCGTCCCCCTGGAGCTTCCAGGTCTGCTTGGTCGCGTCCCAGACGAGGGAGTTGGAGGAGCCGTTCAGCGACAGCGTCGCGTTCTCGGACTTCCAGCACATGTCGCTCGTCTTGGCGGTGTTGTTGCCGCCCTGCTTGTCGTTCTCACAGGAGGCGTAGGAGCGCTCGATGTAGCCGGGCGAGTACTCCCAGCCCTCACCGATCCACGAGGACTGGTTGTTCGTGGAGGCCGTACGCCCGTCGATGGAGGAGGAGTTGTACGACAGCTCCACCTTCGGTACGAGCCCGCCGGGGACCGCCGGGACCCCGAGGGGAACGCTCCACCCGAACCCGCCCGAGTTCCCGCCCGCCGACCACGAGCCCGACGGCGACAGCGACGTCGCCTTGAACGAACCGTCGGCGCCCTCAGCGCCGGCGGTCGCGGCCAGGAGCGTGGCACCCGACCCGCCCGCCGCCGACGCCGCGGAGGTCTTGGCGAGGGAGCTGGAGCCCGGGGTGGCGACGGTGGCGCTCAGGGTGCTGCCGGCGGTGTTGTTCTCCGTCGCCAGAGGGGTCTGCTTGCGGCACTCGGCCTTCGCGGGCGTCGTCAGCGCACAGGCGGGGAGGGTGACCAGCCGCAGGCGCGAGGCCCAGCCCGCCCCGAAGGCGCCACGGATGGAGGCGTAGTCGACCTCGACGTCGAGACGGCCGGAGGAGGCCGCGTCGGAACGGAGGGACAGAAGGAGACCCTCGACACCGGCCTTGCGGGCGGTGGCACGGTCCTTGACCGAGACCTCCACACGGCGTGAGGCAGCGGCGGAGGGGGCGCTCCTCGCGGTCGCGTTCCCGGTCGCGGCGGACGAGGACGAGCGGAGCCGGACGGGCACACCGGCGACCGTCGCGTCCTGGAGCGCGCCGGAGCGCAGGGTCACCTCGCGAGAAGCGGCACCCGGCCAGGTGACGGGAGGCGCCTGCCAGGACGGGGAGGGCGCGGGCCGCTTGCGCAGACCGGCCGGGAAGAAGTCGGTTCCGTCGACCGACTGGGTCTTCGGTGCGGACGGCGGGCCTGGTACGTCCTGGCGCGCGGCCCATGAGGGCGCGGACAGGAGGGAGATGCTGAGACCGGCGGCGAGAAGGCCGACGATTCCTGTTTGGGCATGCCTTTTCATTGGCGCGTCAGAGCGCCCGAAAAAAGGCATGGCAAAGCCATGACTCGACCACACCGAAATCCCCACCCCGACATGTAAGTGAACCCACTTGAGCAGGCTCACCCAACACGGGGACATATTCCGTTGGCAAGGAAAAGCGAGGAAACAGGGTCGGGATCTGTCAGGTCCGCGTGGCCAGGGTGTGACGTCTGGCCACAAGCATGACCAACCACTCAACCAGGGGTTTTGTGAACGATCATGGGGCATATCCTCACCCGTGGCGGGCCCTCCGCACTCCGGAGAGGGACATTCCGCTTTGATTCGGGATGCCCACGGGAGGCCATGGGTGCTCAATCGCGCCACGAAAGGGCTTTACCGATGAGCCATCTGTCGGGATAGAGTCCGGCGCCAGGAGGGACCAGAATTCCGTTATCACTGAAAAGTCAGCTGAGTCCTCCGGAAAGGCATTCCAGAGCATGAGCACGAAGAGACCCGGACGCGGCCGCGGAGCAGTCGCTCTGGCGATAGCCGCGTCCATGGCCCTGCCCCTCTCGGCTGTCCTGCCCGGCAGTGCGGCCTTCGCCCTCTCGGGGGCCGGGGCGACCGCGGTCCAGGGAGCGGAGGACGCGGCGGCGCCGGGAGCGCGGTTCGAGAAGGCGGCCTTCGCGGAGGCCAAGCGGACCGGGAAGAGGGTGGAGATCCTCGACCGCAGGGAGGAGACGGCCGAGTACTTCGCCAACCCGGACGGCTCGACGACCCGCCGCAGCTACGGTGAGCCCAAGTGGACGCGTTCCACAGGGCGTTGGCAGCTCGTCGACGCACGGCTCGTGAAGCGGGCGGACGGTTCCGTGGCGCCGGCCGCGTCCTCGTTCCCCATCGCGTTCTCCGGTGGTGGCAGCCAGCCGCTGGCGATGATGGTGAAGCAGGGCAAGAAGCTCGCCCTGACCTGGCCGACCGCGCTGCCGGCCCCGGTCGTCGAGGGTGACACGGCCACGTACGCCTCGGTGCTCCCGGGTGTGGACCTGAAGCTGATCGCCGAGGTGGACGGCTTCGCCCAGCACCTCGTCGTGAACAACGCCGAGGCCGCGGCCAACCCCGCCCTGCGCAGCATCAGGATGGGCGTCCAGGCGCAGGGCGTCACGCTCACCGAGGGCGCGGGCGGCAAGCTCGTGGCCAAGGACAAGAACGGCGAGACCGTCTTCAGCGCCCCCGGGCCGAAGATGTGGGAGCAGCCGAAGTCCGGTCCGGAGGAGAAGCGGAACGCCGCGAAGACGAAGTCCACGTCGGCTTCCAAGGCGCCTTCGGCCGCCGACGCCGCTCCGGCGGCCGTGCAGCCAGACAGCGCCCCGGTCGCCGCGGACGTCTCGGGTGACACGCTGACGCTCACCCCGGACGCGAAGCTGCTGTCGTCGGCCGACCAGTTCCCGCTGGTCATCGACCCGATCTTCAACGGTGGCTTCCGCGAGAAGTGGGCGGTCGTCTACGAGGCGACGCCGAACGCCGCCTACCCCAACGGGGAGGGCTGGAACTCGTCGACGCCCGCCGACGAGCCGCGGGTCGGCTACAACGGCGACGGCAACACCCGCTCGTTCTTCGCCATGAACACGGACGGGCTGGGCGGCGCGACCATCCTCGACGCGACGTTCGCCGTCGTCCAGACGCACACCTGGACCTGCACCGTGGCCGACGCGGGCGCCACCGAGCTGTGGTCCGCGGGCGGCATCGCCAACACCCCGACCTGGGCCAACCAGGGTCCCTACTGGGGCAGCAAGCTCGACTCCGACTCCTTCGCCGGCGGCAACGACACCTTCTGCCCCGGAGACCTCGGCCACGACTTCAAGAGCGCGGCGCTGACGGACTTCGTCCAGCAGGCCGCCAACGGCAGCTGGGGCACCACGGTCTTCGGTCTCCGGACCCCGACCCTGGGCAACACGAACACCTTCAAGAGGTTCCGCAACAACCCGGTCCTCGAGGTCACGTTCAACTACAAGCCGGTCGTCGACAGCCACGCGGCCTACGAGGGCTCCTGGGTCGCGTCCGGTGACGGCAACAAGCTCGTCCCCTGCGGTACGGCCATCGGCAACAGCGGTATCGCGCTGACCGCGAAGGTCCGGGACCCGGACGGCGGCAACGTCGACGCCATCTTCTCGGTCAAGAACTCCAGCGGCACGGCGATTTCCTTCACGCCGAACACCCACTGGAAGCGGGTCACCAGCGGCCAGACGGCCTCGGTGACCATGCCCGCGAGGAACCTGCCGAACGGCACGTACACCTGGTCGGTCTACGCGGCGGACTACGAGGCCACCGGCAGCGCCTCGGCCCCGACCGCGTCCTGCTCCTTCACCGTCGACCGCGTCGGCCCGAACCTTCCGGTCTCCGTCTTCGACGTGTCGGACGGCACCGCGGCGGGCCAGGCGACGGACAAGTACCAGGCCCGCAAGCCCGTCCAGCTCAAGTTCACCAACACCGTCTCCGACGTGGCCGGTTACTGCTGGGCGATGGACCACTTCGTGTCCGTCTCCAGCACTCGCTGCGCCAACGGCACCTGGGTCAACGCGGGTACGGACGCCGCCAACAGCGCGACCGTCACGGTCACGCCGTCCGGCTACCCGTCGAGCACCCTGTACGTCGTCGCGTACGACGCCGCGGGGAACCACTCGCCGGTCGACGGCGGCGACGAGACCGTGGTGCTGTCCACGGAGAAGTCGGAGTTCGTCTACGACGCCGGCGTCACCCCGGTCACGCCGGGCACGTACCCGCAGGACCGCCGCGGCGACCTGAACGGTGACGGCTTCGCCGACTTCGTCGCCACCAACCCCGACGGCGAGCTGCTGACCTACAAGGGCACCGGCACGCTGACCTCGATGTCGGCTTCCATGAAGGTGGGCACCGGCGGCTGGGGCGGCGCGCTCATCGGCCACCGCGGCGACCTCCAGGGCTTCGGCAGCCCGACGGCCACGCCGGACGGCTACGAGGACTTCCTCGTCCGCCTGTCGGACAACCGGCTCTACCTGTACCCGGGCAACGGCCTCGGCTCCCCGTGGGTCTACGCCCGCCAGGAGCTCGCCCACCCGTCCCAGGCGGACTGGAAGGGCCTGCGGCAGATCGTGATGCCGGGCAACATCGACGGCAAGGCCGGCAACGACCTCATCACCGTCGAGTGCGTCTGGGAAGGCTCCACCTGTGCCAACGCCGAGCTGCTGCTCTACAGCGGCCGTGCGATCGCGGGCGGCGGCCAGGACCAGACCGACCCGTTCGACTTCGCCCACCCGGTCGTCATCGGCACCGGCGGCTGGCGGGACTTCACGAACCTCGCGATGGACGACCTGAACGGCGACGGCGTCGGCGACATCGTCGGCCGCTACCCCGGTGACGGGAAGCTCTACCTCTACCCGGGCTGCCTCAACAAGCCCGAGTGCCCGACCGGCTACAAGCTGGGCACGCGTTCGATCTACGGCACCGGCGGCTGGAACGCCCGTCCGTACCTCACCTCCCCCGGCAACATCCAGGGCACCGTGAAGAGCACCTCGGTCACGGTGAACGACGAGGGCACGAACAAGACGTACAACTTCAAGCAGTTCGTCCCCACGCCGGGCGAGGAGTACGGCGACTGGTGGGCCACCACCACCGCCGACCCCGACACCCCCGTCGACTACGTGGACGGGTCGGGCAACTGGACGAGCAGGCTCTGCCCCACCGGCTGCCTCCTCACCTACCCCGGCGGCCCGACGAGCGGGCGCTCGCCGCAGCTCGCCGGCAACGCCGGCTGGTCCAACCTGATCACCGGCATCTTCTAAGGCCGGGCGACACCGGACCGGTACCGCACCGGACCGGTACCGCACCGAACACGAGCGGGCCGCCCCTTCGAGGGGCGGCCCGCTCCGTCGTGTCCTGGCAAGGGGGCCGGATCAGTCGAGGACGGCGAGGGCGTCGATCTCGATGAGGAGGCCGGCCGGGAGGCCGACGTAGACGGTGGTGCGGGCCGAGGCGGGGGCCTTGAGGTTCTGGTCCTCGAAGTACTGGTTGTAGATCGCGTTCATCTCGGCGAAGTGGTCCACGTCGGTGAGGTAGACGCGCATCATCATGACGTCGTCCCAGCTCGCGCCGCCCTCTTCGAGGATCGCCTTGACGTTGGCGAAGGTCTGGAGGGTCTGCTCGCGCAGGGTCGGGCCGGCGACGGTCGGGGCCTGGCCCTCGACGGCGGGGAGGAAGCCGACCTGGCCGGCGACCTGGAGGATGTTGCCCTTGCGCACGCCGTGCGAGAACTTCGCGGGCGGGGCGGTGTGGGTGGCGGGGGTGATCGCGGTCTTCTCGGTCATGCGGTCGGTTCCTCTGCTTCCTTCGTCGGGGCGGTGCCGGAGTACTCGCGGCTGATGGCGTCCGCGGTGCGGCGCACCTGCGGGAGGAGGGAGAGGAGTTCCTCGGCCGTGACGACGACGTTGGGCGCCGAGACCGACATCGCGGCGACGACCCGCCCGTCGGCGCCGCGGATGGGCGCGCCGACGCAGTTGATGGACTCCTCGTGGCCGCCGAGGTCGGTGGCCCACCCCTGTTCGCGTACGGCCGCCAGCTCCTTGAGGAAGGCGGCGGCGTTCGGCGTCGAACGGGGGGTGTACGGGGGGTAGTCGAGCTTGGCGGCGACGGCGCGGCGCTCGGCCTCGGGGAGGTCGGCGAGGAGCAGTTTGGCGACGGCCGCGACGGTGATCGCGACGGGCCTGCCGATGCGCGAGTACATGCGGACCGGGTAGCGGCTCTCGACCTTGTCGATGTAGAGGACCTCGCCCTCCTCGTACACGGCGAGGTGGACGGTGTGCCCGATGCGTTCGTTGAGGGCGGCGAGGTAGGGGTGGGCGATCTCGCGGATGTCGAGGTTCTCGACGGCTTCCTGGGCGAGGGCGAACAGCCGGGCGCCGAGCCGGTAGCGCTGGTCCTGCTGCCGGTGGACGAGGCCGTGCTCGTGGAGGGTGCGCAGCAGGCGCAGGGCGGTGGACTTGTGGACGCCGAGCCGTTCGGCGACCTGCCCGAGGTCGGCGGGGCCCTGGGCGAGCAGCGGCAGGATGCTGAGCGCCCGGTCGACGGTCTGGCTCATGGCGTACGTACCTCCTGGTCGTCCCCCGTGCGGCCGGGGACCTGTCGGTCGTCCCCCGTCCCGCCGGGGACCTCCTGGTCGTCCCCCGTCCAGCCGGGGCCGAGGTGAAGTGTCCCCCAGGCGGCGGTGTCGAGTGCGGCCAGCCGGTCGGCGTGGGCGCGGCGGGGTGGCCGTGCCAGGTCGCCGGGGACGGTGAGGGCGGCGGCGGCCATGAGGTGGCCGTGCCGGAGCCGGGTCGGCAGGGGGAGGTCGCGGAGGGTGGCGGAGAGGAAGCCGGCGGCGAAGGCGTCGCCGGCGCCGACGGTGGAGACGACGTCGACGCGGGGCGGGCGTTCGAGGTGGCCGACGCCGTCGGCGTCCTCGATGTCCGCGAAGGACTCGGGGCGACGGTCGACGACGTAGGCGCCGCCCCTGCCGAGCTTGAGGACGACGGTCGCGGGGCCGTCGATGAGTTCGGTGACGGCCCCGGTGCCCTTCAGGCCCCACAGCGCCTTGGCCTCGTCGGCGCCGACGAAGACGAGGTCGGCGCGGCGGGCGAGTTCGAGGAGGACGTCGGGGGCGCTGCCGTCGCGCCACAGGCCGGGCCGGTGGTTGACGTCGAAGGAGACGAGGGGGCGGCCGGGGCGGGGGGCGGTGAGGTCCCACATGAGGGCCAGGCAGTCCTCGGAGAGGGCGGCGGTGATGCCGGTGAGGTGGAGGATCCGCGCGTCGGCGACGGAGGCGTACGGGACGGTGGCGGGCGACATGGCCGAGGCGGCGGAGCCGGCGCGGTAGTAGGCGACCTCGTGGGCGGCGGTGGCCCGGTCCTCGTCGGTGCGGAAGTAGACGCCGGTCGGCCGGTGCGGGTCGCGGCCGACGGCGGTGACGTCGACGCCGTAGGCGCCGACGGCCTCGACGAGGTGGTCGCCGAAGCCGTCGCGGCCGACGCGGCTGACCCATCGGGTGCGGTGTCCGGCGGCGGCGAGGGCGCAGGCGACGTTGGACTCGGCGCCGCCGATCGCGCGGGCGAAGGAGGGGACGTCGGCGAGGCGGCCCGGCCGGGAGGGAAGGAAGGTCACCATGGACTCGCCGAGGCAGACGAGGTCGGGAGACGCGGAAGGCGCAGGAGACGCGGCAGACGGGGCGGACGCGGGAGCGGGTGTGGTGGGCGTGGCCGGGGTGGCGTCCGGGGGCGCGTGTCCGCTCACTCTCGGGCTCCCTGAGACTCCTGCGGGTCCATTGACCCGGCCTTGGCCCGGATGTTAGACAGCCATGAGCAATATGCGCAATGCGCGTTGCACATTCCGCAACGCCCACGATGAGGAGGCCCCATGCCCGACCTGGCGAACGAGCGCGTCGACGACCGCTTCAAGGGTCTGCCCCCGGACGCCGAGGGCCTGACCGTGGGCGAGCTCGCCGCCCAGCGGCGCAACCTCTTCACCGGCGGCTTCACCACCCCCGTCCTCGCGCTGTCCGCCGAGCGGGTCGAGCACAACCTGCGCCTCCTTGAGGTCTACGCGGAGCGCCACGGCCTCGCCTTCGCCCCGCACGGCAAGACGTCCATGGCCCCGCAGCTCTTCGACCGGCAGATCGAGCACGGCGCGTGGGGCATCACCGCCGCCGTGCCCCACCAGGCCCGCGTCTACCGCACGCACGGCGTCGCGCGGATCTTCCTCGCCAACGAGCTGGTGGACGCCGTCGCACTGCGCTGGCTCGCCGCCGAGCTCGACGCCGACCCGGACTTCCGCTTCCTCTGCTACGTCGACTCCGTGCGCGGTGTCGAGCTGATGGACGAGGCCCTGCGCGCGGCCGGCGCCGGCCGCCCGGTGGACGTCGTCGTCGAGCTGGGCGCCGGCGACGAGGCCCGTACCGGAGTGCGGACGGAGGCCGAGTGCGCCGCCGTCGCCGACGCGGTCGCCGCGACCGCCACCCTCCGGCTGGTCGGTGTCGCCGGGTACGAGGGCGAGGTGCCGCAGGCCACGCCCGAGCGGGTCGACGCCTGGCTGCGCCGGCTGACGGCGCTGGCGGTCGAGTTCGACAAGGCGGGCAGGTTCTCGGCCGACGCGGGCGAGATCGTCGTCAGCGCGGGCGGCAGCGCCTGGTTCGACGCGGTCGCCGAGGTCTTCGCCGAGCTGCCCGAACTCTCCCTGCCGACGCTGAGGTTGCTGCGCTCGGGCGCGTACGTCTCGCACGACGACGGCCAGTACCGCAAGCTGACGCCGTTCAACCGGATTCCGGAGGAGGGCGCGCTCCAGCCGGCGTTCAGGCTGTGGTCGCAGGTCGTGTCCCGGCCCACCGCGGAGCAGGCGTTCACCAACGCGGGCAAGCGCGACGCCGCGCACGACCTGCACCTGCCCGAGGCGCAGGTGGTCCGCTCCGCCCGTACCGGCGCGGTCCGTCCCGCCGACGGGGTCACCGTCACCGGCCTCTCCGACCAGCACGCCTGGCTCCGTACGTCCGCGGAGGCGGACGTGGAGGTCGGCGACTGGGTGGGCATGGGCCTGTCGCACCCCTGCACCTCCTTCGACAAGTGGCAGCTCATCCCGCTCGTCGAGGCGGACGGCACGGTCGTCGACTACATCCGCACCTACTTCTAGGAGCCGGGAGCCCACCCATGGAACTCGTCATCCGTGACGCGGAGGTCGTCGACGGCAGCGGCGGCCCCTCCTACCGGGCCGACGTGGCGATCGAGGGCGGCCGGATCGCCTCGATCGTCAAGGAGGGCGCCGCCGCCGGCTGCCAGCGCCCCACCGGCCGCCGCGTCCTGGACGCCGAGGGCCTCGCCCTCTCCCCCGGCTTCGTCGACATGCACGCCCACAGCGACCTCGCGCTGCTCCGCGACCCGGACCACAGCGCGAAGGCCGCGCAGGGCGTGACCCTCGAAGTCCTGGGCCAGGACGGGCTGTCGTACGCGCCGGTCGACGACCGCACGCTCGCGGAGGTGCGCCGGGCCATCACCGGCTGGAACGGCGACGGGTCCGACGTCGACCTCGACTGGCGCACGGTCGGCGAGTACCTGGACCGTCTCGACGGCGCCCACGGCGGCCGGGGCATCGCCGTCAACGCGGCCTATCTCGTCCCCCAGGGGACGGTCCGGATGTACGCGATGGGCTGGGAGGACCGCCCGGCGACCGGGGCCGAGCTGGACCGCATGCGCCGGCTCGTCGCCGAGGGCATGGCGCAGGGCGCGGTCGGCATGTCCTCCGGCCTCACCTACACCCCCGGCATGTACGCGCCGGACGCCGAGCTGACCGAGCTGTGCCGGGTCGTGGCCGGGTACGGCGGCTACTACTGCCCGCACCACCGCTCGTACGGCGCCGGGGCGCTCCGGGCGTACGAGGAGATGATCGCGCTCACCCGGGAGGCGGGCTGTCCGCTCCACCTGGCCCACGCCACCATGAACTTCGGCGTCAACGAGGGCCGGGCCCCCGAGCTGCTGGCCCTCCTCGACGAGGCGCTCGCGGCGGGCGCGGACATCAGCCTCGACACCTACCCGTACACGCCGGGCTGTACGACGCTGGTCGCCGTCCTGCCCGGTTGGGCGAGCGAGGGCGGCCCGGAGGCGGTCCTCGCGCGGCTGCGCGACGACGCGACGGCGGAACGGATCAGGCACCACCTGGAGGAGCTCGGTTCGGACGGCTGCCACGGCGTCCCGGTGGAGTGGGACACCATCGAGATCTCCGGCGTCTCGGACCCGGCGCTGGCCGGGTTCACGGGCCGCCGCGTCGACGGCTGGGAGACCGCCCGCCGGCTTCTGACGGAGGACCGGCTCGGCACCACGATCCTCCAGCACGTCGGCCACGAGGAGAACGTGCGGGCGATCATGCGCCACCGGGTCCACACCGGCGGCTCCGACGGCATCCTCCAGGGGCTCAAGCCCCACCCGCGCGCGTACGGCACGTTCCCGGAGTACCTCGGCCGGTACGTCCGCGACCTGGGCGTCCTCTCGCTGGAGGAGTGCGTCGCCCACCTCACCTCGCGCCCCGCCGCCCGCCTGCGCCTCCCCGACCGGGGCCTGGTCCGCGAGGGCCACGTCGCCGACCTCGTCCTCTTCGACCCCGCGACCGTCGCGGCGGGCTCCACCTACGACGCCCCCCGCACGCTGCCGACGGGCATCCCCCACGTCCTGATCGACGGCAGGTTCGTCATCGAGGACGGCCGGCGCACGGACGTCCTGGCGGGGAGGTCGATCCGGAGGACGCCCACCGCCTGACCTGCGGGGCACGGCCCTAGGCCGTGTCCGGCGTAGGGGCAGGCGTCGTGGGGCAGACGGGAATGTGGCGACAGGCCCTAGCGGGACAGCTGTTCGCGTACCCAGGCGGGGTCGGGGTTCACATGGGCCCGGCCCGCCACGACGACGGTCGGCACCGTCTCGTCCCCGCCCGTGGCCTCGCGCACCGCGGCCGCCCCCGCCGGGTCGCGCCAGATGTCGACCCAGTGCGCCCGCCGGCCGCGCGCGCCCAGCCGGAAGCGCAGGCGCAGGCAGTACGCGCAGCCCGGCCGCCAGTAGACGACCGGACGGCCGTCGGCCTCGGCGCGGCGCCGGGCCTCCGCCGCCCCGGTCGACCTCGGGAAGGCCAGGGGCGAGGTGGCGGCCGCGAGCAGCACGAACAGCAGCAGCAGGGCCACGGCCCCGACGGGGCTGCCCCCGGCGGCCCGGCCGGCCGCGAGGAGCGCGCCGCAGAGCAGCATCAGCACCGGCAGGATCCACACACGTGTCATGGTGCCGGAGGCTATCGGGACCGGGCGTCCTCCCGGGAGGGGTGTCCGGCCGCCGGTGCGGCGCCGGGCCACGCCTCCCGCCGCAGCCACACCAGACCGAGCGCGAGCACGCCGACCGCCAGGACGAAGCCGTACCAGGGGGTGTGGCCCGAGGGCGCCGTCTCGTACACGAGCGCCGCAGAGAGGACCGCCAGGAGCTGCCCCGCCCGGCTGTGCCAGGCGACCGCCGCGACGACGACCGTCCCCCACAGCAGGTACCAGGGCTGCACCATCGGCGAGAGCACGACCAGGGCGACCAGCGACAGGCCGAGCCCGAGGACCGGGTCGATCCGCCCCCGCCAGGCCCGCCACGCGAGCGCCGCGATGATCGCGAGGGCCGCGAGGAGGCCCAGCTTCTGCACGGCGCCCTTGACCGGGTCGGGGTCGTCGGCGAGGAGTGTGCCGAGGGCGAGCCCGAGGTCGCTGGTGAGGGAGAGCGGGGTGTGGATGGCGCCGGCGACGCTCTGGGTGCCGAGCCAGCCGAACCCGGTCCCCGCCGCGAGGGTCGCCCCGGCGGCCACGCCGCCCGCGACGAGCCCCGGCAGGACCAGCCCCTTCACGACACCGCGTACGCCCCCGTCGCGGCGGGCGACCATCACACCGATGAACAGCAGCGCGACCGCCGCCGGGGACTTCACCATCATGGCGAGGCCGACGAGCACGCACCCGAGCACCCAGCGCCCGCGCACGGCCAGCAGGACCCCGCTCAGCATCAGCCCGATCATCAGGCCGTCGTTGTGCAGGCCGCCGACGACGTGGATCAGGAGCAGCGGGTTGAGCGCGGCCAGCCACAGCGCCCCGGCCGGACCGCCGGGGCCGCCGCCGAGGCCGCGGACGGCCCAGACGACCAGCGCGAGCGCGGCGAGGGCGATCAGCCGCGTCCCGAGGACGGCGGGCACGATCGCCCCGCCGGTCAGCCCGACCACGGCCTCGGCGAGCAGGAGGAAGACCGGTCCGTACGGCGCGGGGGTGTCCGTCCAGTTCCCTCCGACGCTCGCCGCCGCCTCCGCGCCGAGGTCGCCGGGGGCGAGGACGGACGGCCCGGCGCCGTAGACGTCGTGGCCTTCGAGGACCATCCCGCCCTGGGCGATGTAGCTGTACACGTCCGCGCTGTGCAGCGGCGGGGCCAGCAGCAGCGGCGCGGCCCAGCAGACGAGGGTCGCGAGCACCCCGTCCCGTACGCCCCGGGCGAGGAGGACGCCGTACCGCCACCAGGCGGCGACCAGCAGGGTCAGGCCCAGATACGCGAGGACGGCGCCGGCCGTGGCGAGCGCGGTGCCGCGCGGCTGCCACAGCGGCTCGCCGCCCGAAACCGGGAGCGCGCCCGCCGTGTACCCGCCGACGGCGACGGCGAGCGACCCGGCCGCACCCAGCCACCGGCATCCGGAGGCACTGAAAACCCACATGACGCGCCAACCTATCCCGCCGCGCGGGGTACCCCTATTTCCGGCCGCCGGAGACCCCCGGCGGGCGACCCGCGACCGCTACAGCTACCGCTGCGGCTGCGGCTGCGGCTACCGCTGCCGCTTGACCAGCCCCCGGCCGCGCCCCGGGTGCTGGGTGGCGGAGTCGGCGGCCTCGTCGCCGGTGCCGGTCGTGGGGGTGCCGTCGGCCGGGGTGGTGGCGGCGGGGGCCGGCGGGTTCCCGGACGGAGCAGCGGTCTGCCCCGGGGTGCGCGGGGCGGCGGAGGGGGTGAGGGCCGGCGCGGCGGGTCGCGTGGACGCGGTGGCGGCGGGTTCGGCGTCCGGGGCGGAGGGGTCGCCCTGGATGAGCGCGGGCGGCCCGCCGGGGCCGCCGTCGGCCGGGGAGCCGCCACGGGGGCCGGAGCCGCCGGAGAACAGCGCGGCGCCCAGCCCGAGGAGGCCGACACCCCCGGCGGCGATCAGCCAGACGGGTCCGCGCCCCCGGCGTGCGGGTGCGTGGCGGCGGCGGCCGCGTCGGGGTCCGGCGGCTCCGGGGTCGTGCTGGCTCATGGGCCCGAATTGTAGGGAGCACGACAGTGTCGATGCGATCCGGGTCACATCCGGGCCCGTGCCGGGTGTCCGACGTGTCCCAAAACACGAGGCGTCCCGGCCGACCCCGCCGTAAGCTCTCGGCATGCAGGTGATCCAGTCCACGAAGCTCGCCAACGTCTGTTACGAAATCCGGGGTCCGGTGCTCGAAGAGGCGATGCGGCTTGAGGCCGCGGGTCATCGCATCCTCAAGCTCAACACGGGCAACCCGGCCGCGTTCGGTTTCGAGTGTCCGCCCGCCATCCTCGAGGACGTGCTGCGGAACCTCTCGGAGGCGCACGGCTACGGCGACGCCAAGGGACTGCTGTCGGCCCGCCGGGCGGTGATGAGCCACTACGAGACCAAGGGCATCCCGCTCTCCGTCGAGGACATCTACCTCGGCAACGGCGTCTCCGAGCTGATCCAGATGGCGATGCAGGCGCTCCTCGACGACGGCGACGAGGTCCTCGTCCCGGCCCCGGACTATCCGCTGTGGACGGCCTCGGTGTCGCTCGCCGGCGGTACGGCCGTGCACTACCGCTGCGACGAGCAGGCGGACTGGATGCCGGACCTCGCGGACATCGAGCGGAAGATCACCGACCGCACCAAGGCGATCGTGATCATCAACCCGAACAACCCGACGGGCGCGGTCTACGACGACGAGATGCTCCGCTCCCTGACGGAGATCGCCCGCCGGCACAACCTGGTCGTCTGCTCGGACGAGATCTACGACAAGATCCTCTACGACGGTGCCACGCACACGCCGACCGCCGCGATCGCCCCCGACCTCCTCTGCCTCACCTTCAACGGGATGAGCAAGAACTACCGGGTCGCGGGCTTCCGCTCCGGCTGGCTGGCGGTCTGCGGACCGAAGCACCACGCGACCTCGTACATCGAGGGCCTGACGATCCTCGCGAACATGCGCCTCTGCGCGAACATGCCGGCGCAGCACGCGGTGGCCGCCGCGCTCCAGGGCCGGCAGTCGATCGAGGACCTGGTGCTGCCGGGCGGGCGGCTGCTCGAACAGCGGAACACGGCGTACGAGCTGCTGACGCAGATCCCGGGCGTGACGTGCGTGAAGCCGAAGGGCGCGCTGTACCTCTTCCCGCGCCTCGACCCGAACGTCTACAAGATCAAGGACGACCGGCAGATGGTCCTGGACCTGCTGCGGGCCGAGAAGATCATGGTCGTGCACGGGACGGGCTTCAACTGGCACGAGCCGGACCACTTCCGGATCGTGACGCTGCCGGCGGCGGCCGACCTGGCGGACGCGGTGACCCGGATCGGCCGGTTCCTGGACGGTTACAGCCAGCCGTAGCGACCAGCAGTCGGACAACGCTCAACTTTAGATCAAATCTAAGCTAGGATGGATCCCGAGCAATCAGGAGGCCATCCCATGTACGAACCGATCCGCACCAAGTCGGTCCACCGGATGGCCGACGACGACCACGCGTATCCGCACCGCTCCCGCGAGGAGGAGCTGGACATCCAGCTCGCCGGACACCTCTCCGCCCTGCTCGCCGTCACCGACGAGCTCGGCGACACGGAGGCCGGGGAGCTCATCGCCCGGCAGGTGGCGCGGCTGCGCGGCGCGCCGCCCGCGCGGCACGCGGGCCTGAGCGGCTCGCCCGCGCAGGACCTGCACCGCAGGGCGCACGCCCTCGCGGGCCGCGCGCTGGTCGTCGCCGCCTCCCGGGCCGACACGGCCGCCGCGATCCTCGCCGCCGGGCGCATGGACGCGCACACCGCGGCACTGACTGGGGAAACCCTGGTCGCCGCCCCCTGACGGCCCCGGTCCGCGCGGCACGAACCGCGCGGACCGGGCGCCACCCACAACCCTTCGCCTGCCCCTGACCCGGGCATCACCCGAAACCGCCCGACGGGCCCTCAAGGCGTCGGCGGAGGCCATCCGAGACCGTCCGGGCAGACCTCAAGGCGTCGGCAGAGGCCACCCGAGACCGTCCGGGCGCAGACCCTCAGGGCGTCGCGGTCGCCACCGGTTCGGTCGACGCGAAGTCGGCGTCGTAGACGACACACACCGGCTCGCCCCGCTCGTACGCCTCGCCGCCCACGGCCCTCGCACGGCCGGTCGCCCCGACCGCCAGGTCCTCGACGACCCCGGTCGCCCGGCCGACACTCCGCTCCCGCTCGTCCTGGAACTCCACGGTCACCGTGTACGTGCCCCGGCGGGCCGCCTGGCTGGTGACCGACAGCTCCGCCACCGGCCGCTTGGACACCGGGTCGAGACCGCACCGCGCCACCGTCACGTCGTCGGACGGGAACCGCAGGTCCTTGTGGTTCTCCCCGACCGCGTAGATGTACGCGACGATGCCGCCGACCGGCAGCAGCACGACGAGCGCCCCCGCCACCGACAGCAAGACGATCACCCAGCGCGGCATCACGACTCCCCCTGCCCGAAGCGGCTCACGGTACACGCCGCTCCTGTTCGGTACTGGGATCGGCACTTCACCCGCCGTCCACCCAACTCCCCCTGGAATGTGGGTTTCCGCGAGCACGCTGCCCGCGTGAGACGCATCCTGGGAATCGTCCTGGCCGTCCTGCTCCTGGGCGGCGTGGCCGCCGTCCTCGTGACGGGCGGCGACAAGGACACGGGCACGGCAACGAAGACCGTGCGAGGAGTCATCGGGTCGGAGAAGGCGGAGTTCTTCGCCGACCCGCAGGTGGTGAAGGCCCTGGCCGACAAGGGCTTCACCGTGGGCACCGAGACCTCCGGGTCCTGGGACATGGAGGAACTGCCCCTCGGGGGATACGACTTCGCCTTCCCGTCCTCCAAGGGTCCGGCGGACGAGCTGCGCGCGAAGGCGAAGGACAAGGCGAAGGCGGCCCCGCTGCGGCCCTTCTACTCGCCGCTCGTCGTCGTCGCGCACAGCACCGCCGCCCGGGTCCTCGCCGACAACGGCCTGGCGACCCTGGGCCCGCGCGGGACGAGCGGCACCCTGAAGATGGACGCCTATCTGGCCGCGGCCCGCGGCGACCGGACCTGGCAGCAGCTCAAGGGGTCGGCCTCCCACGCCGAACTGAGCGGCACCCTCTTCATCACCTCGACCGACCCGCTCGCCTCCAGCTCCGGCGCCCTGTACCTCGCCGCCACGAGCTATGTCGCCGACGGCGGACGGGTCGCGGGCGACAAGGCCGCCGTCACCCGCACGGCCCCGCTGCTGCGCAAGCTGATCCAGGTGCAGGGCGCCCAGCAGACCGGATCCGACGCGCCGTTCCGGGACTTCATCAGCGGCGTCGGCAACCCGCTGGTCCTCGTGTACGAGTCCCAGGTCGCCGCGCAGCTGCTGGCCGGCCATCCCATGGGCGACCTCGTCGTCCTCTACCCGGACACCACGGTCAACAGCGACCACACGCTCGTGCCGCTGACCGAGAACGGCCGGGCGCTCGGCGAACTCCTCTCCACCGACCCCGAGTTGCGCAAGCTCGCGGTCCGCCACGGCTTCCGGCCGCAGGGCGCGGCGAGCGAGTTCACCACCGCCACCGCCGGCCACACCGCCTACCTCAACCAGACGCTGAGCGGAGTCCGCCAGGCGCCCGTGCCCACCGGCAAGGTGCTGCACGAGATGGCGCTGCGGGCCCGCGACCAGGGGGACACCGCATGACCACGCCCGACGATCCGAGAAGAACGATGTCCCTGACCCCGCCCGGGCAGGACGCCCCGCTCGTCCTCACGCCACCCGAGCCCGTGCCGGTCGTCCGCGCCGAGCAGGCGTCCGGCCTCGTGCCGCTCGACGAGTCCGTGCGTACGGAGATGTCCCGCCGGGCCGTCGAGTACGTCGGGTCGCTGTCGGGACTCGACCCGCGCTCGCCCGAGTTCGCGGGCCGCATCGGCGAGATCGCGGCGCTCGGCGCGGGCGAGATGCGCTCCGCCGCCCAGCAGTCCAACCGGATGCTGGACCGCACGGTCCGCTCGCTCGGCCAGGGCGGCGGTGACGCGCAGGCCCGGGTCGGCACCTCGCTCGTCGAACTCCGGCGCACCGTCGAGGACCTGGACCCCCGGGACACCCCCGGGAAGGGAGCGCGGCGCCTGCTCGCCCGGCTGCCCGGCGGGAACAGGTTCCGCGACCACGTCGCCAAGTACGCCTCCTCGCAGTCCGCCCTGAACCGGATCGTGGGCTCGCTCCGCGGCGGCCAGGACGAACTGCGCCGCGACAACGCCGCGCTGCAGACCGAGCGGGCCCGGCTGTGGGAGACCATGGGCAAGCTCCAGGAGTACGCGGTGCTCACCGAGGCCCTCGACGGGGCCGTGGAGGAACGCATCGCGGGCACGCCGGACCCGGCCCAGGCGGACGCGCTGCGCGCCGACGTCCTCTTCCCGGTCCGGCAGAAGCACCAGGACCTGCTCACCCAGCTCGCCGTCTGCGCCCAGGGGTACCTGGCGATGGACGTGGTCCGCCGGAACAACGACGAGCTGATCAAGGGCGTGGACCGGGCGGCGACGACCACCCTGTCGGCCCTGCGGATCGCGGTGATGCTCGCCTCCGCGCTCGAGAACCAGCGGAAGGTCACCGAGCAGGTGAACGTGCTGCGCTCGACGACCGAGGACCTGATCCGGGGCAACGCCGAGATGCTGGCGACCCAGGCCGGCGAGATCCAGCGGATCGCGGCGGACCCGGCGGTGGGCGCCGAGACGCTCCGTACGGCCTTCCAGCAGATCTACCGGACGCTCGACGCGATCGACACGTACAAGGTCCAGGCGACCGAGTCGATGGCGGCGACGGTGGAGTCGCTGACCGCCGAACTCCAGCAGGCGAGCGCCCACTTGGACCGAAGCCGCCGCACGGGCGCGCTGGAGGGTGGCGGCCCCGCATGACGACGTACACCCGTCCTTCCCGCACCCGCGCCCACGGCCACACCCCCACCCGCCCCCGCTTCCTCGCCCGGACGATCGCCGCCCTCGCCCTCGCCCTCCTCGTGACGGCGACCGGCAGCTCCTGTTCGACCCCCGACAACAGCACGGTCGGCGGTCAGGGCGATCCCGTCGACCGGCACGGCCAGGACTTCGCGCCGGGCACCCTGCGGGTCCTCGCCTCCTCCGAACTGGCCGACATGGCGCCGGTGCTCGAAGAGGCCCGCAAGGCGACCGGGATCACCGTCCGGCCCACCTACGCGGGCACCCTGGACGCCGTCGAGCGGATCGCGTCCGGCGCGGCGGACAAGTCCTTCGACGCGGTCTGGCTGTCCTCCAACGACTACCTCCGGCTCCGCCCGGACACCGCCGGGAGGATCACCGGCGAGACGCCGATCATGACCTCGCCGGTGGCCCTCGGCGTGCGGCCCGCCGCCGTGGCGCGGCTCGGCTGGGACCCGGCGAAGGTCACCTGGTCGCAGCTGCACAGGGCGGTCGCCGACGGGAAGCTGACGTACGGGATGACCGACCCGATGCGCTCCAACTCCGGCTTCTCCGCGCTCGTCTCGGTCGCCTCGGGCCTGTCCGGGGCCCAGGCGGCCCTGACCGGGCAGGACGTCACCAAGGTCACGCCCCGGCTGAAGGAGTTCTTCGCGGGCCAGAAGCTGACCTCGGGCTCCTCCGGCTGGCTGGCCACCGCGTACGCCCGCCGCACCGACGTCGACGCACTGGTCAACTACGAGTCCGTACTGCTGTCCTCGCCCGGGAAGCTGACCGTGATCCGGCCGTCCGACGGGGTCGTGACCGCGGACTACCCGCTCACGCTGCTGACCTCCGCCCGCCCCGAGGCGAAGGAGGCGGCCGGCCGCCTCACCACCTATCTGCGCACTCCGGCCGCCCAGCGGCGGATCACGGAGACGACCCTGCGCCGCCCGGTGGTCGCGGGGGTGGAGCCGGCGGCCGCGCTCGCCCGTGACCAGCGGCGCGAGCTGCCGTTCCCCGGCAGCCGGGCCGTCGCCGACGGCCTCCTGGACGCGTACGACAACTCCCTGCGCCGGCCCTCCCGCACGGTGTACGTCCTGGACACCTCCGGCTCCATGAGCGGCGAGCGGCTCGACCGGCTGAAGACGGCGCTGGCCGAGCTGACGAGCGACTTCCGGGACCGGGAGGAGGTCACCCTGATGCCGTTCGGCTCCTCGGTGAAGCGGGGCGAGGTCCGTACGCACACCGTCGACCCGGCCTCGCCGAAGGCGGCGCTCGACGCCATCCGGTCGGACGCCCTGGCCCTCTCGGCCTCCGGGGGCACGGCGATCTACTCCAGCCTCCAGGAGGCGTACCGGTCGCTGGGCAGGGCCCCCGGCGACACGTTCACCTCGGTCGTCCTCATGACGGACGGCGAGAACACCGACGGCGACCCGGCCTCCGCCTTCGACACCTTCTACCGCTCCCTCCCCGCCGCGCAGCAGCGCACCCCGGTCTTCCCGATCCTGTTCGGCGACTCCGACCGCGGCGAGCTGGGCCATGTCGCCGACCTGACGGGCGGGAAGCTGTTCGACGCCACCAAGGGGTCGCTGGACGGCGCCTTCGAGGAGATCCGTGGCTACCAGTAACCGCGTCCTGCGGTACGCCGAGTCCCGCAAGAACCTGACGGGCTGCGCCTGCGGCCTCGCCGGTCTCGTGCTCGCCCTCACGGGTGCGGCGGGCCCGCTGTGGCCCGTCGTGGTCGCGGCCCTGTACGGGGCGGGGGCGCTGATCGCGCCGCCCGAGCGCCCGGACACCCCGGACTTCCCGAGCGCGGACGAGCAACTGGAAGCCCTGCGGGACGACTTCGCGACCCTGCGCGGCTATCTGGCCGAGGTGGAGCTGCCGTCGGCCGCACGGGACCGGGTCGCCGAACTGGAGGACCTCCTGGAGGCCCTCCTGGCGCCGGGCTGGGTGAGCGACCCGGAGCAGCTCCACGTCCTGGCGCGTGCGGTGCGCCAGGACGTCCCGGAGGCCGTCGACACCTTCGTACGGACCCGGTGGTGGTCCCGCGTCGCCCCGGGCACGGAGCCGCCGGAGCGGCACCTGGAGCGCCAGCTGTCCGCGCTGCGCGACGAGGCGTCGGCGATCGCGGACGAGCTGCACGAGGCGGAGGCGCTGCGGCAGCGGACGCACACGCGCTACCTGGAGGAGAGAGGGCGCTGACCGGTACGGAACCAAGATCGATTATGTTCCGCGCATGACATTTCCACAGCGTCCCACGTCCCGCCGTACCGTCCTGACGGCCTTCGCCGCAGCCGCCACGGCGGGCGCCCCCGTCCTCGGCCAGCTCGCCGCCGCCGCCCCGGCCGCCGCCGCCACGGCCGTGGGCCCGGTCGAGCCGGAGGAGTACCTGACGAACACCGCCCTGTACAAGGACCCGAAGCTCGTCGAGGGCACCTCGTACGGCCGCCGGTGGCGCCGTCACGCCTGGACCGACTCCAAGCTGAGCGAGAAGGCCGACTACCCGCGCACCGCGATCCTCGCCCTGCACGGCGGCGGCATCGAGATCGGCACGAGCGAGCTCGCCCTGGGCATCGCCGGCTACGACCCGGGCAACATCGCACCGCTCGACAAGCCGCTCTCCCTGCCCACGTACGACTACTTCCTGTTCGAGGGCCTGCTCTCCACCGGCAACAAGGCGCTGCACGTCACGTCGAGGAACTGCGACGACCACATCGCCCTGTCCCTCGCCGGGAGCCACCTCAACGTCCTGTCGCTGCACGGCTGCCAGTACGACCAGCTGGGCATGCCCGAGCCCCTGATCTGGCCGCCGAGCAACGACCCCCGTCTCGCCGTCGTCGGCGGTCTCAACGCCGAGTTCCGCGCGGCGCTGGTGTACGAGATCGGCAAGGCGGGTTTCCCGGTGGTCGACGCCTTCGACCCCACGTACGTCGCCCGCCTCGCGAACTTCAACGGCAGCCACGTCACCAACCCGTGCAACCTCACGATGCTCGGCAAGGGTGCCCAGATCGAGATGACCACGGAGCTGCGCCAGAGCCTCTTCGGCAACTACTCGACCCGCGGCGACCGCGCGACGAGCTGGAAGGAGTCGAACGGCCAGTTCGAGGCGTTCCGTGACGCCTGCCGCCGCGCGATCGCGACCGTCGAGGCCGGCCAGCCGATCCTCTAGGCCCCCGGGCCCGGACATGCGCCGGCCCCCGGAGCCTGAGGGGGCTCCGGGGGCCGGATGCGTCGTGATGGGCCGTCGTGACCCCACTGGTCAGGGCGGTGTTTCGGGGCAACCCACCACGAGTTTCAGGGGGGACTAGCCCAGGCGCTCCACGAGCGCGTTGTACTGGTCCCACAGCTCCTTCGGCGTGTGGTCGCCGAAGGTGTTCAGGTGGTCGGGGACGAGGGCGGCCTCTTCGCGCCACACGTCACGGTCGACCTTGAGGAGGAACTCCAGGTCCTCGGCCGGCAGGTCCAGGCCCTCGGTGTCCAGGGACTCCGGGGTCGGCAGGATGCCGATCGGGGTCTCGACGCCCTCGGCCTTGCCGTCGAGGCGCTCGACGATCCACTTCAGGACGCGGCTGTTCTCGCCGAAGCCGGGCCAGACGAACTTGCCCGCGTCGTTCTTGCGGAACCAGTTCACGTAGTAGATCTTCGGCAGCTTCGCGGCGTCCGCCGTCGCGCCCACCTTGACCCAGTGGGCCATGTAGTCGCCCATGTTGTAGCCGCAGAACGGCAGCATGGCGAACGGGTCGCGGCGCAGCTCGCCGACCTTGCCCTCGGCGGCGGCGGTCTTCTCGGAGGCGACGTTCGCGCCGAGGAAGACGCCGTGGTTCCAGTCGAAGGACTCGGTGACCAACGGGACGGCGGAGGCGCGGCGGCCGCCGAAGAGGATCGCCGAGATCGGCACGCCCTTCGGGTCCTCCCACTCCGGCGCGATGATCGGGCACTGCCCGGCCGGGACGGTGAAGCGGGCGTTCGGGTGGGCGGCCGGCGTCTCGGAGTCCGGCGTCCAGTCGTTGCCCTTCCAGTCCGTGAGGTGCTTGGGCAGCTCTTCGGTCATGCCCTCCCACCACACGTCGCCGTCGTCCGTGAGGGCGACGTTGGTGAAGACGGAGTTGCCCCACATGGTCTTCATGGCGTTGGCGTTGGTGTGCTCGCCGGTGCCGGGCGCGACGCCGAAGAAACCGGCCTCGGGGTTGATCGCGTAGAGGCGGCCGTCCTCGCCGAAGCGCATCCAGGCGATGTCGTCGCCGATGGTCTCGACGGTCCAGCCGGAGATCGTCGGCTCCAGCATGGCCAGGTTGGTCTTGCCGCAGGCCGACGGGAACGCGGCGGCGACGTACTTCGCCTCGCCCTGCGGCGGGGTCAGCTTGAGGATCAGCATGTGCTCGGCGAGCCAGCCCTCGTCACGCGCCATGACGGAGGCGATGCGGAGCGCGTAGCACTTCTTGCCGAGCAGGGCGTTGCCGCCGTAGCCCGAGCCGTACGACCAGATCTCGCGGCTCTCGGGGAAGTGCGAGATGTACTTGGTGGAGTTGCAGGGCCACGGCACGTCCTCCTGGCCCTCCTCCAGGGGGGCGCCGAGGGTGTGGACGGCCTTGACGAAGAAGCCGTCGGTGCCGAGCTCGTCGAGGACGGCCTGGCCCATGCGGGTCATGGTGCGCATGGAGACGGCGACGTACGCGGAGTCGGTGATCTCGACGCCGATGGCGGAGAGCGGGGAGCCGACGGGGCCCATGCAGAAGGGCACGACGTACATGGTGCGGCCGCGCATGGAGCCGCGGAAGATGCCCTCGGAGCCCGCGAAGAGCTCCTTCATCTCGGCCGGGGCCTTCCAGTGGTTGGTCGGGCCCGCGTCCTCCTCCTTCTCGGAGCAGATGAAGGTCCGGTCCTCGACGCGCGCGACGTCGGTCGGGTCGGAGGCCGCGTAGTACGAGTTCGGCCGCTTGACCGGGTCGAGCTTCGTGAAGGTCCCCTTGGCGACGAGCTCCTCGCACAGGCGCTCGTACTCGGCCTCGGACCCGTCGCACCAGACGATGTCGTCCGGCTGGGTGATCTCGGCGATCTCGTTCACCCAGGAGACGAGCTCCTGGTGCTGGGTGGGGACGGTGGTGGGAGCCGCGTTGTCGCGCGCCACGATTGCTCCTTGTTGAGGGGTTTTTTAGATGTATGCCCCGTGGGGGCCGCGACCCGGATGCTTCGTAGCTGCTCATCCGGTGCCGACCGCACTCATTTGATCATCCGATGGATCCGCCCATATGTCCAGGGGGGTGCACACGTGAGCATCGCCACTCGTATCCGGGACCTACGGGGGCGTAGGTACGATTCCTTTCCATGACTGCAGCCACGCCGGAAGTGACCCCGATCGAGCACCCGACGTCGCTCCCGACGAAGCCCCGGCTCAGAGGCTGGCTGCACGCGGGCATGTTCCCCGCCGTGATCGTCGCGGGCCTCGTCCTCGTCGCCCTCTCCGACTCGCCCCGCGCCCGCATCGCCTGCGGGATCTACGTCCTCACCGCCTGCCTGCTCTTCGGCATCAGCGCGCTCTACCACCGCGGCAACTGGGGCCCGCGCGGCGAGGCCGTGCTCCGGCGCCTCGACCACGCCAACATCTTCCTGATCATCGCGGGCACCTACACCCCGCTCACCCTGCTGCTGCTCCCGGACTCCACCGCGAAGCCGCTCATGTGGGCGGTCTGGGCGGCGGCGACCGCCGGCATCGCCTTCCGCGTCTTCTGGGTCGGCGCCCCCCGCTGGCTGTACACGCCCTGCTACATCGCGATGGGCTGGGCCGCCGTCTTCTTCCTCCCCGACTTCATGCGCGCGGGCGGCATCGCCGTCCTCGTCCTCGTCATCGTCGGCGGACTGCTCTACAGCGCGGGCGGGGTCATCTACGGCATGAAGCGCCCGAACCCGTCCCCGCGCTGGTTCGGCTTCCACGAGGTCTTCCACTCGCTGACGCTCGCGGCCTTCATCGTCCACTACGTCGGCATCTCACTGGTCGCCTACCAGCACTCCTGACCTGGGAGAATGGCGTCCATGGCCGCCGAACCCACCCCGCCCCCGAGCCTGCGCGAACGCAAGAAGGCCAAGACCCGCGCGGCGATCCGGAAGGCCACCTACCGGCTCGCCGCCGAGCAGGGCTGGGACGCCGCCACCACCGACCGGATCGCCGAGGCCGCCGAGGTCTCCCCCTCCACCGTCGTGCGCTACTTCCCGGTCCGCGAGGACATCCTCCTCACCGACGAGAACGACGCGTACCTGGAGGCCAGGCTGCGCGCCCGACCCGCCGGCGAGGAGCCCCTCGAATCCCTCCGCGCCGTCGTCCTCGAAGCCGTCCGCACCGCCCTCGCCGAAGAGCCCGAGGAGACGCTGCTGCGCGCCCGGCTGATGGCGGAGATCCCCTCCGTCCGCGCCCGGCTCACCGAGACCACCGCCGCCACCGGCCGCCGGCTGGCCCGCGCGATCGCCGACCGGACCGGCCGGGACGCCCTCGACCTGGAGGTACGCATCTTCACGGCGGCGGCCCTCGGGGCGCTGCGCGAGGCGACCGTCCACTGGGCCGAGAACGGCCACGCCGACGACCTGCCCCGGCTCCTCGACCGGGCGGTCGACACCCTCAGGAACGGCCTGACGGCGCCCCCAGCGCGCCCCTGACGATCCGCGCCGACTCGGGGTTGTCCGCACAGCCCCACACACCGTGCGGGCAGTAGTCGGTGACCGTCTGGTAGACCGGCCGGTGCGCCGCGAACCAGTCGAGCATCCCCCGGACGTACACGGGGTTGTCCCCGTTCCGGAAGAGCCCCCACTCCGGGTACGACACCGGCTTCCCGTGCGCCGCCGCGAACCGCACGTGGTGGTCGAGCCCGTACTCCTCGGTCACCTGCTCCTCGAAGGACAGCCCCGCCGGCTGGTCGTAGGCGTCCATGCCGATGATGTCGACGACGTCGTCACCGGGGTAGCAGCGCGGCCACGCGACCGCGTCCGTACCCCGGCTCGGGGTGAAGTCGAACCGGAACCGCTGCCCCGGCACCCCTCGCAGCACCCCGACCACCCGCCGCCAGTACGCCTTCCAGGTCGTCGGGTCGGGACCGCAGCGATGGCTGTAGGTGGTGCCGTTCATCTCCCAGCCCAGGACCAGGACCGCGTCCCCCAGACCGTGCTCCACGAGCCGCTCCCCCAGGACCCGGAAGTGCGCGTCGAAGCCGCCCGCGGCGCCGCGCCGCAGTCCCGTCCGCACCTCGGCGTCCGGCAGCCCCGCCTCGCTGCGGTCGAGCAGCGGCACGTTCAGCACGAAGAGCCGCCCGGGCCGCTCCGCCTTCCAGCGCGCCCAGGGCCCGAAGAGCGCCGGATGCCCCTCGATGTTGGACCAGCGGTCGCCCGGCAGATACGTGTGACCGACGCTCAGCGCGTCACCGCCGAGCCATGCCTGCACCGCGGCGATCCGCCGCACCCCGGCCTCGTCGGAGCCGGTGAAGAACCCCGACGGCACCCCCGGCAGCCGTTGCGTCTCCGGCACGGCCCGGCCGCCGGTGTGCCGCCCGCCCGGCGCGAGCCGGTCGTACGGCAGCAGGAGCACGACAAGGGCCGCGAGCAGCACGGTCAGTGCGGCCCGCGGCCAGGAGAGGAGGGGTTTCACGTCAGCTCGTCCAGAAGTCCCACCACCGGGTCAGGATCAGCATCCCGATGATCCCGATGTGCAGGACGGGCGGGGCGAAGGCGAACTCGCCGAAGAAGGTCCGCAGCCCGGCCGGGGCCGGCAGGACGCCGCTGCAGACGTTCTGTGCGGTGACGTACCAGAACATGACGATGGTGGCGACCCACGCCAGGCAGCACCAGAGACACAGCGCGTTGATCTCGTACAGCGACTGGTGCATCAGCCAGGTGCAGAAGCCGACGCCGAACAGCATCCCGGCGTTGAGCCCGAGCCACAGCCAGCCCCGGTAGCGGGCCCCGGCGAGCAGCCCCGCGCCGACGGCGACGACGACGGCGTACGTGACGAGGCCGAGCATCGGGTTGGGGAAGCCGAAGACCCCCGCCTGCTCGCTCTTCATGACGCTGCCGCAGGAGACGACGGGGTTCAGGCTGCACCCGGGCTGGAAGCCGGGGTCCTCCAGGAGCTTGAACTTGTCGATCGTGATCACCCAGCCGGCCAGCACGCCCGCCGCCCCGGTGATCATCAGCATCCAGGCGAAGGCCCGGCTCGCGCCGTGCACCGCCCCGCCGGTCTCCGGCGGAGCCTCCTCCTGCCGCTGCCCGAGCACTCCGCCCCGTACGTTCACCGTCGCCATGACGCGAACCCCTTCCCGCTCAGCCCTGGAGGCGGCGGACCGGCATCAGGACGTGGGCGCTGTCCGCGAGCATCTCCTCGTCGGAGACGAAGGCACGCAGCCGCGCCTCGTCGACCGGCTGCCCGGGAACCGCCTCGGCCCAGGGGCGGACGGAGCAGATGAGGTAGACCTGTCCGCGCTCGCGGGCGGCCTCCTGCCACTCGGCCGGCACCGGGCACTGCACCTTCAGGAACGGCAGGTTGAGGACGGCCGACCCGCCCTCGACGAGCAGCGTGGCGTTGATCCCGGCGTCCCTCTCCAGATCGAAGAGCCGGTCGCCGACGGAGAGGCCCATCGACTCCAGGGCCGCCCGCATGGCCTGCTGACCGGCCTCCGGCCCGTCCCGGCCGTCGCCGAGCGAGTACGCCATGAGGAACGGCGTGCCGACCGCGTCGGCGGAGGGCTCGCTGGACCACGGGATCACCGTGAGAGTTCCCAGCGGAGAGGCGCTGCGCGCCGAGGAAACGACGTTGGAAGTGGTCATGAAACCGGATGCTAATGCTCCAACCACCCTTTCCCCGCGCCGTTTTCACTCGAACGGCCGACATTCACGCCGCTGGCATTTCCGCCGCAACGAACCCGGGTTTTCATCGTTGTGCCCTGAGGGCATTAGCCGACCACGAGGAGATCACTCATGATCGTCCCGCGCCGCGTCGCACTGCGGTCCCTCTTCGCTCTGGCCGTCACCGCTTTCACGGGCGGCGCCCTCGGCCGTATCGCGGCCCGCCCGCCGTCGGGTGACCCCCGCGACCCGCACGCCTTCGACGAGATGTACGGAGGCCGCCGCCTGCTCGGCTTCACCGGCCCGGACGGCGGGCCGGTGGCGCTCGTCGACGGCCGGCCGCTGCACCTGATGCGCTGCGCCGACGGCGGTTACGTCACCCCGATCGACCACTACGAGTCCTGCCCGACGCCCCTGGCGGCCACCCGTGCGGCCGTGGACGAGCTGGGCACGGCCCCGCTCTCCCGGCTCGCCGGCGCCCACGGCGTCCACACCGACCCGACGGGAGGGAGCCCGCGTGGTGTACACGCGTAAGAACCAGCGCGATCTGACCGGTGCCGAGCGCCGGAAGTTCGTCGCCGCCGTTCTGGAGCTCAAGCGCAAGGGCACGTACGACGAGTTCGTCCGCACCCACATCGACTACTACTCGGCGGACGGGGAGGGCAAGCTCAGGGTCGCCCACATGGCGCCGAGCTTCCTGCCCTGGCACCGCCGGTTCCTGCTGGAGTTCGAGAAGGCCCTGCGCCGGGTCGACCCGACGGTCTCCGTCCCGTACTGGGACTGGACCCGGGACAACAGCCCGGCCTCGTCGATCTGGGGCGAGGACTTCATGGGCGGCAACGGCCGCCGCGCCGACCTCCAGGTGATGACCGGCCCCTTCGCCCAGTCCGGCGGGCGGTGGAACATCACCTACGCCATGACCGAGACCCGCTTCCTGACCAGGGACTTCGGCCGCCCCCGCGACCCGATCGCGCTCCCGACCCAGGCCCAGCTGGACGAGGTGATGCGGGAGCGGGTGTACGACGTGGCGCCCTGGAACTCGACGAGCACCTCCGGCTTCCGCAACCGCCTGGAGGGCTGGGCGCCGGGCAAGGGAAACGAGCGGTTCCGCGTCCACAACCGGGTGCACCGCTGGGTCGGCGGGCTGATGCTCGGCGGCGGCTCCGTGAACGACCCGGTCTTCTGGCTGCACCACTCCTTCGTCGACCTGGTCTGGTCGCGGTGGCAGCAGCGCAACCCCGGCGCCGCCTATCTGCCGGCGGAGCCGCCGCCGCTGGGCGACGCCCAGTACCGCAAGGTCGCCGCCCGGCACCAGCCGATGGCGCCCTGGGGCGTGACCCCGGCGGAGATGTTCGACCACAGCCGCGTCTACCGCTACGTGTGAGCCGCACGCACGTGTCCCCCCGGCCCGCTGGGCCGGGGGGACACGTGTGTGGAGCGGGGGGATCAGCCGCCGTAGCCGCCGTCACCGTGGCCGTGGCCGTGGCCGCCGTCGGCGTTGATGCAGGTGTTGCCGAACGCCGGGTTCAGCAGACCGATGACGTTGACGGTGTTGCCGCACACGTTGACCGGGACGTGCACCGGGACCTGGACGACGTTGCCGGAGGCGACACCGGGCGAGTGGGCGGCGACGGCCTCGGCGCCCGAGTCGGCGACGGCCAGGCCGGCTCCGCTGAGGGCAACGGCACCCGTGCCGGCGAGAACAGCGGCAGCCTTCGCGATGCGAGACATCAAGAACTCCTTGGACGTGGAAAGCGACCGCAGGAATCACGGCCGTCTTTCCCGTTCAACGCCGATCTCCCTGCCGGGTCACGGCCATTGCGCCGAACGGGATGAGGAAATGCGAAAAGAATGGCCCGCGGGCCGAGACACCGTCCGCCGCCGGATACGACGGGACGGCCTCGGTCCGCGGGCCGCGGCCATGCGACAAGCCTCTTCATGCAACGACCGAGAACCCCTGGGGTGGCGGGGAAGAATCGTGTCTTCACCCGCGCGGGGGGGTGCACCGGCCTCAGTGCGTGGTCGGCGCCAGACCCAGCTGGGGGTCGAGGGCTCCGCTCAGCATCGGGGTGAGCAGCCCCACCGAAGGCTTCGTCAGCTCCGGCAGACCGCCGAGTCCGTTGCCCCGCGGGGCCTCCAGCGGGTTGCCGACGATCGCCCCGGGCGTGGCCGCCTTCATCTCCGAGTGCGGGCTGCTGACCAGCGCGCGACCGGGCTCGCTGTCCCTGAGGACCTCGGGCAGCGGCGCGTCGACGACGGTGCCCGGCAGGGTGCCGGCGAGCGGAACGCTGGGCAGCGTGACGTCCGGCAGCGCTCCGATGCCCTTCTGGAAACCGGTGGGCGCACCGGGCATCGGGACGGGAACGCCGGTCGCCACGGTCGGCGCGTCCATCGGCAGGACCGGCTCGAGGCCCTGGAGCGGGACGAGCACCGGCGCCTCGACGGCGGCGGCGGGAGAGGCCAGGGCGGCGGAGGCGAGTGCGGTCATGAGAAGTCCCATGCCCGCGTGAGAACGCAGAGTCATGTGCGGTGAACGAGGCCCTTGGCCGAAACGTGGCGGGAGTAACCCATGTGCAGCAACGCGCTGGGCCCTCACCGGTGAAGGCGAGGGCCCGGGTTGACGCGTGGCGGGCCGCCGGGATCAGTGGCGGCGGCTGATCCGCCCACCGCGGAGGTACAGAACACCGCCGCCGATGATCAGCGCGGCGCTGATCGCGGCCGCGCCCATGAGCGCGGGGTCGCCACCGGTGTCGGGGAGCTCAGGAGGCCCGGTGGGCGGGGTTGTCGGCGGATGCGTCGGGGGGTGTGTCGTCGGGTGCGTGGTCGTCGGCGGGTGCGTGGTCGTCGGCGGATGTGTCGGCGGGTGCGTAGTCGTCGGCGGATGCGTCGGCGGATGCGTGGTCGCCGGAGGGGTCGTCGGCGGATGCGTAGTCGTCGGCGGATGCGTCGGCGGATGCGTGGTCGCCGGAGGGGTCGTCGGCGGATGCGTAGTCGTCGGCGGATGCGTCGGCGGATGCATGGTCGCCGGAGGGGTCGTCGGCGGGTGCGTCGGCGGATGCGTGGGGGGGTGCGTGGGCGGATGGGTCGGCGGGTGCGTGGGCGGGTGGGTCGGCGGGTGCGTTGGGGGGTGCGTGGGCGGATGGGTCGGCGGGTGGGTCGGTTCGTCGCCGTAGCCGCCGGGCTCGTCCGCCTGGGCGCAGAGGTCGCCGACGGCCGCCTCGACGAAGCCGCCGAGATCCACGCCCTGGCCGCAGACGTCCGCCGGCAGGGGGGCTTGGGCATGGCCGGCGGTGGCGGGGCCCGACCCGTCGCCCGTGCCCGCGTGGGAACCCGCGGCAAGGGCGAATCCGCCGCTCAACGACAGAATGCCGGTCGCTGCCGCCGCGGTGAGTACTTTCCTGCTGATGATGGACCGCATACCGCTCTTCCTCTGGAGAAAGGGAGAGACCGGCGAGGATCCCCCCTCGCTCCGTCCGGCCTGATCCACGCCGACGCTCGCGTGGAACTGGCCAGAGGGTATGGGTCGGCCCACCGCACACTGCGGGGGCCACACGGCAGCTGATCAGAAAATCATTCGATCAGCCGACCGTGAGGAACGGCGACTCGAAAGCGGCCGCAAATGCCCTTCGGGACAGAGATGCTGATGTGACGTCAGCCGCCGAGCGGGAGCCCACCGGGGACCGGGAGGCCGCCGAGCAGCGGGGCGCCCTTGGTGGTCTGGTTCAGCTGGGTGGCGGCGTCCGTGACGCTCTTGACCGGGGAGCCGTCCGTGGTGCTGCTCAGCACGTCCGTCTTCAGCCCATTGGCG
Source organism: Streptomyces sp. NPDC059534 (assembly GCF_042743475.1). Classification (NCBI taxonomy): domain Bacteria; kingdom Bacillati; phylum Actinomycetota; class Actinomycetes; order Kitasatosporales; family Streptomycetaceae; genus Streptomyces; species Streptomyces sp. NPDC059534. The sequence continues at coordinate 133,917 of NZ_JBHWAQ010000006.1, forward strand.
GCGATCGCTTCGAGTCCACCGTTCAGGCTGGTGGGGGTCATCGCCTCCGCGGCCATGGCGGGCGCAGCGGCACCCAGCGCCATCAGCGAACCGGCGACAACCGCGGCGACCTTGGTGGGCTTCATGGAATGAATCCTTCCTCTGCACTTTCAAGTCACGTTCCGTACAGGGTTCTTGGCCGAATCCTGTACATCGTTCTGCTTCTGTAACGAGGAGTGCGCTCCCCGGAAACTCCGGGAGGAGGGATTTCTCGACACTGCACCCGATCGATGCGGACCGGTGCTATTTGCCGATCGCACACGTCTGTGCCGGTCCGGCGGACGCCGGACCGGCACAGACGCGCGGGTGACTACCGGACGGGCAGCGGGGGCTTGACCGGCAGGTCGGGCACGCCGACCGGCGGCTTCACCGGCGGGTCGACGGGCAGCTGTGGCGGGTCGACAGGCAGCTGCGGCGGATCCACCGGGAGCTCGGGCGCGGTGACCGGAAGTGCCGGCAGGGCGGGCAGTCCGGCCAGGTCCGGCGCGGGCAGGCCACTGCCGAGCACGGTGGCGACGGCCAGGTTGACCAGCGACGTCAGGGTCGCGGTGACCTGCGGCACGACTCCGGCGGCGTCACCGGAGGTGACGGCGGCGAGCAGTCCCGCGACCGCCTTCTCGACCGTGGCGAGGGCGTCGCCCACGACATCCGCCGGGGCCGCCTTCGCGGCCTTCGCCCCGGCCGCGACGGGCAGGCTCACAGGCGGCTTCACGGGCAGGCCCACCGGCGTCTCCACCGCGGGCGGGGTGACCGGGAGTTCCGGAGCCGGCGGGGTGACGGGGAGATCGGGCGCGGGGGTGTCCGGCAGCGGGGCCGGTGCGGCCTCCTTGGCCTGGTCGACGGCGGCCGCGATCTTGGTCTTGAGGGCGTCGGCGTCGGCCGCGGGGAGCCGGCCGGAGTCGGCCTTGAGGGCGGCGGTGACGAGTTCGGTCACGGGAGTCGTCACGGACCCCAGTTCTCCGAGCGCCTCGGCCTGGGTCAGCAGGGCGGCGGCTTCGGGGAGGGGTGCGCGGGCGGCCCGGTCGGCCGCGGTGGACGGATGGTGCTCGCCGGCGACGGCGGGTCCCGCCGCGCCGAGGGTGAGGACGGCGGATATCGCCAGGGCGGTGATGCGGGGTGTAGCGAGGGGACGCATATGTGTTCCTTTTCCTTATGCGTCGGACAACTGCTCTCTCACGGTGCCTGCGGGTATAGCCCTCCGCAACCGCGGAACTACTGAGCGCCACGCATCCGTTCGGGTGAATCCGTCCCTCGCGCCTGCCCCCCGAAGGGGCGTACGCCGTTGCACCGGACGGAGCACGACGGTGCGGCCGAACGAGTACCGACCCCATGACGACAAGGAAAAAGCCGGTGCGCCCACCCCGTCGAGGGGTGGGCGCACCGGCTGCGGAAGGACCGACCCGCCGTGCGAGATCAGCGGTTGATGCAGGCGTTGCCGAAGGCGGGGTTCAGCGCACCGATGACGTTGACGGTGTTGCCGCAGAGGTTGATCGGAATGTTGATCGGGACCAGGACGGCGTTGCCGGAGCCGACACCGGGGGACTTCACGGCCGCGGCCTCGGCGCCCGCGTCGGCGGTGGCGGCACCGGCGGCACCGGCGACAGCGGCAGCGGCACCCACGGTCAGGACAACGGCCTTGGCGATACGGGACATGGGGAAGTGCTCCTCGATCGAAATTCAACGCGGACTGCGCGGACTGTTCGGCCCGGCTCCCTCAACAACGCTCCCGGTTTTCATCGGTTGCTCTCCCGAACGGGTGACGTTCAACCGATCTTTGGGCCATATGAGGGCCGTTGGAGCTACAGGCCGTGGAATGGCGCAACACGCTCAACGAGGAACCTGCCACCTGGATACGGGAGTTAGTGTTTCCAGGCATCTAATGCTTACTATCGCCCCGCGTCGGGGTTATAACGTTCCCGAACGTTGCTTCCGGGCCGGCCGCGCGTTCACCCATTTCGTGCGGACGACACCTTCCTCCCGCCCGGCCTTCTCGGGTCTTCCCTCTCTTCTCTCATCAAAGCGGAGAACCTGTATGCGGAATTCTTCGATTCTCGCCGTGCGTCGCAGCGCGCTGTGCGCCCTGTCCTGTGCGGCGCTGGCCGCCGCCCTGCCGGCCGCCTCCGCCGCCGCTCCCAAGCCCCGGGAGGCGGCCCGCGTCCCCTTCGCCGCGCGCTACGAGGCCGTGCAGCACGGTGGGGTCGTGCGCGCCGCCAACTCCTCGACGAAGGGCGCGAAGGGCACCGAGTCGGTGAACAGCGGCGCCACGATCACGTACGTCGACGTGGACCGCGATCCCAACACGTACAACTCCAGCCGCGCCGAACTCCCCGTGCCCGCGGGCGCGCGGGTCAGCTGGGCCCGTCTCTACTGGGGCGGCAACCTGCGGGTGGGCGAGCAGAAGCCGGCCAAGGACAACGGCCGGGTGCTGATCGCCGAGCCCGGCGGGGCGTACAAGGCGCTGCTCGCCGACTCCCTGATCGGCCACCGCACGGCGGACGGCGCCGATGCCTTCCAGGCGTCGGCCGACGTCACCGATCTGGTCCGCCGGTCCCGGCCGGGGCAGTGGACCGTCGCCCAGGTCAACGTCGCCAAGGGCCGGTCGGCGGTGGGCGGCTGGGGCGGCTGGACGCTCGTCGCCGCGTACGAGAAGGCATCGGAACCGCTGCGCCGGATCGCTGTCTGGGACGGTTTCGAAACGATCGGTCCGCGCCGCGGCGAGCTCCGCGTCCCGGTCGACGGACGCCGTTTCCCCAAGGGCACCCGCGGCCGGCTCGGAGTGATCGCCTATGACGGCGACCGCGGTACTTCCGGGGATTACCTGGCGGTGGATACGAGCCGCTCGAAGAGGACGCGGCTCTCCGATTCCGCCAATTCCGCGAACGACGTCATGAACTCCAGCATCACCGAATTCGGCACCGGTCGTACGGTCCGCTTCCCCGATCGTACGAACACCCTGGGGTACGACTCCGACGTCTTCGATCTGGGGGGTGCGCTGCGCGAGGGGGGCGACCGTGTCGAGGTCCGGTTCGGCAGCCGGAAGGACACCGTCTGGCTCGGTGCGCTTTTCTTCCAGGCGGACGTCCGGCGCTGACGTGCTGCCTCCACGAGAAACGGAATCCGCGCCCGTCGCGGTCCTGCACGCGGTCCAGCCAGGCGACGGCGGGGTCGCCCGTGTCGTCGTCGACCTGGTCCGCGCCCAGCGCGCCGCCGGCCTGCGGGTCGCGGTCGCCTGCCCGCCCGGCACCCCCCTGTCCGCGGCCGTCCGCGCCGAGGGCGCCGACACCCACGACTGGCGGGCCGGCCGGGACCCCGGTCCCCGGCTGGTCCGCGAGACGAGGGAGCTGGCCCGGCTGATCCGCGCCGTCCGGCCCGGGCTCGTCCACGCGCACAGCGCCAAGGCCGGGCTGTGCGCCCGACTGGCCCTGCGGGGAAGGGTTCCGACGGTGTATCAGCCGCACGCCTGGTCGTTCGAGGCGGTCGAGGGGACCACCGCCGCGCTCGCCCGCCGCTGGGAACGGTTCGGCGCCCGCTGGGCGGACCGGATCGTCTGCGTGAGCGAGGCCGAGCGGCGTACCGGCGAGGCGGCCGGGGTGGTGGCGGACTGGTCGGTGATCCACAACGGTGTGGACGTGGCCAGGTTCGCGACCGACGGACCGCCCGGGAACCCCGCGCCCACGGTCGTCTGCGTGGGCCGGCTCTGCCGCCAGAAGGGGCAGGACGTGCTGCTCGCCGCCTGGCCCGCCGTCCTCGCCGAGGTGCCCACGGCCCGGCTCGTCCTGGTCGGCGACGGCCCCGACGACGAACGCCTGCGCGCCGCCGCCGGCCCCTCGGTGCGGTTCACCGGGGCCGTCGAGGACACCGCCCCCTGGTACCGGGCCGCGGACGTGGTCGTCCTGCCGTCCCGCTGGGAGGGCATGGCGCTCGCGCCCCTGGAGGCCATGGCGACCGGCCGGCCGGTCGTCGTCAGCGACGTGGACGGCGCCCGCGAGAGCCTGCCGCCCGCCCACGCACCCGAGTGCCTGGTCCCGCCCGAGGACCCGGCCGCGCTCGCCACCGCTCTGGGCCGCCTCCTCGGCCGGCCCGAGCTGCGGCACCGCCTGGGCCGCGAGGCCCATGAACACGTACTCAGCAGATTCGATGTCCGGCGCACCGGCGCGGCCGTCGCGGACGTCTACCGCGAGCTGGCCGGAGTGCGGGGGGCCGAGCACAGAGAGCCGATTGCGCAGTGACCACGGAAAGTACCAGCGTTCCCTCCTCGCCGGGCCCCTGGCCCACGGCGGGCCACACCTTCGGCCTCGCCTCCCTGGCGCCGCGCCGCGACACGACCGGGCGGCTGGCCCGGCCGCGCCACCGCCGGGTCCGGCCGCGGTCCGACGGCGCGGCGACGCTCGTCGCCGTCGACGGCCTGGCCGTCCTCGCCGCGTCCGTCCTCCTGGGCGCGACGCACCAGGACGTCCGGCTGCTGCTGCCGGTCGCGGCGCTCGTCCTGCTTCTCGACGGCCGCGCGGGGCTCTACCGGCCCGCCGCGCACGTCCGGGCCCTCGACGAGCTGCCCGCGCTCGCCTCCCGCGCCGGGGTCGTCTGGTGTCTGGCCGCGGCCGGCGTCGCCGCGTACTCCCCGGCGCTCGCGATCGGACCGCTGCGGCTCACCGCCGCGTACGGCACGCATGTCGCCGTCGTGTGTCTGGTCCGCGCCCTGCTGATGGCCCGGCGGCGGCGGTACGCGCGCGCCCATCCCCGGTCGGCGCTCGTCGTCGGCGGTACGAAGGCCGCGCGCCGCTTCGCCGCGGCGGTCGCCCAGCATCCCGAGTACGGGGTGCGGGCGGTCGGCATCGTCGGCGTGCCGGAGCAGGGCGGTGCTCGGCCGGCCGGGGAGATCGGGATTCCGGTGCTCACCACGACCGAGGAGATCCACCGGGCCGTCATCCAGAACACCGTGCGCGACGCGCTGTTCCTCGACGACGACCCCGGTCTGATGACGCTCTTCCAGCACTACGGCTGCACCACCTGGCGGATCGGCGGCCGGCACCAGGACGGGCCGATGGGCGAGCACCTGTGGGGGCACGCCTGGCACCGGGTCGCCCCGCCGGACGAGCGGCGCGGACCGTCCGCGAAGCGGGCCCTCGACATCGCGCTCGCCGCCCCCGCGCTGGCGCTCGCCCTTCCGGTGCTGCTGCTGTGCGCGCTCGCCGTGCGTCTCTCGGACGGTCCCGGGGTCCTCTTCCGGCAGGAGCGGGTGGGCCAGCACGGCCGTCACTTCACCCTCCTGAAGTTCCGTACGCTGCGGCCCTCCGACGACACCGAGTCGGCGACCCGCTGGAACGTGGCGGGCGACCGGCGGATGAGCGCGGCGGGCGGCTTCCTGCGCAAGAGCTCGCTCGATGAGCTGCCGCAGCTGTGGAACGTGCTGCGCGGGGACATGAGCCTGGTCGGGCCGCGACCCGAACGCCCGTATTTCGTCGCCCAGTTCAGCAAGATCCACGTCGGTTACGCGGCCCGGCACCGGATGCCGGTGGGGCTGACCGGTCTGGCGCAGGTGCACGGTCTGCGCGGCGACACCTCGATCGAGGACCGCTGCCGCTTCGACAACCACTACATCGACCACTGGTCGCTCTGGCAGGACGTCTGCATCCTGCTGCGCACGGCGGCCGGGCTCGTCCGACCGACAGGGAGCTGAGGATGGCCACGGCCGTGACGGTGGCGTCGGTCGACGCGGACCGACGGAAGCCGGACGCGCGGGAAGCCGACGTACGGGAGTGGGTCCGCAGGGCCGTCGCGCTGTCCCCGGTGCTCGCCGTGATCGCGCTGCTGCTCGTCCCGGGCGGCGGCGGGGCGCAGGGCGGCACCGGCGGCACGGGGACGGTCGCGGACGCGGCCTCCGGTCTCCTGGTGCTGATCTGCCTGGTCCGGGTGCTGCGCGGCGGGGCACGACCGCTGACCCGGGCGGCGGCCGTCGTCCTCGGTCTGCCGGTCTTCGGTATCTGTCTGGCCGCGATCACCTCGAACGACCCGGCGGCGAGCCTGCCGGGCGTCGCCCGCTACGTGCAGATCTTCGTCCTGGTGCCGGCGGCCGTGCTCCTGATGATCCGCGACCGGCGGGACTTCGCCGTGGTCGCCTGGGGCCTGGTCGGGTTCGCGCTGCTCCAGGGCGCGGTCGGGGTCGCGCAGTACCTGACGGGTACCGGCGCCTCGTACCAGGGCGAGGACATCCGGGCCGTCGGCACGTTCGGGGCGACCGACGTGATGGGCATGGCGACGGTGGTGGCGTACGGGCTCGTGGTCGTCACGGGGATCGCGCTCGGCAGCGGTCCGGGCCGGACCCGGACGGCGGCGCTGGTCTGCGTGGGGCTCCTCTTCGTGCCGCTGGTGCTGTCGTTCAGCCGGGGCGCGTGGATCGCGACCGTGCTCGCCTGCGGGATCCAGCTGCTTCTCGCGGGGCCCCGGCGGGCGGCCCGGGTGGCGCTCGCGGCGGGCGCGCTCGGGGTGGTCCTCGTCGGCGGTCTGGGCATCGGCTCGGAGATGGTGAAGGAGCGGGTCACCAGCATCACGCAGGTGGCGGCCGCGCCCGACCAGTCGGTGACCGACCGTTACACGATGTGGGCGGCGGCCGGGCGGATGTGGCGGGCGGAGCCGGTCACCGGCGTCGGCCTCAAGGGCTTCCCCGCGTACCGCGACTCCAACGCCTCCCTGGCGCTCTCCTCCGGCAGCGACACGGCGGGCGCGGGCGCCGCCTTCGCGCGCCAGCCGCTGCTGTCGCCGCACAACATGTACCTGCTGGTGCTGAGCGAGCAGGGCCTCGTGGGACTGCTCGCCCTGGCCGGCAGCTGGGTGGCGCTGCTCGTCGGCGCGCTGCGCCGGCGGCGCCTGGGCGCGGACTGCGCGCTGATCGCGACGGGCCTGCTCGCCTGGCAGCTCATCGACTTCTTCTACGCGGACATCGGCGGCCCGTCGACCGTCCTGATGTCGGTCGTGCTGGGCCTGGCGGCCTGGTGGGCGCTGGCGGAGGTGAGGCGTGCGTGACCCGTGGGCGGGTGAACCGGAACCCACGGACACGCCGTGGCCCGACGGACCGCGCCCCGCGCCCCGGCCTCCCTGCGGCGCACCGCTGACCGACCCCTGGCCGACCGCGCCTCCGGGCCCCACGGACTCCCCGTGGGCCCCGGAGGCCGCGCTGCTGCCGGGGCCCGTCCCGATGGCCCCCGGCCCGTCGCTCGCCACGGCGACGGCGGGCCACTCCGCGGGCGGCCCCGGACGGGCCGGCGGAGAGGGCCGCACCGTCACCGCCGGACACGGGATGCCCGGCGGTGGCGTACTCGGCTCTTCCGGCGGTGGCGTACTCGGGATGCCCGGCGGTGCCGTGTCCAGGCCGTCCGGTGGGTCCGTGCCGGGGGCGCCCGGTGGTGCGGCGTGTCCGCCCGGCGGTCGCCCGGGGGGGCGCACCGGTGGGCTCGCCGGGGCGCGGCGCGTGGCCGTGCGCGGTGTGCCGGGAGGCGTGGCGCCGGCGAGCGGTGTGCCGGGAAGCGTCGCGCAGGGGGGCGTTGCGCCGGGAAGCGGTGTGCCGGGAAGCGGGGCCGCGCCGGCGAGGCCCACGGGGCGGCGGGCGCACGCGCGGCCGCGGCGGCCGGTCGCCGCGGCCGACCGGACGCAGGGGCGCGGGTTCCTGGCGAAGGCCGCGGCGGTGACCGCCGCGCTCACCGCGCTCGGGGCGCTGCTCGGACTCGTACGGGACCAGATCCTGGCCGGGTACTTCGGGGCGGGGGCCGAGACCGACGCGTTCCTGGTGGCGTGGACGGTGCCGGAGTTCGCCTCGACGCTGCTCATCGAGGACGCGATGGCGCTGATCCTGGTGCCGGCCTTCTCCCGTGCGCTGGCCCGCCGTTCGGGGAGCCTGTTCGGCGATCCGGTGCGGGCGCTCGTGCGCGGCACGCTGCCGCGGCTCACCCTCGGCGTCGGGGGCGGCGCCGTCGTCCTCGTCGTGGCCGCGCCGCTGCTGGTGTCGGCCCTCGCGCCGGGGCTGCCCGATCCGGGGCTCGCGATCGACTGCACGCGGCTCACCGCGACGTGCGTGCTGTCCTTCGCGCTGGTCGGGTACTGCTCCGCCGCGCTGCGCGCGCACGGCTGCTTCGTGCCCCCGGCCACCATCTACGTGGCGTACAACATCGGCATCATCGGCACGATCCTGCTGCTCCGCGAGCCGTGGGGGGTGCGCTCCGCCGCCGCCGGGGTCGCGGTCGGCGGCGTCCTGATGGTCCTCGTGCAGGCGCCGTCGCTCGTCCGTGAGCTGCGGAACAGGCCCGTGCCGGCGCGGGAGCCGGAATCACTCACGGCCGGCGGCCCGGTCGAGGGGCGGATCGTGCTCCTCGGGCTGATCGCGCCCGTCGTCGCGTTCTCGCTGTGCCGCCAGTCGCAGACCCTGATCGAGCGGTTCCTCGCCTCTCCGCTGCCCGCCGGCGCCATCTCGCATCTGAACTACGCGCAGAAGGTCGCCCAGATGCCGATGATCCTGTCCCTGATGCTGTGCACGGTCAGCTTCCCGGTGGTGGCCCGCGCGCTGGCGGCGGGCGACGGCGAGGCGGCCCGCCGCCGGGTCGAGCGGGATCTGCTGCTGGCGGCGGTCGTGGTGCTCGTCGGCACCTCGACGGTGATCGCCGCCGCCCCCCGCATCGTCGAACTTCTCTTCGAACGGGGTGAGTTCGGCCCCTCCGACACCACCGCCACCGCCGCCGTCATGCGGGTCTACGCACTCGGCCTGCTCGGCCAGACGACGGTCGGCACCCTCGTCCGCTGCTACTTCTCCGCCGCCCGCCCGCTCTGGTACCCGGCCGCCGCCATGGCCGCGGGCCTCGCCACGACCGCCACCGCCGGTGTTCCCGGCGCCCACTACTGGGGAGCGGTCGGCATCGCCGCCGCGAACGCCCTCGGCATCACCCTCACGGCCGTCCTGCTGCTGCGCGGCGCCCACCGGCAGGCCGTCCCCGTCCGGGCCGACCGGCTCGGCGAAGGTCTCCTCCGGCTCGCCACCGCAGCCGCGTGGGCCACCGGCGCCGGCTGGCTCTGCCAGCTCGCGATCGGCCCCGCCGCCCTCGCCGTCGCCGTCGCCTTCCTGGTCGTCTGCGGCGTCTTCCTGCTCTTCGTCGCCTGCGCCGCCAAGGCGCCCGAGATTCCGCCCCTGCCCCGCTCCGCCTCCCGGAGGACCCCCCATGCCCGCCGCCACCGCGCTGCGCCGTCTGCTGCCGAAGCCGCCCCTGTGGGTGAAACCGCCCCTGTGGGTGGCGATGTACCACTCGATCACGGACACCGCTGACGACCCGTACCGGGTGACCGTCTCCCCCGTACGCTTCGCCCGGCAGCTGCACTGGCTGGGCGACCGCGGGCTGCGCGGGGTGTCGGTGCGGGAGCTGCTCGCCGCCACCGCCGCGGGGCGCGCGAAGGGCCTGGTGGGCCTCACCTTCGACGACGGGTACGCGGACTTCCTCGACTCGGCGCTGCCGCTGCTGCGCCGGCACGGCTTCACGGCGACGGTGTTCGTCCTGCCGGGCCGGCTCGGCGGCGAGAACGCCTGGGACACCGCCGGGCCGCGCAGGTCGCTGCTGACCGAGGACGAGATCCTGCGGATCGCCGGGGCCGGCATGGAGATCGGCTCCCACGGCCTGACGCACGTCCCGCTCACCGAGGCCGCCGACGAGACGCTCGCCGCCGAGACCCGGCGGAGCCGCGAGCTCCTGGAGGAGATGACCGGCGCACCGGTCGACGGCTTCTGCTACCCGTACGGGAAGGTCGACCCGCGCACGATCCACGCCGTGCGCAAGGCCGGCTACCGCTACGCCTGCGCGATCGACCCGGGCCCGCACACCAGCGCGTACGCCCTGCCCCGCGTCCACATCGGCGAGGACGACACCCCCTGGCGGCTCACCGCCAAGCGCGTCCTGCACCCGCTGCGCCGCCGCCACCCCGCCGATCTGGTCCCCGCCCCGCTCGGCCCGGCCGCGGTCGGTGCGCCGTGAGGGTCCTGCACGTCATCACCGGGCTCGGGATCGGCGGCGCCGAGCAGCAGCTGCGGCTGCTGCTCCGCCATCTCCCGGTCAGCAGCGGGGTGGTCACCCTCACCAACCCCGGCGCGGTCGCCGCGGGCATCGAGGCGGACGGCACGCCCGTCACCCATCTGGGCATGACCGGGAACCGCGACCTCGGCGCGCTCCCCCGGCTCGCCCGGATCGTCCGGCAGGGCCGCTACGACCTCGTGCACACCCACCTCTACCGGGCGTGCGTGTACGGCAGGACGGCGGCCCGGCTCGCCGGGGTGCGGCGGGTCATCGCCACCGAGCACTCGCTCGGCGAGACCCAGATCGAGGGCCGGCCGCTCTCCGCCGGTACCCGCGCGCTGTACCTGGCGTCCGAGCGGCTCGGCACCTCCACGGTCGCGGTCTCGCCCAGCGTCGCCCGCCGGCTCGCCGACTGGGGCGTGGACCCGTCGCGTATCCGGGTGGTGCCCAACGGCATCGAGACGGACCGCTTCACCTTCGACGCGCACGCCCGACGCCGCACCCGGGAGGCCCTCGGCATCCCCGGGGACGCCTACGTCGTGGGCGGGGTGGGGCGGCTCGCGCCGGGGAAGCGGTTCGACCGGCTGGTGCGGGCGGTGGCGTCGGTGCCGGAGGCCCGGCTGCTGCTCGTCGGCGAGGGCGACCGGCGCGAGGAGCTGCTGGGGGTGGCCCGCGCGTGCGGGGCCGCGGACCGGGTGCTGCTCGCCGGGGCCTGCGAGGACCCGCCGACCGCCGCCGCGCAGGGGCCCTCGCTGCCCGAGCTGCTCGCCGCGATGGACGTCTTCGTGTCCACCTCCCCCGACGAGACCTTCGGGCTCGCCGTCGTCGAGGCGCTCGCCGCCGGTCTGCCCGCGCTGTACGTGGCCTGCCCGGCGATCGACGACCTGCCTCCGGACGCGGCACCGGGCGCGCGCCGGATCGGCGAGTCCGTGCCCGAGCTGATCTCCGCGCTGTGCGGCATCCGGGACGCCCGGCTCGCCCGGCTCCCCGCGCCGGCGGCCGCCCGGCACTACGACATCGCGCACAGCGCCCGGCAGTTGATGTCCCTCTACGACCAGTCCGTCCACGGCACCCCCTCCCCCGCGAAGTGAGAGAGCCCGCATCATGAAGAACACCCCACCCCGCGCCTTCCTCCCCGCCGGCCTGCGCTCCCCCGGCCGCTGGGCGGTCCTGCCCGCCGCCGTCCTCGCCGGGGCCGCGCTCGGCGGCGGCTACGGCGCCCTCAAGGCCCCGCAGTACGCGGCGACCAGCTACGTCATCGTCGTACCGGCCGAGAAGTCCGACCCGGCGGCGGCGCTCGGTTTCGCCCAGGCGTACGGGCGGGTCGCCACGGACATCGCGGTGACCGGAGACGCCCAGGTGTGGGCGGGGGTCACCGCCGACACCCTGCGCAGGAGCGTGCAGGCCGCGACCTCCCCGGACGCCCCGATGATCTCGATCACCGCCCGCTCCGAACGGCCCGCGAAGGCGGTGTCCATGGCCGACGGCGTGGCCCGCGCGCTCGTCCTCAACAGCAGCCATGTGGCGGGCAGCACCGGGGTCAAGGTCGTGCAGTTCTCCCGCGCCACCAAGCCCGTCGCCCCGGTCTCGCCGTCCGCGCCGCTCTCCGCGCTCGTCGGCGGCTGTGCGGGCGGCCTGCTCGGCGGCCTGGTCCTCCTGGTCCGCCCGAAGCGGTCCGGTGCCCGCGGCGAGGCCCGCCACTCCCGGCAGGCAGCCGCCCCGGCCGCGTCCGCCGCGGTGCCCGCCCCGGCGGCCGCCACGCACCAGCCGGAGGCGGTGTGACCCCGAGAACCCTGCGGACCGAGGTCTGCCGTGACGAGGAGGGCTTCGGGCGCCTCGCGGCCGAGTGGACGGCGCTGTACGGCCGGTGTTCCTCCGCGACGCCCTTCCAGTCCCACTCCTGGCTGTACTCCTGGTGGCTCTCGTACGGCCGTCCCGGCGCGCTGCGGGTGGTGCTCGTCCGAGGGGACGACGGCGAACTCGTGGCCGCCGCCCCCCTGATGCGGGCCCGCGGGCCGCTGCCGGTCCTCACCCAGCTCGGCGGCACCATCACCGACTTCACGGACGTCCTCCTCGACGACGACCGTCCCGAGGCGGTCCCGGCCCTGGCCCGGGGGCTCGCCCGGGCCGCCCGCGGCGCGGTCATCGACCTGCGGGAGGTGCGGCCCGGGGCGGCCAGCGAGCAGGTCTTCGCCCACTGGCGCGGCCCGCGCCGGCGGCTGCCGGACTCGCTCTGCCTGGAGCTGCCCGCCGTCCCCATGGAGGGGCTGCTCGAACGGATCCCCTCCGGGAAGGCCCAGCGGGTCCGCGCCAAGCTGCGCAAGCTCGACGCGCTCGGCATCGACGCGCACATCGTCACCGGGGAGGAGGTCCCGGCCGCCCTCGACCGGCTCCTGACGCTCCACCGGCTCCAGTGGCAGGGGCGTGGCGTGACCGCCGAGCACACCAGCCGGCGGTTCGCCCAGCACCTCACCCGGGCCGTCCGGCCCATGGTCGAACGCGGCGACGCGATGGTCACCGAGTTCCGGCTCGCCGGCGACGTGGTGGCCGCCGACCTGACCCTCATGTCCCCCCGGCTCGCCGGCGGCTACCTGTACGGCGCCGACCCGGCCCTGCGCGCCCGCAAGGTCGACGTCGCCACCATGCTCCTCCGGCACGGGGCCCGCGAGACCAGCGCCGGCGGCCGCGCCACGCTCAGCATGCTGCGGGGCAGCGAGTCCTACAAACAGCACTGGCGCCCCGAGCCCGTCCGCAACCGCCGCCTGCTCCTCACCGCACGCGGTACGGCTCCGCTGCTCTGGCTGCGCGCGGGCGCCGCCGACGCCCGGCGCTGGGCGGCCGCCCAGGCCCGTGAACGCGCCTGGGTAGGGCGGGCCCTCGACCGCCTCCCGGGCCGCACGCCGCCCGGCGGCGGCGGATGAACTCCGCCACCACCGTGAGCCTCCGGCACCGGCCGGTCAGAAGGGCCAGACCCCCTTCAGCTCGTCCTTCCAGTCCAGGTCGGCCTCGTCCTTCCACGAGCCCTTCGGCACACAGACCGGCCCGCCGATCCAGCTCTCCACCCACGACCCGAGATTCACGGTCCAACAGTCGGGCTTGGGCTCGGGCTTGGGTTCCGGCTTGGGTTCCGGCTTCGGCTCAGGCTTCGGCTCGGGCTTGGGCTCGGGCTTCGGCTCAGGCTTGGGTTCCGGCTTGGGTTCCGGCTTGGGCTCCGGCTTGGGCTCAGGCTTCGGCTCAGGCTTCGGCTCAGGCTTGGGCTCGGGCTTCGGTTCCGGCTTCGGCTCAGGCTTGGGCTCAGGCTTGGGCTCAGGCTTCGGCTCGGGCTTCGGCTCAGGCTTGGGTTCCGGCTTCGGCTCAGGCTTCGGCTCAGGCTTGGGCTCAGGCTTCGGCTCAGGCTTGGGCTCGGGCTTCGGCTCAGGCTTCGGCTCAGGCTTCGGCTCAGGAACCGTCGGGTCGGTCGGGTCGACCGGGTCCGTCGGATCCGTCGGGTCCACCGGATCGGTGGGCCCGGTGGGATCGGTCGGATCCACCGGGTCCGTCGGGTCCGTCGGCTGGGTCGGGTCCGTCGGCTGGGTCGGGAGTTCGGGTTCCGTGCCGTACAGCATCTGCCGGAAGACCAGGGACGACTGGGGGTTGTCGTCGCACTGCCAGACGCCGTGCGGACAGTAGTCCGTGATCGTGTGATAGAGCGGCTTGTGCTGCTTCATCCATTCGAGCATGCGCCGCATGTACGTGGGATTGTCGCCGTTCCGGAAGAGCCCCCATTCGGGGTAGGAGATCTGCTTTCCGTGCTCGGCGGCGAAATCGACTTGTTTCTGGAGCCCGTACGGCTCGCTGACGTGCTGGTCGAAACTCATTCCCGGCGGCTGGTCGTAGGAGTCCATGCCGATGATGTCGACGACGTCGTCGCCCGGGTAGCACTCGGTCCACGGAATGGCGTCGCGGCCGCGGCTCGGGTTGAAGTCGAAGCGGAACTTCTGGCCGGGCACGGAACGCATCGCGGTGACGATGCGGTTCCAGTACTTCTTCCACGCGGTGGGGTCGGGCGCGCACCGGTGGGTGTAGGTGGTGCCGTTCATCTCCCAGCCGAGGACGATGACGGTGTCGGTCGCGTCGAGTCCGACGAGGCGTTCGGCGAGGGTCTTGAAGTGGTGGTCGTAGTAGCCGGCGGCGCCGAGCTGGAGCTGGCGGCGGACCTCGTGGTCGGAGACGCCGGCCTCGTTCCGTTCCAGCATGGGCACGTTGAGGACGAAGAGGCGGTCGGTCTCCTCGTTGCGCCAGTCGGCCCAGGCGTCGAGGAAGCCGGGGGGCCCCTCGATGCTCCGCCACTGCTCGCCGGGGAGGTAGGTGTGGCCGACGCGCAGCTCGTGGCCCCCGAGCCACCGCTCCAGCTGCCCGATGCGGGCGACCCCGAGTGCGCCCGATTCGAGGAAGGCGCCCATGGCGCCGCCGAGCGTCGGTCCGGGGTCTTTCGTCGTGGCGGTGTCGGCGGCGTGGGCGGGGGACGAGAGGACGACTGAGCCCGACGCGAGGAGGCCGGCGGTGAACACCCCCAGCCACGCTCTCGCTGTTCTTCGGCGTGCAGCTGCCATGGCCGCTCCTTAGCGTCGATCGCCTTTTTGATGATCCGTCAATCCGATGCTCCGAAAGTATTCCTAATGAGCCGACCGTGAACTCGGCTTCCCTCTGATCAGTAGTCCATTAGAGGATTTCATCGCCCAGTTGGGGCACCCGAGAGGAAGGGCATGCCCGTGCCGAGTTTTGACACCCGTGTCCCCACCGTCCTGGTGCGGCTCGACCGGAACCCCTTCCATCACGGCACCCTCGGTGCCGCGCGCTCGCTGGGACGGGCGGGAATTCCGGTGCACGCCGTCGTCGAATCGAGCACCAGTCCGGTCGCCCGTTCCCGCTATCTCCGCTCGGCCCGCGCGCGCCCCGAAGCGGCCTCGGGCGCCGAGCTGGCCGCGCTGCTGACCCGGATCGCCGACGAGATCACCGACGATCCGTCACATCCCGTGCTGCCGGTGCCGCTGGACGACGTGAGCGCGCTCGCCCTGGCCCGTCACCGCCCCGAGCTCGCCCCGCGCTTCCTGCTGCCCGAGCAGACCGAGGAACAGCTGCTGCGGGTCGCGGACAAGGCGGCGCTCGCCGAGACCTGCGCGGCCCTCGGCCTGCCCCATCCGCGGACCGAACTCCCCACCGGCGCCGACGAGGCCGCCGCCATGGCGTGGGCCCTGGGGCTGCCGGTGGTCGCCAAGTGGAGCCGGCCGTGGCTGCTGCCGGCCGGCCGCGGTCTGCGCAGCACCTCGATCGTGCGGTCCCTCACGGAGGTGCGGGAGCTGTACGGCCGCACCTCGGAGGCCGGCAGCCGGCTGCTGCTCCAGGAGCTCCTGCCGGCGGGCCGGGACCTGGACTGGTTCTTCCACGGGTACGTGGACTCCGCGGGCCTCTGCGCGACGGGGGCGACCGGCCGCAAGGAGCGCTCCTGGCCGGACGGGGCGGGTCTCACCGCCGTGGGCCGCTGGACCGTGAACCCGGACGTGGACCGGACGGCCCGCGCGCTGTTCGACGCACTGGGCTACCGGGGCGTGTGCGACCTGGACTTCCGGCTCGACCGGGCGACCGGCGCGTACCACCTCCTCGACTTCAACCCCCGGCCCGGCGCGCAGTTCCGGCTCTTCGCCGACCCGGCCGGCCTGGACGTGGTGCGGGCGCTCCACCTGGACCTCACCGGGCGTCAGGTGCCGCCGCACTCGCCCGCGTACGGCCGCCGGTTCCTGGTCGAGAACTACGCGGCGCTCTCGCTGCTGGCCTCGCCGCGCCGCCGGTACGCGGCCGAGCCGGGGGCCACGCGGCAGCGGACCGAGTACGCCTGGTGCGCGGCCGACGACCCGGGGCCCGCGCTCGCCATGGGCCGCGCCTGGTTCGCCCACCTGCTGCGCCGGGGGCTGACCGTGCTCCGCCGGAGGTTCGGGGCGGGGCGGGCGGGCCCACCGCGCACCTCCTCGGCCCCACCGGCCCGCAGCTCGGCCCACCAGCTCACCCCCCGATGAAGGCGGAAGGCACGATGTCGAAGTCGTCGAACCCGATGTACGACCTGGTGGTCGTCGGGGCCGGACCCTACGGCCTGTCCGTGGCCGCGCACGCGGCGGCCCGCGGACTGAACCTGCGGACCTTCGGCCGCTCGATGGAGTCCTGGCACGCCATGCCCTCGGGCATGTTCCTGAAGTCGGAGCCCTGGGCGTCCCATCTCTCCGATCCGGCGGGCGCGTACGGACTCGACGCGTACGCCGCGACCCGGGGCGTCCCCGCCGCCCACGGGGTGCCGCTGCCGGTCGGTTTCTTCGCCGCGTACGGCGACTGGTTCGCCCGGCAGGCCGTGCCCGTGCTCGACGAGCGCCTGATCGCGTCCGTGGCGCCGGGCGCGGAGGGGTTCGAGCTGCGGACGGAGGACGGCGAGGCGCTCCGCGCCCGGACGGTGGCGCTCGCCGTCGGCGTCCTGCCGTTCACGGAGATCCCCGGGCCGCTGCGCGGACTCCCCCGCCGGTACGTCACCCACTCCAGCCACCACGGCGAGCTCGACGGCTTCGCCGGCCGGGACGTCACCGTCGTCGGGGCGGGCCAGGCCGCCCTGGAGACCGCCGCGCTCCTCACCGCACAGGGCACCACCGTCCGGATCGTCGCCCGCGCGGACCGGCTGTGCTGGAACGCCGTGCCCCCGGCCCTCGACCGCGCCCTGTGGCCCGCGCTGCGCGCACCGCACACGGGACTCGGCTGCGGCTGGAGGAACAAGCTGTACGCCGACACCCCCGGTGTCTTCCGGCGCCTGCCGGCCGCCACCCGCGAGCGGATCTTCGACTCGGCGCTCGGCCCGGCGGGCGCCTGGTGGCTCCGCGAGCGTTTCGCCGCGGTCGGGGACGTCCGCCTGGGGCAGCGGATCACCTCGGCGGCGGTGACCGGTGACGAGCGGCTGCGGCTGGAGGTGGCGGGACCGGGCGGGGCGACGGTCCTGGAGACCGACCACGTCATCGCGGCCACCGGTTTCACGCCGGGCCTGGACCGGGCCGGTGTGCTCTCCCCCGTGCTGCGCGGCGCGCTGCGCACGGTCGGGGCATGCGGCGCGCCGGAGGTCGGCGGCCTCTTCGAGTCCTCGTGGCCGGGCCTCTTCCTCGCCGGGCTGCTGACGGCCCCGTCGTACGGCCCGTCGATGCGGTTCGTCCTCGGCGCCGAGTACACGGCGGGGCGCCTGGTGAAGGGGGTGCGGCGGCGGTTGCGGGCCGGTGGCCCCGGCGGGACGGTGGGGCGGCCCCGCACGGGCGGGAAGGCTTCCGTGACGGCATAGCGGAGGGCCGGCCCCGGGGAACGGATGCTCTCCGGGGCCGGCCCTGATACCCGCGGTTCGCCGGTACTCAGAAGTTGATGCAGGTGTTGCCGGCGGCCGGGTTCAGCGCGCCGATGACGTTCACGCTGTTGCCGCAGACGTTGATCGGGATGTGGATCGGGACCTGGACGACGTTGCCGGACAGGACGCCCGGCGAACCGACCGCCAGACCGTGCGCGTCCGCGTCCGCGAAGGCCGGCGACGCCGCACCCATGGCCATGACGATTCCGGCGATGACGGCCGCAGCCTTCTTACAGTTCATTTCGTCTGGATCCTTTCCTCGGCGGAATATATTTCCGCAGCACACAAGACAACGAACACGCCTCGAAAAGGAAACCGAAACGGCGGTGGAGTTTCCGCTTTCACTCCATTGCCCGCACGAAACAAGGCCGGAGGGAACGCCTACTTCCCCGCCGGCCCTGTCGTGCGCGATACGGCTCAGCCGTTGTAGGCGCCGTTCCCGGAGAGGACCGGGATGTCCTCGACGATGTGCGACAGCGGCTCGTCACCCTTGGCCTGGGTGGAGTTCTCGGCGCACTGCTGGTTCTGCGGGGAGGACAGGACGTTGACGTCCTGGACCGCGACCGGGACGAGGATGCCGACGAGCGAGCCGACGTTGCCCTTGACCGGGGCGCCGAGGCAGAGCTTGTTCAGCGAGCCCTGGACGGCCGAGAACTGCGGGCTCGCGTCACCGACGGTCTTGGAGTTGCCGAACGACTGGTGCGCGCCGTTGCCCGAGAGCGAAGTCGTGCCGCCGTCGTCGGCGATGGCGAGCGCCGGGGAGGCCGCCGCAGCAGAAGCGCCGACAACAGAGGCCGTCACAGCCGCAGCCGCCATAATCTTCTTGATCACGGTGATTCCGTTCCTGTTCCCACCAATCGACCTGATTGATGCGACGGGATCAACTGCGCGCGGTGGCTTTGGTTCCGGCGCTTCACCCGTTCGACTGGAGCCCCGTTTCGCGCTGCCGAGTGCGCTCCGCCAAGGGGGTGACACAGCGGAACCCTTGCGTCCGAGGTCAGTTGATCAGGCCGCTCCCTGCACGGAGCAGGTTCTAGAAGGGAACTCCCGTGATCAAGAAGGTTATGGCCACCGCGGCCGCAGCCGTCTCCATCGTCGGCGCCACCGCCGCCGTGGCCTCCCCTGCGCTCGCCATCGCCAACGACGGCGGCACCACGTCGCTGTCGGGCAACGGCGCCCACCAGGAGTACGGCAACTCCGCCACCTACGGCAACATGAGCCCCCAGTTCGCGCTGGTCCAGGGCTCGCTGAACAAGCCGTGCATCGGCCTGCCGGCCAAGGTCAACGCCGGTTCGCTCATCGGCGCCATCCCGATCGCCGTCCAGGACATCAACGTCCTGTCGTCCCCGCAGAACCAGCAGTGCACCGAGAACTCCACCCAGGCCAAGGGTGACGAGGCCCTCTCGCACATCCTGGACGACATCCCGGTCCTGTCGGGCAACGGCGTCGGCAACAACTGACGTTCCGCCTCCACGCGACGACGTTCACACGTCAGGGGCCGCCCTCCGGGGCGGCCCCTTTCGTGCTGCTACCAGGTCGGCCAGACCGGCGCGGCCATCAGTCGTTCCCACTCGCGGTCCGGCATCCCCGGCACCGTGCGCCCCGCCTGCACCCACTGCGCCACCAGTTCCGAATACACCGGAAAGGGCGTGCGGTCGGGGGGTGGGGGTTCGCTCACATATCGGCTCTTCGGAATGAAGGCCATCCGTTCCCATTTCCCGGGATCCGGCGCCATCCTCGCTCCTTCCGCTGCGACTCCCGCATCATTCCACAGGCACCGCAGGAGAGTGATTCGACCTGTTCATTTCGCGTCGCGTACCTGTGTGCGAGCAGCCTCGAATTAGCGTGCGGGCATGAAATTCCCGCGTTCCCGGCGGCTCCGCCGCGCGCTGCTCGCCTCGGCGGCGTTCACCGCGCTCGCCGCCCTCGCCCCCGGCGCGCTCGCCGCCGCTCCGTCCGACCTCCCCTCCCCCGAACAGGGGCTGAATCTCCTGGTGGTCGGCGTCGACAGCCGCACGGGGGTCACCGAGGAGGAGAAGGAGCGCTTCCGGCTCGGCGGGCAGGAGTGCGACTGCACCGACGTGATCATGCTGGTGCACGTCTCGGCGGAGAACGACCGGATCAGCGTCGTGAGCCTGCCGCGCGACTCGTTCACCACCCTTCCCGACCAGCACCGCGACCGGCGGACCGGGAAGCTGCACGCCGCTCACCCCGCGAAGATCAACAACGCCTGGGCGGAGGGTGGTTCGGCGTTCACGGTGGAGACCGTCGAGTCGATGACCGGGCTGCCCGTCCACCGGTACCTGGAGATCGACTTCCGGCGCTTCATGGACACCGTCGACCGCCTCGACGGCGGAGTGGCGGTCTGCACGGCGGAGCCGCTCAAGGACCCGGTCACCGGCATCGACCTGCAGCCCGGCACCAAGCGGGTCGGCGGCGGTGAGGCGCTGCAGTACGTGCGCTCGCGGCGGGCCGACGGGCAGATGGACTTCGGGCGGATCCAGAAGCAGCAGAAGTTCGTGGTGAACACCCTGGAGCGGCTGCGCGACGGCGTCCTGGGCGACCCGGCGGCGCTGGAGGCGTTCGCGGCGACGCTGCGCGGACGGGCGGCGACCGAACGGGGGATCTCGACGGCGGAACTGCTGGCGCTGGCCGCCCGCCTGAAGGACCTGCCGCCGGACCGCATGGAGTTCTCGACGGTGCCCGTGCGCGGTTTCCACCCGGACATCGCGGGGGTCGGGTCCACCCTCGCCTGGGACGAGGAGGGCGCGGCGGAGGTCTTCGGGCGGCTGCGCGAGGACCGGCCGCTGCCGGAGGCCGGGGCCGTGGCGCCGAGCGAGATCCCGGTGGGCGAGTACCGCCCCACACCGGGGTCCTCGCTCATCTGCCCGTAGTCCGTCCGGTGGACTTGCCGGAACCTCCGGGCTTCTGACCAGTTGATCAGCGCGGCTCGGTACTCAGCGAGCCAGTATCCGAAAGGTCCTCAACGATGAAGAAGCTCTTGGCGACGGCTGCTGTGGCCGCGTCCGTTCTCGGCGCGACGGCGGCGGGTGCCGGTCAGGCGCTCGCGATCGCCGACGACGGCGGCACCACCTCGCTGTCGGGCAACGGCGCCCACCAGGAGTTCGGCAACTCCTCCACGCACGGTGACATGAGCCCGCAGTTCGCGCTCGTCCAGGGCTCCCTGAACAAGCCCTGCGTCGGCCTCCCGGCCAAGGTCAACGCCGGTTCGCTGATCGGCCTGATCCCGATCGCGGTCCAGGACGTCAACGTCCTGTCCTCCCCGCAGAACCAGCAGTGCACCGAGAACTCCACCCAGGCCAAGGGTGACGAGCCGCTCTCGCACATCCTCAGCGACATCCCCGTGCTGTCCGGCAACGGCGCCGGCAACAGCTGAGCGACGTCGCTCGGCAACGGTGCGGCCCCGCCGCCCCTCCTCGGAGGGGAGGCGGGGCCGCACCCGTTCCGCGCCGGGCTCAGAGCGCGCGGCGCAGGGCGTCCGGGTCGGTGACGGGGGCGTCGCAGGTGAAGTGACGGCAGACGTACGCGGCGGGTCGTCCGGCGACCGCCGGACGGTCCTTCAGGAGCGGGAACTCCTCGCTGTCGGGGGTGCCGGCCGCGAGGACCGCGCCGGGAGCGGTGGCCAGGAGCGCGGTACGGCGCAGCTCCCGGAACGCCTCGTCGCCGGGGTCGCCGACGACGGCGATCTCCCGGGGCCCGTCGAGGAGGGCCTCGGCGACGGCGAGGCCCCAGCCGATGAAGCGGGGCGCGCGCGGGCCGAGGGCCTTGACGACGCCGAGCGCTCCTTCGGCGGCGGCGCGGTGGGCGTCGGAGCCGGTGTGGGCGGCGTACGACAGCAGCGCCCCGGCGGCCGCGGTCCAGCCCGAGGGGGCCGCGTTGTCGGTGGGGTCCTGGGGGCGACGGATCAGCGGTTCGGCGTCGTGGGCCGTGTCGTACAGGGCGCCGCCCTCGCTGGTGAAGCGGTCGAGGACGAGGTCGAGGAGGAAGCCGGCGAACTCCAGCCAGGCGCCTTCGCCGGTGACGGCGGCGAGGGCGAGGAATCCCTCGGCGACGTCGGCGTAGTCCTCCAGGACTCCGGCGTTGGTGCCGGCCCGGCCGTCCTTGGAGGTGCGGGTGAGCCGGGCCTGCTCGTCCATGTGGACCCGGACGAGCAGGTCGGCGGCCTCGGTGGCGCGCTCGACGAGGTCGGGGCGGTCGAAGAGGGCGCCGGTCTCGGCGAGTGCGGCGATCGCGAGGCCGTTCCAGGCGGCGACGACCTTGTCGTCGCGGCCGGGGCGGGCGCGCTCCTCGCGGGCGGCGAGGAGCCGGGCGGCGATCGAGGCGATGCGTTCGGCGTCGGCCACTCCCGCGTCCTGCGGGAGCTGGAGGACGGAGCTGCCGTGCTCGAAGGTGCCGTCCTCGGTGACGCCGTAGTGGGCGGCGGCGAGGGCGGCGTCCTCGGCGCCGAGGACCTCGGCGAGCTGCTCGGGGGTCCACGCGTAGTAGGCGCCCTCGACGTGCCGGCCGGTGCCGTCGTCGCTGTCGGCGTCGAGGGCCGAGGCGAACCCGCCTTCGGGGGTGCGGAGTTCGCGGACGAGGAAGTCGGCCGTCTCCAGGGCGACCCGGCGGGCCAGGTCGCTCCCGGTGGCCCTCCACAGGTGGGCGTACACCCGGCAGAGCAGGGCGTTGTCGTAGAGCATCTTCTCGAAGTGGGGGACGACCCAGGCGCGGTCGACGGCGTAGCGGGCGAAGCCGCCGCCGAGCTGGTCGTAGATGCCGCCGCGGGCCATCGCCTCGCAGGTGTCGGCGGCCATCTGGAGGGCGCCCTCGGAGCCCGTACGGGCGTGGTGGCGGAGCAGGAACTCCAGGACCATCGACGGCGGGAACTTGGGGGCGCCGCCGAAGCCACCGCGGGTCGCGTCGTACTCGCGGGTGAGGCCGAGGAGGGCCTGCGCGAGCTCCTCCTCGCCGGGGACGCCGTCGCCGCCGTACGCCAGGGAGCGGCCCGCGAGGTCCTTGACGATCCGCTCGGCGACCTCGCCGACCTCCTCGCGGCGGCCGGTCCAGGCGTCCCGGACGCCCTCCAGCACCTCGGGGAAGGAGGGCATGCCGTGGCGGGGCTCGGGCGGGAAGTACGTACCGAAGTAGAAGGGGGCGGCGTCCGGGGTGAGGAAGACGGTCATCGGCCAGCCGCCCTGTCCGGTGGCGGCCTGGACGGCCTCCATGTACACGGCGTCGACGTCGGGGCGTTCCTCGCGGTCGACCTTCACGGCGACGAAGTGCTCGTTGACCAGGGCGGCGGTGGCGTCGTCCTCGAAGGACTCGTGCGCCATGACGTGACACCAGTGGCAGGAGCTGTACCCGACGCTGAGCAGGACGGGGACGTCGCGGCGACGGGCCTCTTCGAAGGCCCCGGCCGACCACGGCCACCAGTCGACCGGGTTGTCGGCGTGCTGCAGGAGGTACGGGGAGGTCTCATGGGCCAGTCGGTTCGGCATGGGCCCATCCTGCCGCAGCCGTCTCCTCGTTTCTCCGCTCTCTCGCGCCGACGCGCGCCGCGCAGCACACTGGGCCCCGGACGACTCGGGGCCGGTTTCGCCGGCGCGCGCGGAGGGGGACGCAGATGCGGGAGAGTCATCGGGCCGTGGTGGAGCGGCTGTTGGAGCGGATCGTGGCGGAGGAGATACGGGGCTCCGCCGGCCGGGCCGACGCGCTGCCGCCCGCCGAGGCGCTGCTCGCGCGGGGCCGGGCGGCGCTGGATTCGATGACGGCGGGCGCGGAGGAGGAGTACGCGGTCTTCCTCGCGGCCCTGGAGAGCCGGGAGGCAGGGACGGCGTCAGGGCGGGCGCGGTGGGCGGACCGTCTCACCGGGCCCGGGGCGGCCGGTCCGGCGCTGGTCGCCGGGGTCGCCGCGGTGGCGGCCGTCGGGGCGGACCTGGCGCTGGGCACGGCGGCGGGGACGGCGTTCGGCGCGGGCGCGGTGGTGGCGGTGGCCGGTGCCGCGGCGACCGTGCTCAGGGTGACGGCGGGGCCGCCGCCGGCCGTCGACCGGTCTTCGGCGGCGCTCGACGGGTTGCGGGAGTCGTGGCTGTCGGCCCTGGAGAAGCGGGGGGTGCGGCCGTTCCTGGAGGGGCAGCGTACGTCCCCCGCGTCGGGTGGTGCGGTGGTGCTGCCGCGGCAGGGACGGGGCGGCGGGCTGCGGGGTGCGGACCGGAGTGCGGCGGCCCGGCAGCGCAGCGTCCTGGAGCGGTCGTTCGGCCATCTGCCGGACCCGGGTGGGCTGTTCGCGGGGCGGCGGGAGGAACTGGCGCGGATCACGCGGTGGGTTCAGGCGGGGCGGGCGTCGGCGGCGACCCGGCCGACGGTGGTGCTGCTGCACGGCGAGCCGGGGTCGGGCCGGACGGCGCTCGCGGTGCGGGCGGCGCACGCGCTGCGGGACCAGTTCCGCGGGGCGTGCGTGGTGGACCTGCGGGGCGCCGCCACCGGCGAGCGGCCGGTGTCGACCCGGGAGGCGCTGCTGCACCTGCTGAACCGGCTGGGCGCTCCGCGCGACCGGCTGCTGTTCCGGGAGGGCTCGACGGCTGACCAACAGGTGGGGCGGCTCGCGGAGTTGTACCAGCGGCAGCTGACGGGGGTGCCGGTGACGGTGATCCTGGACGACGCCGTGGACGCGGCCCAGGTGCGGGCCCTGCTGCCGGAGCGCTCGGACAGCCTGGTCCTGGTGACCTGCCGGGAGCCCCTGGACCTGGGCGCGGAGCTGCCGGCCGACGTGCACGCGCTGCCGGTGGCGGCGCTGGACGCGGCCGGGGCGGAGGATCTGCTGCGGGCGGCGGCGGAGACGCCCGACCCGGGACCGTACGACGCGGCCGCGTCCGAGCGGATCCGCGAGCTGTGCGGCGGGCTCCCGCTGGCGCTGCGGGCGGCGGGCTCCCTGCTGGGCCGGCGCCCCATGGACGAGGTGGCGGAGGCGCTCGGCCGTCCCGGCCGGGACGGCGGTCCCGTCGAGCGCGCCCTGTCCGTGCGGTACGCCGTCGGTCTCGGCGACGACGCCCGGCGGCTGCTGCGGCGGCTCGCGCTGGCCGGGCGGGCCTCGCTGGGGGCGGCGGCGGCCGCCGCGCTGCTCGGCGGGGACGGGGCCGAGGGGGCGCGGCTGCTGCGGGAGCTGGCCGACGCGGGGCTCATCGACCATGTGCGCGGGGAGCGGTACCGGCTGCACGACGCCGTGCGCGGCTTCGCGGCGGTCCGGCTCCTGGAAGAGGAGGACACGGCGGAGATCGCGGCGGCGCAGGAGCGGCTGATCCGGAACTACGCGGAGCTCGCCGACGCGGTGATCCGGATGGTCGACGGGAAGATGTCGACCCGCGCGGACCGCTTCGACGGGCACGGTTTCGGCTCCCTGGAGGCGGCCCTGAGCTGGCTCGACGAGGAGACCAGCTTCATCACGGCGGCGCTGCGGCACGCGGACGGCGTCGACCAGCAGACGGTCCTGGACCTGCTGGGCGCGCTCTGCGACCACTGCCTGCTGCGCGGCGACCTCTACCGGCTCGGCGAGATCAACGAGCTCACGGAGTCCATCGGGCAGGGGCAGCTGTCCCGCTCGGTGCAGTGGCGGACCGGTATCGCGGCCCGGCAGCTCGGCGAGCTCGACAAGGCGCGGACGACGCTGACCTCGGTCGTCTCGCTCTATCAGGAGGCCCGCCAGGACCCGGGGGCGGCACTGGCGCTCTGCTCGCTCGGCATCACCCTGCACCACCAGGGCCGGCTCGGGGAGGCGGCGGCCCGGCTGCGGGAGGCCCTGGTGCTCCAGGAGCCGGAGGCGCTGGCGGCCGACCGGGGGTGGACGCTGCACGCGCTGGCCGCCGTGGAGCGGGACCGGGGGAAGCTGGCGGAGGCCGGGGCGCTGCTCGACCGGTCGCTGGCGCTGCACCGGGAGCACGAGTCCCTGCACGGCGAGGCGTGGGCGCACTTCCACCGGGGCCAGGTGCTGCTGCTGCGGGGCGACGTGCCGGGCGCGGTGGGCGAGCTGCGGGGCGCCCTGGACGACTACGGGCGCATCCACGACGGGCGCGGCGAGGCGTGGGCGCTGACCCAGCTCGCCCGGACCCGGCTCGCCGCCGGGGACGCGGAGCCGGCGGTGGAGGGGCTGCGCGGGGCGCTCGCCCGTCACCGTGAGCAGGAGGACGCGCGGGGCGAGGCGTGGACGCTGTACCACCTGGGGCACGCCCTGGAGGAGCGCGGCGACCGCGACGAGGCGGTGCGGGAGCTGGGCCGGGCCCGGACGATGTTCTCCCGGATGCGGGACGTGTACGGCCTGGCGAGCGCGAGGCACCACTCGGGGCGGGTCACCCGGGACCAGCTCGCGGCCCGTACCGGGGGTCTGCGGAACTCGGGGTTCGCCCGGCAGCTGCTGGTGGACGCGCGGGCGGACTTCCACCGGATCGGGGTGGCCCACGGGGAGGGCTGGACCTGCCTGGAGCTCGCGATCATCGACGCGGGCAACGGGCGGGTGCCGCAGGCGCTGGGGCTGTGCGACGAGGCGCGGGGCCTGTTCGCCTCGTACGGCGACCTGCGGGGCGCCGACTGGGCCCGCTTCCTGCGCTGCACCCTGCTCCCCCACGCGGCTCCGGGCGCGCCGGAGCCGGGGACGGCGTCCGCCCGTGAGGAGCTCGCCGCGCTGGCGGCGGACCGGCACCCGGCGCGGGACCCGCGGCTCGACGACTGCGTCGAGGCGTACGCGGTCGTCCTGGACCGGGGCGTTCCCGCCTCGGCGCCCTGGCGGGCCTGGGACCTGGGCATGGTGCCGAACCGGCACGCCCGGGAGGTGCTGGGGGTGCCGGAGGCGTAGACGCGGGCCGCCCCCTGTCCCGTACCGGCGGGGTACGGGACAGGGGGCGGGGCCGTTACTTGGCGGAGGCGCCGGCCTGTGCGGCCGGGGTGTCCGGGCCGGCGGCGGGGTCGGGGGCCTCCTCGAAGGAGACCCGGCCCATGTGCCGGTTCATCGACTTCATCAGCATCCAGACCGCCAGGGCCAGGACCGCGAAGACGACGAAGCCGAGGACGCCGGGGGTCACCTTGTTCTTGTCCAGCTCTTCGGCTGCGAAGGGGACAAGCTGGGTCAGTGCCAGGTGTGCGCTCATGTCAGGCATTGTCGCGGATGCCCGCGAAGAGATCTTCCTCGGGGAGGGAGGTCGGGACCAGCGCCTTGCTGAGCTCGTACTCCTCCGTCGGCCAGACCTCCTTCTGGATGTCCATCGGGACCCGGAACCAGCCGCCGTCGGGGTCGATCTGGGTGCGGTGGGCGATCAGGGCCTTGTCGCGGGTCTCGAAGAAGTCGGCGCACGGCACGAACGTGGTCAGCGTCCGGGGCTTGCGCTCGAACTCCTTCCAGCGCTCCAGCCACTCCCCGTAGGGGGACTCCAGGTCGCGGGCGATGAGCGCCTCGTGCAGGGCGGTGGTGCGGGGCAGGTTGAAGCCCTGGTTGTAGTAGAGCTTCAGGGGCTGCCAGACCGGGCCGAACTCGGCCTCGGGGAACTTCTCGGTGTCGGCCGCGCCGTCGAAGGCCACCATCGTGATCTTGTGGGTCATGATGTGGTCGGGGTGCGGGTAGCCGCCGTTCTCGTCGTAGGTCGTGACGACCTGCGGACGGAAGGAGCGGATCTGCCGGACCAGCGCGCCGGCGGCGGTGTCCACGTCCTCCAGCGCGAAGCAGCCCTCCGGCAGCGGGGGCAGCGGGTCGCCCTCGGGCAGACCCGAGTCGACGAAGCCCAGCCACTCCTGGGAGACGCCGAGGATCTCGCGGGCCTCGTCCATCTCCTTGCGGCGGACTTCGTGGATGTTCTCCTCGATGTAGGGGTCACCCTGAAGCTGGGGGTTCAGGACCGAGCCGCGCTCGCCGCCCGTGCACGTCACCACGATGACGTCCACCCCCTCGGACACGTACTTGGCCATCGTGGCCGCACCCTTGCTCGACTCGTCGTCGGGGTGGGCGTGAACGGCCATCAGTCGCAGCTGCTCAGTCAAGACTCGATCCTCAGTGATTCGACGCGGAGCCAGGTCTCTATAGTGACGGAATCGGGGGAGTGAAAATTCCGCCACCCCCGGCTTGGAGAGGATCGACCATGAGCGCGGTGCGAGAGCAGCTGCCCGAAGGGCGCTACGGGCGCTCCGCGGACGAGCGGGCCGACCGCAAGCTCAGGATCACCGGCGCGGTGCTCGGCGTCCTCTTCCTCGGCCTGATGGGCTGGTTCGGCTGGCACTACGTCGTCGACAGCAAGATCAGCGCCGAGATGATCAAGTTCGACGTGGTGAGCGACACCGAGGTCCAGGTCCACCTGGAGGTCCGCAAGGACGAGGGTGTCAAGGGCGTCTGCACGCTGCGCTCCCGCGCGGAGGACGGTGCCGAGGTGGCCCGCAAGGACGTCCGGATCGACGACCCCGCCACCCGGGTCGACAGCGTCTTCTCGCTCCGCACCACCGCCCGCGCGACCAGCGCGGAGCTGATCGGGTGT
The DNA here is from genome assembly GCF_042743475.1 of Streptomyces sp. NPDC059534. NCBI lineage: Bacteria > Bacillati > Actinomycetota > Actinomycetes > Kitasatosporales > Streptomycetaceae > Streptomyces > Streptomyces sp. NPDC059534. The sequence continues at coordinate 161,909 of NZ_JBHWAQ010000006.1, forward strand.
ACGGCACCGTAGCGGTGGGTAGGGACCGGGTGACGAGTCCCGGCGGGTCACCACGGTGACCTGGGGTGACGCCATCCTGATGGTTTATGTCCTCCCGCTTTTCGCCACTCATTGTTAGGCTCGTACTTTCGCCCACCCGGGACGCCATGCATTCCGTGTAGGGCGATGCTTTGTATTCCCAGTACCTACGAGGAGCACCTGTGACCCAGACCAGCGACAACGTCACCTGGCTCACCCAGGAGGCGTACAACAAGCTCAAGGACGAGCTTGAGTACCTGTCTGGTCCCGCGCGTACCGAGATCACCGTCAAGATCGCCGCGGCACGCGAAGAGGGCGACCTGCGCGAGAACGGCGGGTACCACGCGGCCAAGGAGGAGCAGGGCAAGCAGGAGCTCCGCATCCGCCAGCTGACCCAGCTGCTCCAGCACGCCAAGGTCGGCGAGGCGCCGGCGGACGACGGCGTCGTCGAGCCCGGCATGGTCGTCACGATCGCCTTCGACGGCGACGAGAACGACACGATGACCTTCCTGCTCGCCTCCCGCGAGTACGCGAGCGACGTCATCGAGACCTACTCGCCGCAGTCGCCGCTCGGCGTCGGCGTCAACGGCAAGAAGGCCGGTGACGACGCGCAGTACGAGCTGCCGAACGGCAAGAAGGCCACGGTGAAGATCCTCGGCGCCAAGCCGTACACCGGCTGAGCCGCACTCCTTGAGCGAAGGGCCGGCCCCCCGAGGGGGCCGGCCCTTCGTCCTGCGCGCACATGTCATGATGCGGCCTGACGTCACGTCACACACGTCTGCATGGGGGGATGGACGAGGTGTTCGGAGCGCTGCGCGAGGACGCGCCACGACAGATCGGACCGTACGAGGTACTCGCCCGGCTCGGCGCCGGCGGCATGGGCGAGGTGTTCCTCGGACGGGACCCGGAAGCGGACGGTCCCGCACCGGGCTGCCCCGAGCCGGGTGGCCCCGCGCCGGACCGTCCCGCGCCGGGTGCCTCCGACGGGCCCGCGCGCACCACGTTCGTCGCCGTGAAGACCGTCCGCCGGGACGTCGCCGGCGACCCGGCCTTCCGGGACCGCTTCCGGCGCGAGATCAGGGTCGCCGGGCTCGTCGACAGCCGGTACGCGGCGGCGCCCGTCGGCGGTGACGCCGACGCGGAGGTGCCCTGGCTGGCCACCGCGTACGTCCCCGGGCCCAGCCTCTCCCAGGCCGTGCGGCGCGGCGGCCCGCTGCCCGTCGCCACCGTGCGGGCGCTCGGCGCGGACGTCGCCCGGGCCCTCGCCGACCTGCACCGGGCCGGGGTCCTGCACCGGGACCTCAAGCCCGGCAACGTCATGCTCTCCGTCGACGGCCCCCGCCTCATCGACTTCGGCATCGCCCGCAGCAACACCGCCACCACCATGACCGCGACCGGTCTGATGGTCGGCACGCCCTCCTTCATGTCACCCGAGCACGTGGCCGGGGCCCGGCACGTGACCGCCGCCTCCGACGTCTTCTGCCTCGGCTCGCTCCTCTGCCACGCGGCGACCGGCGAGGACCCCTTCGGTGACGGGCCGCTCGCCGCCGTCCTCTACCGCGTCTCGCAGGCCGAGGCCGACCTGAGCCGGGTGCCGGAGGACCTCCGGGAGGTCGTCGCCGCCTGCCTGGCCCTGGACCCGGCGGCCCGGCCCGCGCCGGAGCGGCTCGCCGAGCTGCTCGTGCCCGGCGCGGCACCGAAGGTCTTCCCGTGGCCGGAGGGCGTACGCGACCACATCGGCGAGTACGGCCGGGAGCTCGCCCAGCTGGTGGCCTCGGGCGGGCCGCTCCTGGAGGTGGCGCCCGCCTCCGGCCCGGTGGTCACCCCGGCCTTCCCCGGCCTGCACTCCGTGCCGACGCTGGCGCCGGTCGCCCGGCCGGACACACCGGCCGGCCCGCCCCGCCGGCGCCGGGTCCTCGCCGCCGTGCTGGCCCTCGCCGTCGTGGCCGGCGGCGTCGGCGCGTACCTCCTGTGGCCGGAGCCGGGGAAGCCGCAGGCCCCGGCGAAGGCCGCGCCGCCCGCCGCTCCCCGGGTGCCGGGGGTCGACGACCGGGGGCTCGCCGACGCCTCCGGGGTCGTCCCGCAGAACGCGGCCCAGCGGCCGGCCGGCTGGAAGTCCTGGACGGCGAAGCTGACCGCGCCCGCGTTCGGCTGCTCGGCCGGGGAGAAGGTGCTGGTCTGCCGGACGACGGACGGACGGTACGAGGCGCTGGACCCGGCGAGCGGGAAGAAACTGTGGGACGTCGCGCGACCCGCGGACACGCCGGGCGAGACGTACTCCAGCCCCAAGGGCTTCCCGTTCCCCGCCGGGGGCGCCACCCGTCCCACGGTCCACGAGGGCAGTGTGGTCCTCGTCGCCGGGGGCTCCCTCCAGGTGCGTGACGCGCGCACCGGCGCGGTGCGGTGGGAGAAGCCGGCACAGGGGCCGCAGGGTTACTGGGACACCCGGCCCGTGGTCGCGGACGGGATCGTCTTCGCGGCGACGGAGGTCGCGCAGGACGTGGACTGGGTGCGGGCCGCCCTGACGGCGTTCTCCCTGACCGACGGACGACAGCTCTGGTCGAAGGAGCTCACCAACGGGACCACCTCCTTCGCCGACCGCCGGGCGTACGAGCCGGTGGCCTACGCGCGGGGAGTCGTCTACGCCCTCAGCCAGGGCGGGCTCGTGTCGTACGACGGCAGGAAGGGCACCCAGCTCGGACAAGTCGAGCCGGACGCCAAGGCGTGCGAGACCCTCAAGGTGCTGGGCACGTCGGCATACTGCGCCGGAGACGGGTTCGGCGTCGACACCGACACCTCGCTGCACCTGCTCGACGCCCGCACCCTCGCCCCGAAGGCGTCGGTGCCGGGCGGGCTCGGCAAGGCGGCGCCCACGGCGGTCGGCCCGCACACCGTCGTGACCTGGGACAAGGGGCTGCGGGTCCTCGACCCGCGGACCGGCGCGACACTCGCCTCCTACCCGCTCACGGCGGCCCCGGCCGGCCTGGCCCAGAGCTGGTCCGATCCGCTGCTCGCGGGCGACCGGGTCGTGTACGCCGACTACTCCTCGCTGTACTCGGTGCGGCTCGGCACCGACGGAAAGCCGGGCGGCCTCAAGGTCACGCCGGTGCCGGGGGCGCCTGGGCCGCGCGCCGAGGAAGAGGACTACGACCCGAACTTCGGCGAGTTCGTCTTCAAGCAGATCCGGCAGCCGGAGGTCCTGCCGGTCGGCGGGATCGCGTACGTCGTCTTCGACAAGGGCGTCGTCGCCTCCGTCGCGCTCCCCGCCGAGAAGGAGTAGTTCCGTGCTGGAAGCCCTGCCCCCGGGCCGGCCCCCGCGTCTCGTCGGCCCCTACCGGCTGCTCGCCCGGATCGGCGCGGGCGGGATGGGCGAGGTGCACCTCGCCTGCCGGGCGGACGAGCCGACGGCCGATCCGTACCGGATGGTCGCGGTGAAGACCGTGCGCGAGGACCTGGAGGTCGACGGGGACTTCCGGACCCGGTTCCGGCGGGAGATCGCGGCGGCGCGGACGGTGGACGGGCCGGGGGTGGCGCGGCTCGTGGACGCGGACGCCGACGCGCCGTCGCCGTGGCTGGCGACGGAGTACGTGCCGGGGCCGTCGCTCGCGGAGGCCGTCGTACGGTCCGGGGCGCTGCCCGTCGCGGCCGTCCGGGCCCTCGGAGTCGCGCTCGCCGGGGCCCTGGCGGACGTGCACGGCGTACAGGTGCTGCACCGGGACCTCAAGCCGGCGAACGTGCTGCTCGGCGCCGCCGGGCCGAAGCTGATCGACTTCGGCATCGCCCACGCCTTCGAGGCGACGGCGCTGACGTCGACCGGTCTCGTGGTCGGCTCGCCGGGGTTCATGTCGCCGGAGCACCTGGTGGGGAGCCGGGCGGTGGTGCCCGCCTCCGACGTGTTCTGCCTGGGCGCGGTGCTGGCGTTCGCGGCGAGCGGCCGAGGGCCGTTCCACGACGACGAGATGGCCGCCGTGATCTACCGGATCAGCCGGGCGGACGCCGAACTGGCCGGGGTTCCGGAGGAGCTGCGACCGGTACTGGAGCACTGCCTGCGGCTCGACCCGGCCGGGCGGCCGTCGGCGGCCGAACTGGTGTCGCTGCTCGGGGGCGGGGACGCTCCCGAGGTCTTCCCCTGGCCGGGCGGGGTGCTGTCCCTGCTCGCCGAGTACGGGGAGGCCGCCCGGGGCGTCGGGGAGGCGGCGGCGTCCGGTGCGGGCGTGGCCGATCTGCCGACGCTCGGCCCGGTCGTGCCGTACTCCCCCACCGCGATGACGGACCGGCCGGTGGTCCCGGCCGCCGCCCCCGTCCGGCGCCGCCCGTGGGGCGCGGTCGTGGCGGCCGCGGTGGCGGTCGCCGTGGTGGCGACCGTGGGCGTGGTGCTGCTGAACCGGACGGACGGGGAGGGCGGCGCGTCCGCGGGCGGGGCCACCGGGTCACCGCCGGGCAGCGGCGCCGGCCCCGGCGCCTCGGCCCCCGCCACGCTGAGCCGGGTCGTCCTGCCGTACGGCTCCGAGGGCCGCACCAACGACTTCGGCAAGGCCGGCACGGACCGGGCGTACCGTCCGGCGGGCTGGTCGCCCTGGACGACCGGGGTCGAGCAGGGCGTCGGGGCCTGCGCCCTCTCCCCCCGGGTGCTGGTCTGCCCCGGGAACGGCGGCGCGGTCACCGGCCTCGCCGCGGCGGACGGCAAGGAGCTCTGGAAGGTGCCGGGCCGGGGCGAGGGGCTGCGCAGCGGGCCGCAGTACCCGGCGGTCGTCGGCGACACGGCCTACGTGACGGGGCCGGACGGGGTGGTCGCCTACGGGGTCCTGGACGGCGGGGAGCGGAGGCGGATCGCGGCACCCGGCCGCGACTGGGCGGTGAAGGGCACCGACCTCCTCGACGGGGTCCTGTACTCCACGTACGTCGACCTGCGCGACGAGCGGACGGGGCTCGTCACCGCGGTGCGGCTCCGTGACGGGAAGGAGCTGTGGCGGTCGAGGCTCGACGCCCTGCCCGAGCAGCCGGTCGTGGCGGCGGGGCGGGTCCTGGTGCCGCTCGGTGTCGTGCCGGTGGCGCTGGACGCCCGTACCGGCAAGGAGGTGGCGCGCGGCACGGAGGGCTGCCGGCGGTTCACCGTGCACGAGAAGAGCGGCAGCGTGCTCTGCACGGGCACGACGGACGGGTCCGTCACGGTGCTCGACGCGACGACGCTGAAGCGGAAGCGGTCCTTCGGTTCCGCCGTGACGGCGGGGCCCGCCGTGAACGCGGACGGCCTGGTCGCGGTGGCGAGCGGCCAGACCGTGAGCGCCTACGACCTGGAGAGCGGCGAGCGGCGCTGGTCGCTGCTGCCCACCGTCCTGGACGGCACCCTGCGGACGGTGTACTTCGCGGGGGACCGCGTGATCGCGGTCAACAGGAGCGAGGTCTTCTCGCTGCCCGCCGCGGGCCCCTCCGACGACGACGACTACGAGCGCTTCGAGGCCAACTTCCCGGACGACTTCCGCGCGGAGGCGCCCGCGGAGGCGGTGGCCGCCGGAGGGGTCGCCTTCCTCTCCCTCCCCGACGGCCTCGTCCTCTCGGGCTACCTCCCCTGACCCGCCGGGCCGGGGAAGGGCCGGGTCACACCGTCGCCGAGCGGTACTTCCGTACCGACAGGGAGCGGAAGAGCCCGACGATCAGCACCGAATAGAGGATCGACGCCCAGACCGGGTGCTGCATCGGCCAGGCGTCGGACTGGACGACGCCCGGGTTGCCGAAGAGTTCGCGGCACGCCTGGACGGTCGCGCTGAACGGGTTCCATTCGGCGATCGGGCGGATCCAGGCGGCCATCATGCTCGGGTCGACGAAGGCGTTGGACACGAACGTGACCGGGAAGAGCCAGATCAGGCCGCCGGAGGTGGCCGCCTCCGGGGTGCGGACCGACAGGCCGATGAGGGCGCCGATCCAGGAGAAGGCGTAGCCGAGGAGGAGGAGCAGGGCGAAGGCGGCGAGGGCCTTGGGGATGCCGTTGTGGATGCGCCAGCCGACCATCAGGCCCACGATGGCGAGGACGACGACGGTCAGCGCGGTCTGGACGAGGTCGGCGAGGGTGCGGCCGGTGAGGACGGCGCCCCGGGCCATCGGCAGCGAGCGGAAGCGGTCGACGAGGCCCTTGTGCATGTCGTCGGCGATGCCCGCGCCCGCTCCGGCGGTGGCGAAGGTGACGGTCTGGGCGAAGATGCCGGCCATCAGGAACTCGCGGTAGACCGCCGGGTCCGTGTCGCCGCCGACGCTCATCGAGCCGCCGAAGACGAAGCTGAAGAGCACCACGAACATCACGGGCTGGATGAGCCCGAAGATGACCATCTCCGGGATGCGGGTCATCCGGATCAGGTTCCGCTTGGTGACGACCAGCGAGTCGTTGATCGACTGGACGATGCCTCCGCGCGGCTTCCGGTCACCGGAGACGGTGTCGGTCAGGGAGGTCACGATGCCTTCTCCTTCCGGTCCTTGCGGTCCTTCCGGCTCCTGCCGGCGGCGACCGCCACGCCGTTCTCCTCTTCCTCCCGCTCGGCCGCGTGGCCGGTGAGGTAGATGAAGACGTCGTCGAGGGTGGGGCGGCGCAGCCCGATGTCGTCGATCTCGACGCCGACGGCGTCCAGGTCTCGGATGACCTCGGCGAGCAGCTTGGCACCGCCGGTGACGGGGACGGTGAGCCTGCGGGTGTGGTTCTCGACGGAGACCTCGCCGTGGCCGGTGCCCGCGACGCCGTAGCGGGCGAGGACGTCCCGGGCGCCGGGGATCATCTCCGGTTCCTGGACGACGACCTCGACGCGTTCACCGCCGGTCTGCGCCTTGAGCTGGTCGGCGGTGCCGCGGGCGATGACCTTGCCGTGGTCGACGACGCAGATGTCGTGGGCGAGGTGGTCGGCCTCCTCCAGGTACTGGGTGGTGAGGAGCAGGGTCGTACCGCCCGCGACGAGCTCCTTGATGACGTCCCAGAGCTCCTGCCGGTTACGGGGGTCGAGTCCGGTGGTCGGCTCGTCCATGAACATGACCGGCGGGGCGACGACGAGGGCCGCCGCGAGGTCGAGGCGGCGGCGCATGCCGCCGGAGTACGTCTTGGCGGGGCGGTCGGCGGCGTCGGCGAGGTGGAACCGGTCGAGGAGTTCACCGGCCCGCACCTTCGCGGCCCTCGCCCTCATCTGGTAGAGCTCCCCCACCATCTGGAGGTTCTCGCGGCCGGTGAGGTATTCGTCGACCGCGGCGAACTGGCCGGAGAGGCCGATCGAGCGGCGGACCTCGTCGGGGTGCTCGAGGACGTCGATCCCGGCGACGAGGGCCCGTCCGCTGTCGGGCTGGAGCAGGGTGGTCAGGACGCGCACGGTGGTGGTCTTTCCCGCGCCGTTCGGGCCGAGCAGGCCCAGGACGGTGCCCTCGGGTACGTCGAGGTCCACGCCGTCCAGTGCTCGTACGTCGCCGAAGGTCTTCACCAGACCCTCGGCGTAGATCGCGCCTGGCATAGGAATACTCCCGGGGAGATTCGGGCGTTTCCGTCCGATCCTAGGCGCGGGGGGCGGCCCTCGCCCAGTGAATTGGTGACCGGGATCACATGACCACCGGTCAGCCGAGGACCGTGTACCCCGCGTCCCGCAGCGCCTCCTCGACCTCCCGGCAGTGCTCCGGGCCCTTGGTCTCCAGGTGCAGCTCGACCTCGGCCTCGGTCAGGCCGAGGCGCGGATCGGTCCGCACGTGGCCGACGTCCAGGACGTTCGCGTCGACCACCGTCAGGACGGCGAGCAGGGTCGCGAGGGCGCCCGGCCGGTCCGTGACGCGCAGCCGCAGGCTCAGGTAGCGGCCCCCGGCCGCCATGCCGTGCCGCAGGATGCGCTGGAGGAGCAGCGGATCGACGTTGCCGCCGGACAGGACCGCGACGACCGGCCCCTGGAAGGACCCGGGGTCGGCGAGCAGGGCCGCGACCGGGCTGGCGCCCGCCGGTTCGACGACCAGCTTCGCCCGCTCCAGGCAGAGCAGGAGCGCGGAGGAGAGGGCGTCCTCGGAGACCGTGCGGACCTCGTCGACGTACTCCTGGATGAGCGCGAACGGCACGTCGCCCGGCCGTCCGACCTTGATGCCGTCCGCCATCGTCGCCGGCGACTCGATCACCACCGGATGCCCGGCCGCCAGCGAGGGCGGATAGGCGGCCGCGCCCTCCGCCTGGACGCCGATCACCTTCACGTCCGGGCGCAGCGACTTCACGGCGAGCCCGATGCCGGCCGCCAGACCGCCGCCGCCGATGCCGACGAGGATCGTGCGGACCTCGGGGCACTGCTCCAGGATCTCCAGGCCGACCGTGCCCTGGCCGGCGATGACGTCGGGATGGTCGAAGGGGTGGATGAAGACCGCGCCGGTCTCCCGCGCGTACTGCTCCGCCGCGGCGAGCGTCTCGTCGACGACATGGCCGTGCATCCGGACGTCGGCGCCGTACTCCCGGGTCGCCGCGATCTTCGGCAGCGGGGCGCCGACCGGCATGAAGACGGTCGCGCGCACGCCCAGCAGCTTCGAGGCGAGCGCGACGCCCTGCGCGTGGTTGCCCGCCGAGGCGGCGACGACCCCGGCCGCCCGCTCCTCGGGGCGCAGGCAGGCGATCCGCACGTACGCCCCGCGCAGCTTGAAGGAGCCGGTCCGCTGGAGGTTCTCGCACTTGAGCTGGACCGGGGCCCCGACCAGGGAGGACAGATGGCGGCTGCCCTCCATCGCGGTCACCCGGGCCACCCCGGACAGCATCTTCTGCGCCCCCCGCACGTCGTCCAGCATGAGGTGGTGCAAGGGGTCTCGCGTACGGAAGCTCATGACAGCAAGTCTCGCAGCTCACGGCCCTGGTGGCCGCCCGGCGGACAGGTGCCGAAGCGGGTTTGCGCAGCCCCGGTACGGACCCCGTCGGGGCCGCGTACTCTGTCCCCCACCAACCGACCACCCCCGCACGAGAGAGACCCACAGCCATGCCCACATCTCAGGACATGACGACTGAGTTCGACCCCGGTCTCCTCGACGCCCTCCAGCACCAGGTGGCCGTCTTCGCCCGCCGGGCCGAGCAGACCCGCCTCGGCGGCACGGGGCAGCTCCGCAACTCGATGGACCGGGCCGCGTACCTGCTGCTCAACAGGCTGGACCAGGAAGGCCCGATGGGCGTCAAGGCGCTCGCGGCGGGCATGGGGATCGACTCCTCGACCGTCACCCGGCAGGTCGCGCCGCTCGTCGACACCGGCCTCGTCAAGCGCACCTCGCACCCCGAGGACGGGCGCGCGGTCGTGCTCCAGCTCTCGCCGCGCGGCCTCGCGCGGCTGGAGGAGGTCCGCTCCTCGCGCCGCCAGCTCATGGTCGAGGTGACGGAGGGCTGGACGCCGGACGAGCGGGAGTCCTTCTGCACGCTGCTCACCCGCTTCAACACCGCTTTGTCCGCACGGCAGTCGGGGCACGCGGCGGCCGCGGCCACCGGCACGGGCGGCCCGGCGGCGGAGGCCCCGGACGGGACGGGGACCGGGACGGAGTAGGGGCCGCGCCCGGACCGCGAAGAGGCCGGGCGCGGGCCGGGCGGAGGTCGAGCGCGGGCCGGACGCGGGCCGGGGCCGGGAGCGAGTGGGTGCCGACCCCTTGACCCCGCCCGCGCACTGTCCTCATATGAGGACGTGGCAGCGCAGCGGGGCGAGAGCCGGAGCGAACGCGAACGCGCCTACCGCACCCGGGAGTTCGACGCGTTCGTGGCCGGGGCGGCGGGCCGGCTGCTGCACGCCGCGACCCTGCTCACCGCGGAGACCCGCGCCCGCAACCCGTACGCCCAGGAACTGCTGACCGCCGCCCTCGCGCACACCTACGCGGTGTGGGGCCGGCTGCACGACGAGGACCCGTACGACATCACCCGCCGCGACCTCGCCGCCCGCTTCGCGCGCACCGCGTGGCGGCACCACGGCGGCCACGGCGGGGTGCTCTCCGTCCTCGCGCCGCAGGAACGGCTCGTCGTCGTCCTCCGGCTGTACGAGGGCGTCGCCGAGGAGCAGACCGCGGCCCTGCTCGGACTCTCCGAGGCGCGCGTCCGCGCGGTCTGCGCCCGCTCCGTCGCCACCCTGCGGGCCGCCGCCCGGCGCGGCACGGGGGCCGCCGCGTGAGCCGGCACGAGGACAAGGAGGCGGCGGTGCGGCGGCTGCTCGACACCCCGCACCCGCCGCTGCCCGGCGACCTGTCGCTGCGGGCCGCCGCGCGCGGGGCCCGGCTCCGCCGGCGCGCCCGCACCGTACGCCGGGTCCTGTGGGCGGTGTGCGCGGTCGCCGCGCTCGCGTTCGTGGTGTGGGCCTCGGCGACCCGGCCGTGGGAGGTCCCGCCGGCGGCGACGACACCGCCGCTCGAAGGGTGGTGAGGACGGGCCCGGAAGGAACCGCCGCCCGGGCCGGAAGGGCCTGTCGCCCAGGCCGGAAGGGCCTGTCCCCGGGCGAAGGGCCTGTCGCCCGGGCCCGGGGACGACGGAGGGCCCGGACCCCCTCGCGGGTGCCCGGGCCCTCGGTGGCTGCTAGCCCAGCGCCTGGCGCAGGTCCGCCAGCAGGTCGTCGACGTTCTCGATGCCCACCGACAGGCGGACCAGGTCGGCCGGGACCTCCAGGGCGGAGCCCGCGACGCTCGCGTGGGTCATGCGGCCCGGGTGCTCGATGAGCGACTCGACACCGCCCAGGGACTCGCCGAGGGTGAAGAGCTTCGCGCGGTTGCAGACCTCGACCGCCGCCTCCTCGCCGCCCTCGACGCGGAAGGAGATCATGCCGCCGAAGGAGCGCATCTGCTTGGCCGCGACCTCGTGGCCCGGGTGCTCCGGAAGGCCCGGGTAGAGGACCTGGGAGACCTTCGGGTGCTGGGTCAGCATCTCGACGATCTTCGCCGCGTTCTCGCTGTGGCGGTCCATGCGCACGGCGAGGGTCTTGATGCCGCGGAGCACGATCCACGAGTCGAAGGGGCCGGCGACGGCGCCCATCGCGTTCTGGTGGTACGCCAGTTCCTCGCCGAGCGCCTCGTCGGCCGTCACCAGGGCGCCGCCGACGACGTCCGAGTGACCGCCCATGTACTTGGTGAGCGAGTGCACGACCACGTCGGCGCCGAGGGCCAGCGGCTGCTGGAGGTACGGCGACGCGAAGGTGTTGTCGACGACGAGCTTCACGCCGGCCTGGCGGGCGACGCCCGCGACGGCCTCGATGTCGGTGATGCCGAGGAGCGGGTTCGACGGGGTCTCGACCCAGATCAGCTTCGTACGGTCGTTGACGGCGTCCCGCACCGACTCGATGTCGGAGGTGTCCGCCACCGAGAAGTCCACGCCCCAGCGCTGCACGACCTTGGCGAAGAGCCGGAAGGTGCCGCCGTAGGCGTCGTTCGGGATGACGACGTGGTCGCCGGGCGCGAGAAGCGTCCGCAGCAGGCAGTCCTCGGCGGCCAGGCCGGAGGCGAAGGCCAGACCGCGGCGGCCGCCCTCCAGGGCCGCCAGGTTCTCCTCCAGGGCGGTGCGCGTCGGGTTGGCGCTGCGGCTGTACTCGTATCCGCCGCGCAGCCCGCCCACACCGTCCTGCTTGTAGGTGGACACCTGGTAGATGGGCGGGACGACCGCGCCGGTCAGCGGGTCGGCGGTGTTGCCCGCATGGATCGCGCGGGTCTCGAAGTTCTGATGGGTGTGCTGGTCGCTCATGAGTCAGGAGCGTAGTCCCGCGCACACCCCGGCGCCGCGATCGTCTCATCGGGTGTCCTGGACAATGGACACATGGAGATTCTCTGGTTCCTGATCGCGCTGGGGCTGCTGTTCGGCGTCCTCGGCCCCTACGTGCTGCGCCGCCGGGGCGGCATCCGGGTGGTCGCGCCGGGTTCACCGGACGCGGCGGACCCGGAGGCGTACGGGTTCGTGCGGCAGGAGGACCAGGACGTACGGCTGCCGGGCGCGGACGACGACCTGCTCGACGTGCTCGACGTCGTCCAGGCCACCCAGGACTGGCGGGCGGCCGCCCAGCTGCTCGCCGGCACGGACAAGGCGGGCGAGGTGCGCTGGCAGCGCGTCCAGGCGTTCGCGGGCGCCGCGTCCCTCGAACTCCAGGAGAGGCCGGGCGTCGGCGGCGCGTGGCTGCGGGCGTGGCGGGCCGAGGCGCCGAAGGACCCGGGCGGCGCGGCCGTGCACGCCGAGTTCCTGGTGCAGCAGGCGTGGCGCTCCTCGTCGGCCGGCACCGACGACTTCCGGATCATCCTCGAAGAGGCGCGGAAGGTCGCCGGCGAGGCCGCGCTGCTCGCGCCCGGCGACCCCGTGCCGTACATCGTGGAACTGGCCGTGGCCCGCGGACTCGGCTACCCCCACGAGCAGTTCGACCAGGTGTGGGCGAAGGTCATCGACCGCGCGCCGGAGCACATGGGGGCGCATCTGGCGGCGCTGCACTACTGGTGCGAGAAGTGGCACGGCTCCCGCGAGGAGGCCGACCACTTCGCGACGACGGCCGCCGCCCGCGCCCCGCGCGGCTCGCTGCTCGCCGCGCTGCCCCTGTTCGCGGTGCACGAGCACGTGCCCGACGTCGTCCTCGTCCAGGACTTCTTCCGTACGGCGGTGGTGGCCAAGGCGATCGACGGCGCGCTGTACGCGGTCCACTCCGCCCGGCACGACGACCCCATGCTCGCGCACGTCCGCCATCTGCTCGTCTGGTTCCTCGTGCGGGCCGAGCGCTGGACGGAGGCCATGCACCAGCTGGTGCGGGTCGACGGGCACGTGGGCGCGGTGCCGTGGACGCTGAGCGGGGACCCGGCGGAGCTGTACACGGTCTTCCGGAACCTGGCGGTCGCCGGGTACGAGGCGAACGGCGGGAGCCCGGCGACGCTGCCGCGCTGACGGGCGGGGCACGGGGGCGCGCCGGGGCTCGGCCTGTGGTGCGCCCCGTCGCCGTATCGACCGCGCCCACCTGCGGGAACCGTGTGGACGACGGAAGTCGAGGTGGGCCATACTCCGGGCACCCCCACGGCTCGTATGATCATCTCGGTCTTTCCCGTGGGGGGAATCTGCCCGATGGGCGCAACTCTGCGCGCGCTGCGCGCCCTCGTCCTGCTCGCCTGCTTCCATCTGCTCGGCATCGCCCTGCTCACCGCGCTCGGCGCGCTGGACTGGGCGGCCCACCGGTGGGCGCCGGCCGGGTGGGCGCTGAAGCTCTACGTCGTCAGCTTCCTGCTCGCGGTCCCCGTCGTCCGGGGCATGCTCATGCTGCGGACGCCCCGGGACGAGGGGGTCGCCGGCGTCGCCGTCACCGACACGGAGGAGCCCGGGCTCTGGGCCGCCGTGCGGGAACTCGCCGCCCGGGTCGGCACCCGCGCACCCGACGAGATCCGCCTCACCGCCGACATGAACGCGGCCGTCACCGAGGACGCCCGCCTCCTCGGACTCCTCGGCGGCACCCGCCGCCTCTACCTCGGCCTCCCCCTCGTCGCCGGTCTCTCCGAGGCCCAGCTGCGCGCCGTCCTCGCCCACGAACTCGGGCACTACGGGAACTCCGACACCCGGCTCTCCGGAATCGCCGAACGCTGCCGCGTCCACGTCGCCCGGACCGTCGACCGCTTCGAGGAGAAGTCCGGCCTCACGATCGCCAAGGAACGGGCCCGGCAGGAGAAGAAGTCCGCCAAGCGGGTCGCCCGGGGCAAGTCCGCCCGCGAGGTCGACACCACCGGCGTCGGGTTCACCTACCGCGCGATGGCCCGGATCTACACGGCCTACGGCCGCTTCTCCATGCGCGCCACCCAGAGCGGCGCACGCCGCCAGGAGCTCGCCGCCGACCTCGCCGCGGCCCGGATCGCGGGCCGTGACGCCACCACCTCGGCGCTGCGCGCGCTCCCCGCCCTCGACAGCGCGCACGAGTTCTACCTGAGCTCGTACGCGACCCTGGGCGTCGAGTTCGGGATGCTGCCGCCGCGCGGAGAGGTCTTCGGCGGGGTCCGCCACCTGCTCGACGCACGTGCGGAGGAACTGGCGGGGATGCGGGCCGCGCTGCCCGCCGAACCCGCCTCGCCGTACGACTCGCACCCGCCGACGGCCGAACGGGTCGCCGTCCTCGACGCGCTGCCCGACGACGGGCGCGGCACCGAGGAACCCCGCCCGGCGTTCGGCCTCTTCGCCTCGCCCGAGGCGGCGCTCACCCGCGTCGAGGACGCCACCCTCACCCCCGAGGCGCTGCTGATGCGCCGCCTCGACTGGCCCGAGCTGGTCCACGAGTCGATGACCGCGCGGTACGTCCAGGACACCGAGCCGGTGCGCGCCGCCCTCGGGGCGACCGACCCCGGCCCGGCCGACCTCTTCGACGGCTTCCTCGACGCCGTCGACGCGGGCACGGCGTGGGACGTCGTCGGCCGGCTGCCGATGTCCGAGGAGGCCGCCGCCGCGACCGGCCGGGCCGCGCGCGAGTTCGCCCGCACCTCGCTGCGCCGGGAACTCGCCCGGCTCATGACGGCCGTCCTCGCCTCCGACGGCCGGGCCCGCTGGCAGCTCTCCTGGTCCGCCCCGGCGTCCCTGCTCCTGCCCGACGGCTACGCCGCCGCGCTCGACGACGCACTGGACGCGGCGATCTCCGACCACCCGGACACCGAGCCGCTGCGCAAGCTGCTGGCGACGACCGCGTAACCCTCCGCAGCCTCCCTCCCCGCCCCCTCCGCAGCCCCCCTTTCTCCGCCCGCCTCCCCGCACTCCCCCCGAACGGGACACCGTGATCATCCTGCTCTGGGTCGTCCTGACCCCCCTCGCGCTCGGCCTGGTCGCCGTCGCCCTCGTCTTCCTGAAGGCCATCGTCCAGGGCTTCGCCAAGGGCCTGCGCGCCGATCCCGACGCCGTCGAGGCCGCGGCGCGTGTCACCGCGCTCGGCCTGCTCGACGCCGAGCGGCAGCACACCGAGCTGGCCGCCCCGCTGCCGCCCGCGCTCACCGTGGCGCTCGCCGCCGCCCGGGCGGGCGACTGGGAACCGGCCGCCGACCTGCTCGACGCGGCCGCGGCCGCCCGGGACTGGGAGCGCCGCACGTTCCTCACCGAACAGCTCGCGGACGTGGTCGCCGACGACGACACCTGGCTGCGTGCCTGGGAGGAGGCGCGGCCGGGCGACCCGGGCGCGGCGCTGCTGCGGGCCCGCGGCACGGTGTTCCTCGCGTGGAACGTCCGGGGCGGGAAGCGGGCCGAGGACACGACCGGGGAGCAGTTCGACGGCTTCCGCCGCACGCTGGCCCGCTCCCGCGAGGAGCACGTGCGGGCCGTGGCGCTGGCGCCGGTGGACGACCCCTCCCCGTACGTGGGCGAGATCTGGACGGCGCTCGGCCTCGGGCTGCCGCACGAGGAGATGCGGCGGATCTGGCGGGAGATCACCGACCGGGCGCCGCACCACTACGAGGCCACGTTCTCGGCGCTGCAGTACTGGTGCGGCAAGTGGCGCGGCTCCGCCGAACTGGCCCGCGCCTTCGCCGTACGGGCGGCGGCCGGGGCGCCGGCCGGGAGCCTGATGACGGCGTTCCCGCTGATCGCCCACTACGAGCACGACGAGTCGGACTCGACGGACGTGGACCGCACGCCGGAGATGTTCGCCGCGGTCGACGCGGCGCTCGCGGACGTGGCCGCCGCCGATCCCGGCCATCCGCGGCTGGCGGAGGTACGGCACCTGCTCGCGTACTACCTGTACCTGCAGAACCGGTGGGACGAGGCGCTGGTGCAGTTCCGGCTGGTGGACGGGTACGTGGGGGCGCTGCCCTGGCGGTACAAGGGGGATCCGGCGGCGGAGTTCTGCCGGATGCGGGACGAGTCCGCGGGGAACGCGTCGGCCGCCGGGGACGGCGTCGCCGGCGGCCGGGAGGTGGTGTGACGGTGGAGATCGCGCGTATCGCCGTCCTGGTGGCCGTCGCCGTGATCGGCTTCCTCGTCTACCGGCATCACGCCGCCGACCCCGATCCGGCGCCGGAGGCCGCGCCGCCCGGGTTCCTTCCTCCGTCACGGCAGAACACCCGGTTCGCCGGCCCCGACCCGGCCCTGCACATGGCGGTGTCCCTGGCGTCGCGGGGCGGCTGGGAACCGGCGGCGCGGCTGCTCGCCGCGACCCGCGAGGAGCGGGACTGGGCGCGCCGCGGCGAGTACGTCGGCGCCGTCGGCATCGCGGCCGTGCGGCCCGACGGCGGCGAGGCGGCCTTCGTGTCCGCCTGGGAGAAGGCCGTGGGGCCCGACGACCCGGATCTGGCCGCGGTCCGCGCGGAGGCGGTGGTCCGGCTGGCCTGGCAGTTGCGCGGGGGTGCCTGGGCCGAGGACACGAGCCCGCGGCGGTTCCGGGACTTCCACGGCGTGCTGGCCGCGTCCCACGAGGTGATCGCGCACGCGGTGGAGCTGGCGCCGCAGGACCCGACACCGCTGCGGTCCGAGCTGTGGGCGGGGATCGGGCGGGGCCGCTCGCACGAGGAGATGCGGGCCCTGTGGTCGCGGATCACCGCGCTCGACCCGTACCACTGCGGGGCGCATCTCGACGCGCTCCAGTACTGGTGCGCCAAGTGGCACGGCTCCCGGGAGCTGGCGACGTCCTTCGCCCGCGAGGCCGCGGAGGGGGCTCCGGCGGGCTCGCTGCTGACGGTGCTGCCGCTGGTCGCCTGGTTCGAGCACCGGCCCGAGGAGGCGAAGCCGGCCGCGTTCCGTACGCCCGGGCTGACGGCGCTCGTCGACGCGGCCCTCGTGGACGTCGCCGCCGCCCGCCCCGACCATCCCCGGCTCGCGCCGACCCGCCACCTCCTGGCGTACTTCCTCACCCAGCAGGCCCGGTACCCGGCGGCGGTGGAGCAGTTCCGGCTGGTCGACGGCCATGTGAACGCCCTGCCGTGGCGGTACTTCCACGATCCGGCGGCGGCGTACTGCCGGACCCGGGACAGGGCGGTCCGGGGCGGACGGCGGCGCTGACGGGCCGGCGGGGGAATCCTTCCCCCGCCGCGGGTGTTGTGCGGTCTGCCGACCGTCGAGGAGAGATGCAGCATGTTCCTGTCCCGCACCCCCGTCCTCCCCACCCCCGAGCAGGCCCTGCGCGGCCGCCCGGAGCCGGAGTTCTCCGTCCCGGACCGCCACACCGTCCTCGGCAACCCCCTCCTCGGCCCCTACCCCGAGGGCCTGGAGGTCGCCGACTTCGCCCTGGGCTGCTTCTGGGGTGCCGAGCGCAAGTTCTGGCAGACCGAGGGCGTCTGGACGACCCTCGTCGGCTACCAGGGCGGCATCACGCCGAACCCGGTGTACGAGGAGGTCTGCTCCGGCCTGACCGGCCACACCGAGGCCGTCCGCGTCGTCTTCGACCCGTCGAAGGTCTCGTACGACTCCCTCCTCAAGCTCTTCTGGGAGTCCCACGACCCCACCCAGGGCTTCCGCCAGGGCAACGACGTGGGCACCCAGTACCGCTCCGCGGTCTACACCCACACCCCCGCCCAGGCCGAGCGCGCCGCCGCCTCCCGCGACTCCTACCAGCGGGTCCTCTCGGGCTCCGGCTACGGCGAGATCACCACCCACGTCCTCCCCGCCGACGACACCCGCCCGTTCTACCCGGCCGAGGCGTATCACCAGCAGTACCTGGACAAGAACCCGGCCGGCTACTGCGGTATCGGCGGCACGGGCGTCTCCTGCCCGATCGGGGTCGCCCGGGCCGAGTAGGGCTCCGCGGTCGGGACCGGCCGTCGCCGCGGGTCGCCGTCGAGCGCCTGCGGCGGCGGCCGGTCTCAGTGGGCGGACCGCAGCCGGGCCGCCGTCGCCGCCGCCTCGTATCCCTCGGGGACGCCGTCGACCAGGAGGACGTCGCCGTTCATGTGGCGGGTGCGGAGGGGGATCAGGGCCTGGTAGGGCTCGGAGTCGTACCAGCCCCGGGCGTCCTCGAACGTCGGGAAGCCGATGATCACGACGGCGCCGGGCCACGCGCCCTCGCGGACCTCGCGGGCGGGGGCGCCGTGGACGAGGAAGCGGCCGCCGAAGGGGTCGAGGGTGGCCTGGATGCGCTCCATGTAGGTGAAGACCTCCTCGTCGAGGACGGGCTTCGGGTGCAGGTTTCCGATGGCGTATGCGGTCATGGGACAAGAGTGCCGGGGCATGCCGTACGGGGTCGATTACCCCGGACGTCATGCCCCGGCCGCGATGCCCCGGACCTCATGTCCCGGACGGACGGCGTCAGATGGTCGACGTGTCGATCACGAAGCGGTAGCGGACGTCGCTGGCGACGACCCGCTCGTACGCCTCGTTGATGCGGTCGGCGCGGATGATCTCGATCTCCGCGCCGAGGCCGTGGGCGGCGCAGAAGTCGAGCATCTCCTGGGTCTCGGCGATGCCGCCGATCATCGAGCCGGCGAGGGTCTTGCGGCCGCCGATGAGGGAGAAGAGACCGAGGGAGACGGGCTCCTCGGGGGCGCCGACGTTCACCAGGGCGCCGTCCGTCTTCACCAGGCCGAGGTAGGCGCCGAAGTCGAGCGGCGCGGAGACGGTGGAGACGATCAGGTCGAAGGTGCCGGCGAGCGCGGTGAAGGTCTCCGGGTCGCCGGTCGCGTAGTAGTGGTCGGCGCCCAGCCTGAGGGCGTCCTCCTGCTTCTTGAGCGACTGGCTGAGGACGGTGACCTCGGCGCCGAGCGCGTGGGCGATCTTGACGCCCATGTGGCCGAGACCGCCGAGGCCGACGATCGCGACCTTCTTGCCGGGGCCGGCCTGCCAGTGGGCGAGCGGCGAGTAGAGGGTGATGCCGGCGCAGAGCAGCGGCGCGGCCTCGTCGAGGCCGATGCCCTCGGGGATGCGCAGGGTGTAGTTCTCGTCGACGACGATGTGGCTGGAGTAGCCGCCGTAGGTCGGCTCGCCGTTCCTGTCGAGCGCGTTGTACGTCCCGGTGCCGCCCTGGGCGCAGTACTGCTCCAGGCCGCGCCGGCAGTACTCGCACTCCCGGCAGGAGTCGACGAAGCAGCCGACGCCGACCCGGTCGCCGACCTCGAACTTCGTCACGCCGGGGCCGACCTCGGCGACGATGCCGGCGATCTCGTGACCGGGGACCATCGGGTAGATGCCCTTGCCCCAGCCGTCGCGCACCTGGTGGATGTCGGAGTGGCAGATGCCGGCGTACCGGATGTTGATGAGGACGTCGTGCTCGCCGACGGGCCTGCGCGGCACGGTGGTGCGCTCCAGGGGGGCGTGGGCGGCGGGTGCGGCGTAGGCGGGGACGGTGGTCACGTTCGTGGTCATGGCTCCAGCCTGCCGGAGTCCCCGGACATCACCCAGCCACCTGCTCTGCCTACGTCCGGCGTGCCTACCACCGGCAGGGTCAGGAACGTACGTCCGCCGGCGGTCCCGGTCGCCGATAATGGGGTCGTATGGACCTCAGTGCCGAACTCGGCGAATTCCTGCGCTCCCGGCGGGCCCGTCTGCAGCCGCAGGACGTGGGGCTGCCCGACTTCGGGCGGCACCGGCGGGTGCCGGGGCTGCGCCGTGAGGAGTTGGCGCAGCTGGCCGGGGTCTCGGTGGCGTACTACACCCGGCTGGAACAGGGCAACGGCCGCAACGTGTCCCTGGAGGTCCTCGACGCGATCGCGCGGGCCCTGCGGCTGGGCGAGGCGGAGCGGGACCATCTCACCCGGCTGGCCAAGCCGGCGCCGGGGCGGAGGCGTCCGTCGCGGCCCCAGCGGCTGCGGCCGGGCGTCCAGCAGCTGATGGACGCGATGACGGGGGTGCCCGCGTACGTCGTGGGGCGGCGCACGGACGTCCTCGGGTTCAACCGGATGGCCGCCGCGCTGTTCGGCGACGTCACCGCGCTGCCGCCCGAGGGGCGCAACATCGCCCGGCTGCTGTTCCTGGGCGACAACTGCCGGGATCTGTTCGTCGACTGGGAGCAGAAGGCGTGTGAGGTCGTGAGCCATCTGCGGCTGGACGCGGGCCGTCATCCGGACGATCCGCTGCTGTCGGCGCTGGTCGGCGAGCTGTCGGTGAAGAGCGAGCCGTTCAGGAGCCTGTGGGCGGCGCACCACGTGAAGGACAAGGGGCACGGCGCCAAGCGGCTGCGTCACCCGCTGGTGGGCGACCTGACGCTGTGGTGCGAGACGCTGATGGTGGCCGACGACCCGGAGCAGTGCCTGGTGACCTTCCACCCGGAGCCGGGTTCGCCCTCGGAGGAGTCCCTGCGGCTGCTGGCCGGCTGGGGTGTGAGCGACCGGGCGGACGTCCGGTGACGCGCACGGCGGCCCCCTCGGAGCGAGGGGGCCGCCGTGCGCGGTACGTCCGGGTGGCGGGGGTCAGGCGGCCGAGCCGGCCTTCCAGTCCGCCCAGCTGAGGTTCCAGCCGTTGAGGCCGTTCTCGGGGGCGATCGTCTTGTCCTTGGAGTTCTTGACGATCACGACGTCGCCGACGATCGAGTGGTCGTAGAGCCAGGCGGCCGACTGGTTCGGGTCGCCGGCGCCCTTGACGTCGTTGAGGCCCACGCAGCCGTGGCTGGTGTTGGAGGAGCCGAAGATCGAGTCCGGGCCCCAGTAGTTGCCGTGGATGAAGGTGCCGGAGGTGGACAGGCGCATGGCGTGCGGCACGTCCTTGATGTCGTACTCGCCCTTGCCGTCGTCGTCGGTGAAGCCGACGGTGGCGCCGTTCATCCGGGTCTCCTTGAACTTCTCGGAGATCACCATCTGACCGTTGTAGGTCGGGTTCTCCGGGGAGCCGGCGGAGACCGGGATCGTCTTGATCGTCTTGCCGTCCTGCTTGACCGTCATGGTCTTGGTGGCGACGTCGACGGTCGAGACCTGGTTGCGGCCGATCTTGAAGGTGACGGTCTTCTGCTGGACGCCGAAGACGCTGTCGGCGCCCTCGACGCCGTCGAGGTCCAGCTTCAGCGTGACGGTCGAGCCCTCGGTCCAGTAGTCGTCGGGGCGGAAGTCGAGGCGCTGGGAGTTGAACCAGTGCCCGACGACCTCCTGGCCGGAGGTGGAGGTGACGGTGATGCCGCCCTGGACGGCCTTCTTGTCGGTGATCGCCTTGTTGAAGTTGATCGAGACGGGCATGCCGACGCCGACGGTCGAGCCGTCCTCGGGGGTGAAGTTCCCGATGAAGCTGTTGGCCTGGGAGACCGTGGTGAACGAGGAGTTCTCGTGGGCCTCCAGGCCGGCCGCGTCCGTGGCGGTGACGGCGATCTTGTAGACCGTCGCCCGCTTGAGCGCGCCGGAGGGCTTCCAGCTGAGGCCGTCGGCCGCTATCTCGCCCTCGACCGCGGCGCCCTCGGCGGAGGTCATGGTGACCTGCGTGAGCTTGCCCTCGGTGACGGTGACCTTGGCGTCGTTGTTGATCGAGGCGTTCTGCGTGCCGTTCTTCGGCGCGATGGTGATCTGCGCCTTGGAGGTCTTCTGCGCGGCCGCCTCGTCGACCTGGGCCTGCGACTGTGGCGTGGGGGAGCCGGAGGCGCTGCCGCCCTTGTCCCCGTCGTTGCACGCCGAGAGCACCAGCACGCCGCCGAGCACGGCGGCCGCGGCGGCCAGGCTCCTGCGGCGCTTGCCGTCCGTCATCACACGCTTCTCCATCGTCGCCGATTCCCTGCGGTTCTTGCTTCGTCTACTTAAATACCCATGACACCCCGTCCGGTTCCGTATCCGGTCGGTTTGTGGGGAACACCACTGATCGACACGCGCGGACGGAGCGTCCGGTTCCCGTTGTCTCCGGCGGGTCCGGGGCCTGGTCACGGCAGAGGCCCCGGGACATCGTCCCAGGGCCTGTGCGCAGGGCGTTCACCGGCGGTGGTGCTTGCCGGTCCCCGAACCGCTACGGCTGGTCGTCGTCTTCCTCGTCCCCATCTTCCTCGCCGAGGTCCCACTCCAGCGCATCGGGGTCGTACTCGATCTCCTCGGTGCTCCAGGACGCCTGGACCATCTCGATGCCGGGGACGTCGCGGATCAGGTCGAACGGCTCGACGAGATGGGCGAGCGCTTCGGCGCTGTCCTCGGCCACGGCGGCGCGGGCCTGGGTCCGCTCCTCCTCCGGCATGAACTCGTCCTCGGCGATCCGGGTGTGCGCGGCGGCGGTCAGTGCGGCGGGGGCGTCGATCTCCAGGACGACATCGACGCGAAGGCGGACATAGCGTGCGGTCTCAGAAGTGCTCATGGTCCGGAGCGTAGGCGTCGGGAGGGGCTCGGCTTTCCCACGACCCGCTGTGTTCATTAGCATCGGCGCACCGACCAATTCGCGGTTTCCGCAAGGGGGATCGAAATTTCCGTGTCCGCCGCCCGACGCCCACTGCTGACCGCCACCGTCGCGGGGACGCTGCTGTGCGCCCTGTGGTTCGTGCCGTCCGCGAACGCCACCGACGAGCGGGGCGGGGTGCGGGTCGGGGTGAGTCAGGAC
This sequence comes from Streptomyces sp. NPDC059534, assembly GCF_042743475.1. NCBI lineage: Bacteria > Bacillati > Actinomycetota > Actinomycetes > Kitasatosporales > Streptomycetaceae > Streptomyces > Streptomyces sp. NPDC059534. Next base: position 184,269 of record NZ_JBHWAQ010000006.1, read on the forward strand.
GGGCCCGTCTCCGACGGGCGTCTCGCGGAGACCGGCCGGCTGGACACCACCCCGTACGTGCTGGGCGGCACGGGATTCCTGGGGGTCGGCGCGGGCTTCGTGGCGCTGGCGATGCGGCGGCGCGGCCGGGCGTTCTGAGCCCCTTCCCCACCTGCGGCGAGGGCCCGCTCCCGGATGTCCGGGGGCGGGCCCTCGCCTTCTGCGGGTGACCGTTACGCCAGCGGGCCGGTGACCGGCTCGACGGCGGCGACCAGCTTGCCGTCCCGGACGAAGGCGTCGGCGGCCGCCAGGTCGGGGGCGAGGAAGCGGTCCGGGCCGGGGCCCTCGACGCCGGCCGCGCGCAGCGCGTCGATGGCGGCGCGCGAGGCGGGCGCCGGGGTGAGGCCGGCGCGGAGCTCGATGCCGCGGGTGGCGGCGTACATCTCGACCGCGATGATCCGGTTGAGGTTGCCGATCGCGGTGCGCAGCTTGCGGGCGGCGGACCAGCCCATGGAGACGTGGTCCTCCTGCATCGCCGAGGACGGGATGGAGTCGGCGGAGGCCGGGACGGCGAGCCGCTTCATCTCGCTGACCAGGGCGGCCTGCGTGTACTGGGCGATCATCAGGCCCGAGTCGACGCCGGCGTCGTCCGCGAGGAACGGCGGCAGGCCGTGCGAGCGGTTCTTGTCGAGGAGCCGGTCGGTGCGGCGCTCGGCGATGGAGCCGAGGTCGGCGGCGGCGATCGCGAGGAAGTCGAGGACGTACGCGACGGGGGCGCCGTGGAAGTTGCCGTTGGAGGCGACCCGGCCGTCGGGCAGGACGACGGGGTTGTCGACGGCGGCGGCGAGCTCGCGCTCGGCGACGAGCCGGGCGTGGGCCATGGTGTCGCGGCCGGCGCCGGCGACCTGCGGGGCGCAGCGCACCGAGTAGGCGTCCTGGACGCGGGGGGCCTCGCCGGCCTGCGCGTGGCCGGTGAGGCCGGAGCCCTTGAGCACGGCGAGCATGTTGGCGGCGGCGGCGGCCTGGCCGGGGTGCGGGCGGATCGCGTGCAGCTCGGGTTCGAGGACCTTCTCGGTGCCGAGGAGGGCTTCGAGGGAGAGCGCGGCGGTGATGTCGGCGGACTTGTAGAGGGTGTCGAGGTCGGCGAGGGCCATGACCAGCATGCCGAGCATGCCGTCGGTGCCGTTGAGGAGGGCGAGGCCCTCCTTCTCCTTGAGCTCGACGGGCGCGATGCCGGCGGCGGCGAGGAGTTCGCCGGCGGGCTTGAGGACGCCGTCGGGGCCCTCGGCGTCGCCTTCGCCCATGAGCGCCAGGGCGCAGTGGGAGAGCGGGGCGAGGTCGCCGGAGCAGCCGAGGGAGCCGTACTCGTGCACGACGGGGGTGATGCCGGCGTTGAGGACGTCGGCCATGGTCTGCGCGACCTCGGGGCGGACGCCGGTGTGGCCGGAGGCGACGGTCTTCAGGCGCAGGAACATCAGCGCGCGCACGACCTCGCGCTCGACGCGCGGGCCCATGCCGGCGGCGTGCGAGCGGACGATGTTGCGCTGGAGCTGGGCGCGGAGCTCCTGGCCGATGTGCCGGGTGGCGAGGGCGCCGAAGCCGGTCGAGACGCCGTAGACGGGCTCGGGCTTGGCGGCGAGGGCGTCCACGATCTCCCGGGCGGCGGCCAGCGCGGCCACCGCGTCGGCCGACAGCTCGACGCGGGCGCCGTGGCGGGCGACGTCGATGACGTCCTGCGGGGTCGTGCCGGACGTGCCGAGGACGACGACTGTCTGCATATCCATATTCAGCACCCTACGGATTGAAGACCGACATGTCACTAGGGGAATGTGTCACTGTCCCGATGGGGGGCGGACCCTTACCGGCCGGTCACCTGTCCCGACGCCCGCCGGTCACCCGCCCCGACGCCCGGCGCCCGCCCGGCCCGGGGCCGGTCAGTCGGCCCGGGGAGGGTCCCGCGGCGGGGGTTCCGCCGTGGGGGCGTCGCGGAACCGGCGACGGTCGCGGGCGCCGGGCGGGGCGTCCGCGAGACGGATGACGGTCCCGTCGCGGCCGGCGACGACGGGCTTGGCGGAGCGGTCGGCCTTGGCCTGGTACTGGGCGGCGTCGGCGAGCCGGAAGAGGCGGCGGGCGGACTTGAGGGGGCCGATGGGGTCCCCGGTGGAGGCCACGCCGCAGGCGACGCCCTCGCCGAGTTCCAGCTCCGCCGCCCGCACGCAGAGCTCCTCGGCGACGGCGACGACCTCGTCCGCCGTGGGGCCGACCGTGAGCAGGCAGAACTCGTCGCCGCCCAGGCGGGCCGCGAGCGCGCCGGAGAGCCGGGCGCCGCAGCGGGAGAGCACCGAGCCGAAGCGTTCGAGGAGCCGGTCGCCGACGGCGTGACCGTGGGTGTCGTTGACGCGCTTGAGGCCGTTGAGGTCGCAGACCACCAGGCTGACGACGGAGCCGTCCGCCCGGTAGCGCTCGATGGCCTCGTCGAGGCGGGTGTCGACGGCCCGCCGGTTGGCGAGTCCGGTGAGCGGGTCGGTGAAGGCCAGCTTGCGGACCTCTTCGAGTCGTTCGGCCTGCGCGATGCCGGCCGCCACGACCGCCGCGAGAACGGTCGCGAAGTCGGCGTCCGCCCGGGTGAAAGGTTTCGCCTCCGCCGGGCGGGCCACGTACAGCTCACCCCACGCCCGCCCGTGCAGCACGATCGGGGCCACCACGCAGCAGCCCCGGCCCCGCTTCCGCAGACCCAGGACCCGGCCGGTCGGGACCCGGTCGGCGGCGGTCTCCACCCAGGAGTCCGGCTCGCCACCGCCCGCCCACTGCTCGTGCAGGAACTCGGTGATCTCGGGGAACTGGTGCACGGGGTACGTCTCCGAGTCCGGGAACTCCTCCTCCCCCACGGCCCGCTCCCCGGCGTTCACCAGGACCTTCAGCCGGCCGTGGTCCCGCTGCCAGACGGACAGGGCCGCGAACGTCCCGTCGAGCCCCTCGCAGGCCCCGAGCGCAGCAGCCCGCCAGAACTCTCGCGGAGTGTGCGCCGCCGCCATCCCCTGCGCCAGCGCCACTACGGCCCGCAGCCGCACGTCCTCTCCCATTCCTCCAGCTTAGGGAGGTTTGACCCGATTTCCCCCTTGAGACGTCACCGTCAGTGACATTTAGTGGAAATACGGAGGAAAGAGGCCGTTCCGTTCGCCGCGCTCCACCCGGTCGGCGGTCGCGCCTACTCCCCCGGCCAGTTCGGCCTGCGCTTCTCGTTGAAGGCCGCCACGCCCTCCGCCCGGTCGCCCGAGAAGGCCACCGAACGCCATGCCGCGTCCTCCACCTCCAGGCCCGCCCGCAGGTCCAGGCCCTGACCGAGCCGCATCGCCTTCTTGGCGGCGCGCAGGCCGACCGGCGAGTTGGCCGCGATCCGGCCGGCCAGCTCAAGGGCCGCCGTCCGCGCGTCCTCCCCCAGGACGTCCACCAGACCCAGCTCGCGGGCCTCCGCCGCCTCCACCCGGCGGGCCGTGAAGACCAGCTCGGCGGCGCGCGCCGCGCCCACCCGGCGCGGGAGCAGCTGCGTACCGCCGCCGCCCGGGATGACGCCCACGGAGACCTCGGGAAGGCCGACGACGGCGGTCGCGTCGGCCACGATCACGTCGCAGGCGAGCGCCAGCTCGAAGCCGCCGCCGAGCGCGAAGCCGTGCACGGCCGCGACGGTCGGTATCGGCAGCTCCAGGACGCCGGTGTAGGCGGCGCGGGCGGTCGGACGCTGGCGGACCAGCTCGGCGTCGGTGAAGGAGTTGCGCTCCTTGAGGTCGGCGCCGACGCAGAAGGCCCGGTCGTTCGAGGAGGTCAGCACGGTGACGCGGACCGACGGGTCGGCGGCCAGTGCCTCGCAGGCCGCGCCGAGGGAGCGGGCCATCTCGGAGGAGACCGCGTTCATCGCCTTGGGCCGGTCGAGGACGAGCTCGGCGACATGCCCGTTCCCGTCCTTCCGGACCACCACGAACTCACCAAAACGCTGCTCGGACATGACCGCACACCCTCCCGACCAAGACCCGCCCGTTAACGGCTGTTAACCGGCGTTCACGGAGATCCTAAGTGGGACGGCGGGTCAGGAGCCAGGGTTCGATGACGCCGAGGCCACGGACGGGCCGCTGCCACATCGGCTGGAGCGCGAAGCGGTAGCGGGCGGCCTCGCGGCCCTCCTTCCCGGCGCGGGCGGCGTCCTCGGCCGCCGCCGTCTCGGAGACGGGCGCCTCGCCGGTCCTGGACAGCTCCTCGGCGAGCGCGCCGTCGACGAGGACGGCGTCCTTCGGCGCTATCGAGGTGAGGCGGCTGGCGAGGTTCACGGTGGTGCCGAAGACGTCGCCCATCCGGGTCGTCACGGTGCCGAAGGCGATGCCGACGCGCAGCGCGGGCATGGTCTCGTCGTGACTGAGCGTCTCGATCAGGCGCAGCGCGATCTCGGCGGCCGTACCGGCGTCGTCGGCGGCGTACAGCACCTCGTCGCCGAGGGTCTTGATGAGCCGGCCGCCGTGCGCGGCGACCAGGTCGGCGCAGGTGGTCTCGAATGCCTCGACCAGCTCGCCGAGCTCCTCCTCCTCCAGGCGGCGGGTGAGCCGGGTGAAGCCGACGAGGTCCGCGAAGCCGACCGCGAGGCGCCGGTCGACCATCTCCTCGTCGTCGGCGGCCTGCACGACCCGGCCGGTGGCGGCGGCGAGCTGCCGGCGCCACACGTAGATCAGGAACTCCTCCAGCTCGGGCAGGAGCAGCTCCACCAGGGGGTAGGTGACCTCGGTCCTGGTCATGCCGGGCTCGGGCGGCTCGGTCAGGCCCTCCAGGAAGGAGTCGATCTGCCATTCGGCCAGCCGGGCGGTGGTCTGGCCCGTGGAGCGGGCCACCTGGACGGCCATCGGCTCGCTGAGCAGCCCCGCCTCGACGAGACCGGCGAGCCGGCGCAGGGCCAGCACGTCGGCCTCGGTGAGCGCCTTGGCCTGGCCGATGTCGGCGAAGCCCATGGCGCGCCAGAAGCGGGAGGCGAGCTCCATGGAGACGCCGGCCGTGCGGGCTGCCTGGAAGGGCGTGTAGCGGCGGTCGGCGCCGAGGATGAGCTGTTCGAGGCGGATGGCGAGGGGGTCGTCGCTCGGCTCGGCCGTGTGGTCGACCTCGTGGTGGGGGGTGGGGTACGCGGGAGGTTCGGGCGCGCGGCCCTCGTTCTCGTCGTCGACGGTCACCGGCCGCCTCCTGCCCGTTCCCTGCCCACTTGCCCTGCCGATCTGTCGCCTGGATCGCGCTCCACGATACGACAGGTGTGGAATGGCTCACGCCCGAACGGCGAGCCATTCCGTCCCGTGGCCGGGGTCCGGGGCGTCCCCGGACCGCGTCCCTCGCCGCCGGCGGCGGTCAGGCGGGTGTCCGCAGGTGGACGATGTCGCCGGCGCTCACCGCTTCGGTGCCGCCGCCCTCGGTGGCGACGACCAAGCGGCCGTCGCCGTCCAGGGCGACCGCGTCGCCCTCCAGCATGCGTTCGCCCGGGAGGTCCGCGCGGACGCGGCGGCCGAGGGTGGCGCAGCCGGCCGTGTAGGCGGCCTGGAGGCCGGAGGCGACGGGGTCGCCGCCGGCCCGCACCCAGTCGCCGTACCACTGGGCGAGGGAGCGCAGGACGGCCCGCAGGAGGGTGTCGCGGTCGGTGGAGACGGCGTCGGCGAGGAGGAGGGAGCCCGCCGCGGGGACGGGGAGTTCGTCCGCGCGGAGGGTGACGTTGATGCCGAGGCCGACGACGATGCCGTCCGCGCCGGCCCGCTCGGCGAGGATGCCGCCGGTCTTGCGTTCCTCGCCCGCGACGGTTACCAGCAGGTCGTTGGGCCACTTGAGGGACATGTCGACGCCGGCGGCCTTCGCGAGGCCGTTCGCCGCGGCCACGCCGGTGAGCAGCGGGAGCCAGCCCCAGCGCTGGACCGGGACCTCCGGCTTGAGGAGGACGGAGAGGAAGAGCCCGGAGCGGGCCGGCGCCGTCCAGCTGCGGTCGAGGCGGCCGCGGCCCGAGGTCTGCTCCTCGGCGACGAGGATCGCGCCTTCGGGCAGTTCCTCGGCGCGGGCGGCGAGGTCGCTGTTGGTGGAGCCGGTGGTGGTGACCACGTCGAGCGAGGTCCAGGGGCCGTCGGTCGTGACGAGCGCGCGGCGCAGTGCGGGGGCGTTCAGCGGGGGCCGGTCGAGGTCGGACCAGGGGCCGCCTGAGCCTTGGGAGGACGTCATGCAAGCCAGAGTAGGTGTGGCAAAGACCGCAGTGCCGAACCGTATCGGCGTCGATACGCTACGGGTCAGTAGGCCAGCAGTAGCCCATTCGAAGTCAACGAACCCCCCGTGACCAGGCAGGGAGCCGCATCCCGATGTCCGAGCCGGCAGAGCAGTACGAGATCGACATTCACACGACCGCAGGCAAGATCGCGGACCTCAAGCGCCGTATCGACGAGGCCACTCACGCCGGCTCGGAGCGTGCGGTGGAGAAGCAGCACGCGAAGGGCAAGCTGACCGCGCGCGAGCGGATCGGTCTGCTGCTCGACGAAGGGTCGTTCGTCGAGTTGGACGAGCTGGCCCGGCACCGGTCGACCAACTTCGGCCTGGAGAAGAACCGCCCGTACGGGGACGGTGTCGTCACCGGCTACGGCACGGTCGACGGCCGCCCGGTGGCCGTCTTCTCGCAGGACTTCACCGTCTTCGGCGGCGCGCTCGGCGAGACGTACGGCCAGAAGATCATCAAGGTGATGGACTTCGCGCTGAAGACCGGCTGCCCGGTCGTCGGCATCAACGACTCGGGCGGCGCCCGCATCCAGGAGGGTGTGAGCGCGCTCGGCATGTACGGCGAGATCTTCCGCCGCAACACCCACGCGTCCGGCGTGATCCCGCAGATCTCGCTGATCGTGGGCCCGTGCGCGGGCGGCGCGGTGTACTCCCCCGCGATCACCGACTTCACGGTGATGGTGGACCAGACGTCGCACATGTTCATCACGGGTCCCGACGTCATCAAGACGGTGACCGGCGAGGACGTGGGCTTCGAGGAGCTGGGCGGCGCCCGGACGCACAACGCGACCTCGGGCGTGGCGCACCACATGTCGGGGGACGAGAAGGACGCGATCGACTACGTGAAGTCGCTGCTGTCCTACCTCCCGTCGAACAACCTCTCGGAGCCGCCGGCCTTCCCCGAGGTCGCGGAGACCGAGGTGACGGACGAGGACCGCGAGCTCGACACGCTGATCCCGGACTCGGCGAACCAGCCGTACGACATGCACAAGGTCATCGAGCACGTCCTGGACGACGGCGAGTTCCTGGAGACGCAGGCGCTGTTCGCGCCGAACATCGTGACGGGCTTCGGCCGGGTCGAGGGCTTCCCGGTCGGCGTGGTCGCCAACCAGCCGATGCAGTTCGCGGGCTGCCTCGACATCAACGCGTCCGAGAAGGCCGCGCGGTTCGTGCGCACCTGCGACGCGTTCAACATCCCGGTGCTGACCTTCGTGGACGTGCCGGGCTTCCTGCCGGGCGTGGACCAGGAGTACGGCGGCATCATCCGGCGCGGCGCGAAGCTGATCTACGCGTACGCCGAGGCGACCGTCCCGCTGATCACCGTCATCACCCGGAAGGCGTTCGGCGGCGCGTACGACGTCATGGGCTCCAAGCACCTGGGCGCCGACCTGAACCTGGCGTGGCCGACGGCGCAGATCGCGGTGATGGGCGCGCAGGGCGCGGTCAACATCCTGCACCGCAGGACGATCGCCGAGGCGGAGGACCAGGAGTCGGAGCGGGCGCGGCTGATCCGGGAGTACGAGGACGCCCTGCTCAACCCGTACATCGCGGCCGAGCGCGGTTACATCGACGGGGTGATCCTGCCGTCCGACACGCGCCCGCAGATCGTGAAGGGGCTGCGTCAGCTGCGGACGAAGCGGGAATCCCTTCCCCCGAAGAAGCACGGCAACATCCCGCTGTAGGCCCCGTACGAGCGCTGAAGGAGCCGTTGTGATCAAGGTCGTACGAGGAAATCCGACGCCCGAGGAGCTGGCCGCCGCACTGGCGGTCGTGCAAGCGCGGGCCGCGGCCACGGCGGCGGCGTCCGCCGAGGGCGGCGGCCCGGCGGTACCGGAGGGGTGGTCGGACCCCTCCCGTATCGCGCGGACGGTACGGCACCGGCCGGGCCCGCGGGCCTGGGCGCGGTCGTACTGGCCCGTGTAGCCGTACCCCGACGTGTGACGAAGGCCGGACCCCGTGTGCGGGGGGTCCGGCCTTTCGCGTGCCCGCGTGCGGGGCCGTCACGTACGGCGCAGGAAGAGGCCGGCGAGTACGGCTCCGGCGGCGACGACCGCGGCGTTGACGAGGACCGCGAGGCCGATGCCGTCGAGGAGCACGGGGGCGGTGACGACGACGGCGCTCATGATCGGCGTGCCCATGGTGATGCCGATCTGCTGGGTCATCGTCGCGAGGCCGGTCGCCATGCCCTGCTCGCCGTCGGGGATGCCCGAGGTGGCGGTGACCATGAAGCCGACGATCGCGAGCATGTTGCCGACGCCGCCGGCGAACGTCGCGGCGAGCAGCAGCCAGAGGCTGCCCCGGCCGTCGCCGAGCCCGTACAGGGAGAGGGTCGCGACGGCCTGGAGGAGTCCGCCGGAGACCAGGGCGACGCGGGCTCCGAAGCGGCCGATGAACCGGGAGGCGGCGACGCCGCCGAGGATGGTGCCGGCGCCGAGGACGCCGAAGGAGAGTCCGGCGGCGAGCGGCGAGAAGCCCAGGACGTCCTGGAGGTACAGCGTCATCAGGAAGACCAGCGAGGTCTCGGTGACGAAGGCGACGAGCCCGGCGACGTTGCCCCAGACGACCGTGCGGCGCTTCAGGACGTGGAGCGGCACGAGGGGCGAGGAGGCCCGCCGCTCGACGAGGCCGAAGGCGGCGAGGAGAAGGGCTCCGGCGGCCAGCGCGGCCAGCGTGACGGGGTCGGTCCAGCCGTGCTCGCCGGCGGCCGTCAGGCCGTAGACGAGGGCGAGGAGGCCGCCGGTGACGGTGATCGCGCCGGGCACGTCGAGGCGCGGGCGGACCGCCGGGCGGCTCTCCGCGATGACGGCGGGGGCGACGAGGAGGACGGCCAGGGCGACCGGCACGTTGACGAGGAAGGCCCAGCGCCAGGAGAGCAGGTCGGTGAGGACGCCGCCGAGGATCGCGCCGGTGGTGAAGCCCGCGGACATCAGGGCGCCGTTGAGGCCGAGCGCCTTGGCGCGCAGCGGCCCCTCGGGGAAGGACGAGGTGAGCAGGGAGAGTCCGGCGGGGGTGACTGCGGCGGTGGCGAGGCCCTGGGCGACGCGGGCGGCCATCAGCATCTCGGGGCCGGTGGCGAGGCCGCCGGCGAGCGAGGAGAGGCCGAGGAGCGCCATGCCGCCGAGGAAGAGCCGGCGGCGGCCGACGATGTCGGCGACACGCCCGAAGAGGAGGGTGAAGCCGGCGGCGGCGAGGGCGAAGGCGGTGGCGATCCACTGGAGGCCGCCGAGGCCGAAGCCGAGTCCCTGGCCGATGACGGGGAGGGCGACGTTCAGGATCGAGAAGTCGACGGCGAGCATGAACTGGGCGAGGAGGAGGACGACGAGGACGAGTCTCATCCGGCCGGTCATGCGGTCGGGCGGGGCGCTCGGAGACGTGGCCGGTGAGGTGGTGGGGAGATCCAGGGCAACCATGCGTACGACCCCTTAATGGGAGACTGGTTCCGTTAAGATGTCCCGTACCGTAGCAGAGTCGACGGCGTTAATGGAACAGGAGACCCATTTGACTGAGAGCCAGCCGGCCTCGCCCGGCACCCTGCGTCCCGGCGGTCGCACCGCGAAGGTCCGCAGGGCCGTCCTCGACGCCACCCGGGACGCCCTCGCCGACACCGGCTTCCACGCCCTGAACATGGACCGGATCGCCGCGGGCGCCGGCGTCGGCAAGACGACCGTCTACCGGCGCTGGGGCTCCCCCGCCGGCCTGGTCGCCGACCTCCTCCACGACATGGCCGAGCAGTCCCTGCCCGCAGCCGACACCGGCGGCCTCCCCGGCGACCTGCGGGCCAACGCCGAACTCGTCCGGGCCACCCTCACCGACCCCCGGATGGGCGCCGTCTTCCGCGCGGTCATCGCCGCCGCGTCCTGCGACGAGGAGTGCGCCGGCGCCCTCGCCGGCTTCTACCGGACCCGGCTCGCCGAATGGACCCCGGTCGTCGCCAGGGGCGCTGAGCGCGGCGAGATCCCGGCGGGGACGGACCCCGTCGAGCTGCTCCGGGCCGTCTCCGCGCCGCTCTACTACCGCTTCGCGGTCACCCACGAGGAGGTCACGGCGGCCGTCGCGGAGCGGGCCGCGGCGGCGGCGCTCGCGGCCGCGCGCGACGGGGTGTTCGTCGGCGCTTAGCCCGGCCGTGTGAACCCGGCCGGACCTTCGGCACCGGGCGCTTGAGTATCCGTACTCAGGCGCCCCGGGCCTTGGGCCAGCAGGATCGGAACATGCTGTGGTCCGACCCGAAGAACCAGCCGCCGAAGTTCCTTCGCGACATGCAGGCGATGCTCCGCCGCACGGGCGTGCTCCTCGCGCTGGCCATGGTCGTGGCGATGTTCGTGGCCGGCGTGCGATGAGCACGCGGCGCGGGCGCCCTGACGCTTCGGCGGGAACGGGCGCGCCGCACTGGCTACGCTGCCCCCATGACTGCTGATCCGCGCCGTGTCGTCCTCGCCTCCGCCTCCCCCGCCCGCCTCGGCCTGCTGCGCCAGGCCGGGCTCGCGCCCGAGGTGATCGTGAGCGGTGTCGACGAGGACAAGGTCCACGCCCCGACCCCGGCCGAGCTCGCGCTCGCCCTCGCCGAGGCGAAGGCCGCCCATGTGGCGGCCAGGCCCGGGGTGTTCGGCGCGCTCGTCATCGGCTGCGACTCGGTCCTGGAACTCGACGGGAAGGCGCTCGGCAAGCCGAAGGACGCCGAGGAGGCCACCGCCCGCTGGCAGGAGATGCGCGGCCGAGTGGGCATCCTCCAGACCGGTCACTGCGTGTACGACACGGCCGCCAAGCGGTACGAGTCGGCGACGGCCTCGACCGTGGTCCGCTTCGGCGTGCCGACGGACGAGGAGATCGCGGCCTACGTGGCCAGCGGCGAACCGCTGCACGTGGCGGGCGCGTTCACCCTCGACGGGCGTTCGGCGCCGTTCATCGACGGCATCGACGGCGACCCGGGCAACGTGATCGGCCTGTCGCTGCCGCTGCTCCGCACGCTCCTCGGCAAGCTGGGCGTGCGGATCACCGACCTCTGGGACTGAGCGCCCCGGGCGGGCGCCGCCCGGACCCCCTAGGCGGTCGCCGGGGCCCCGGTGGAGGTCTCCTCGGGGGCCTCCTTGCCGTACGCCACCAGGGTGAGGACGAGCAGGGCGAGCACGGCCATCAGGAAGGCGAAGGTCGTCCAGCCGAGCAGGCCGACGGCGACCGCGCCGAGGATGCCGTGCACGACCGCGCAGCCGATGAGGAGCCCCCGGCCGAAGCGGCCCGGGCGGCGGTCGCGGATGCCCGCGAGAAGGGCCACGAGGCCGCAGAGGGCGAGGGCCGCGCCGGAGGCGATGCCGAGCGCCCAGGTGCCGGTGACCATCGCGTCGGGGTCCATGCCGTCGAGGGACATCGACTGCACCTCGAGGAAGCGGGCCATCACGGCGTTGATCGCGACGATGCCGGGTGCCTCGAGGAGGAGCACCGCCGCCGTCACGAGGGCTATCGGTCTGCGGGCCACCTCGGCCACCCCCTGGATTCGACTGTTACCGACAGTACGATCGACAGCGCGAAGGCTACTGGCCGGTAAACCTCTGGACAAGAGTTCGCACATGAACGGGCGGCCACGACGGGCGGGCAAAGAATCGCTGCGCCATTCGTAGGGACCCCACAAAGAAACCCGAATGGCGACTGGTCGCTTGAACAGAGACCTGCGCCACACCTCGGAGCTACTGTGCCGTAAAGGAACCCTGCGTACCGTGGTGCGACAAGGGAATTCACGACCCGAGCAGGCCCGGGGTCACGCTCCGTGTGGGCAAGCTCACCACTGGGGACGGGTCGAAAGGCCGTGTCGGCAGTCCCTAAACTCAGCTTGTTTCAAGGAGGGAGCCATCGTGCGCAAGGTGCTCATCGCCAACCGTGGCGAAATCGCTGTCCGTGTGGCCCGGGCGTGCCGGGACGCGGGTATCGGCAGCGTGGCCGTGTACGCCGATCCGGACCGGGACGCTCTGCATGTCCGGGCGGCCGACGAGGCGTTCGCTCTGGGCGGTGACACTCCGGCGACCAGTTATCTGGACATGGCGAAGGTGTTGCAGGCGGCGCAGGACTCCGGGGCGGACGCCGTCCACCCGGGCTACGGCTTCCTCTCCGAGAACGCGGAGTTCGCCCAGGCCGTCCTGGACGCCGGTCTGATCTGGATCGGCCCGCCGCCGCAGGCGATCCGCGACCTCGGTGACAAGGTGGCGGCGCGTCACATCGCACAGCGCGCCGGCGCCCCCCTCGTGGCCGGCACCCCCGACCCCGTGTCGGGCGCCGACGAGGTCGTCGCCTTCGCCCAGGAGCACGGCCTGCCGATCGCGATCAAGGCCGCCTTCGGTGGCGGCGGTCGCGGCCTGAAGGTCGCCCGGACCCTCGAAGAGGTCCCCGAGCTGTACGACTCCGCCGTCCGCGAGGCCGTCGCCGCCTTCGGCCGCGGCGAGTGCTTCGTCGAGCGCTACCTCGACAAGCCGCGGCACGTGGAGACGCAGTGTCTGGCCGACTCCCACGGCAACGTGGTCGTGGTCTCCACCCGTGACTGCTCGCTCCAGCGCCGCCACCAGAAGCTCGTCGAGGAGGCGCCCGCGCCGTTCCTGTCGGCCGAGCAGAACGCGGAGCTGTACGCGGCCTCGAAGGCGATCCTGAAGGAGGCCGGCTACGTCGGCGCGGGAACGGTCGAGTTCCTCGTCGGTGTCGACGGCACCATCTCCTTCCTGGAGGTCAACACCCGCCTCCAGGTCGAGCACCCGGTCACCGAAGAGGTCACCGGCATCGACCTGGTCCGCGAGATGTTCCGGATCGCCGACGGCGAGGAGCTCGGTTACGGCGACCCCGCCGTGCGCGGTCACTCCTTCGAGTTCCGCATCAACGGCGAGGACCCGGGCCGCGGCTTCCTGCCCGCCCCCGGCACCGTCACCGTCTTCGACGCCCCCACGGGCCCGGGTGTCCGCCTGGACGCCGGTGTCGAGTCGGGCTCGGTCATCGGCCCGGCGTGGGACTCGCTCCTCGCCAAGCTGATCGTCACCGGCGCGACCCGCGAGCAGGCGCTCCAGCGCGCCGCCCGCGCCCTGGCGGAGTTCAAGGTCGAGGGCATGGCGACCGCCATCCCGTTCCACCAGGCCGTCGTCGTCGACCCGGCGTTCACCGCCGACCCGTTCCGCATCCACACCCGGTGGATCGAGACGGAGTTCGTCAACGAGATCAAGCCGTTCGCCCCCGCAGGCGGCGAGGCGGACGAGGACGAGGGCAACCGCGAGACGATCGTCGTCGAGGTCGGCGGCAAGCGCCTCGAGGTCTCCCTGCCGTCCTCGCTCGGCATGACGCTGGCCCGCCAGGGCATCGCGGCCGGTGCGAAGCCGAAGCGGCGCGCGGCCAAGAAGTCCGGCCCGACCGCCTCCGGCGACACCCTCGCCTCCCCGATGCAGGGCACGATCGTCAAGGTCGCGGTCGAGGAGGGCCAGGAGGTCAAGGAGGGCGACCTCATCGTCGTCCTGGAGGCCATGAAGATGGAGCAGCCGCTCAACGCGCACCGCTCCGGCACCGTCAAGGGTCTGACCGCCGAGGTCGGCGCGTCCGTCACCTCCGGCGCCTCCATCTGCGACATCAAGGACTGACCCGCTCCACCCAGTACGGTACGAAGGGCCCGCAGGCAGTCGCCTGCGGGCCCTTCGTACAGGGACTGTGGATCAGGCCGGACCAGGGGAGGGCCATCACCCATGCGAGCCGACGCGCGCCGCAACCACGAGCGGCTGCTCACCGAAGCCCGTGCCGCCTTCGCCGGACAGGGCACCGACGCGCCCCTGGAGGAGATCGCACGCCGGGCGGGCGTCGGGATCGGCACCCTCTACCGCCACTTCCCCACCCGGGCCGACCTGCTCAACTCCGTCTTCCAGGAAGCCCTGGCGGAACTGCTGGACCGCTCGCGGGAGCTGACCGGGGCGGACGAGCCCTGCCGGGCGCTCGTGGAGTGGCTGCGGGCGCTGATCACCCACGCGGTGGAGTACCGCGGGCTCGCGCACGCGCTGATGTCCGCCTCGTACGACCGGAGTTCGGCGCTCGCCCGGTGCAGCGATCCGCTGCGCGCGGCGGGCGAGGCGCTGCTCGGGCGCGCCCAGGAGGCGGGGCAGGTGCGCGCCGACGTGTCGATCGGCGACCTGATGCAGCTGACCAACGCGATCGCGCTGGCTGCGGAGCAGTGCCCGGAGGACACGCGGCTGGCGGATCGCCTGCTCGCGCTGACGCTGCGGGGGCTGAAGGGCTGAACAACCGAAGGGCCGACGGAGCCAAGGACGCGGCGCGCAGGTCGCGGAACCGCGGCCGGCCCGGTCCCGTACGGGGGGGGTACGGGCGGCGTGGGACCCCTGGGGGAGGGTCCCTCGGAGCCTCAGCGGCGGCGCATGTCCGCGACCCGCGCGGTGCGCTCCATCGTCTCCGCGGCCATCGCGCCCCCGGGTCCCCGGTACTGACCGGCCGCCATCCGGCCGCGCTGGACCGGAAGCGGCATGTCACGGCGGGGCCGGGCGCCCGGGGGGTGCTGGTCACCGCCGCCCGCGTTCTGGCCCGTACCGGCGACGGCGATCTGCACGCCCTGGTCGGCGAGGGCCTGGAGCTCGGTGGCGGCCCGGTCGTCGTGGGCCGGGGGCTCGTCGGTGACCAGGCGGGTGATGACGTCCGTCGGCACCGTCTGGAACATGGTGTCGGCGCCGAGCTTGGTGTGGTCGGCGAGGACGACGACCTCCGCCGCCGCCTGCACCAGCGCCCGGTCCACGCTCGCGGAGAGCATGTTGGACGTGGACAGGCCGCGCTCGGCGGTGAGCCCGCTCCCGGAGAGGAAGGCCCGGGAGACCCGCAGTCCCTGGAGGGACTGCTCGGCCCCGCTGCCCACCAGCGCGTAGTTGGAGCCGCGCAGGGTGCCGCCGGTCATGACGACCTCGACCCGGTTGGCGTGGGCGAGGGCCTGGGCGACGAGCAGGGAGTTGGTGACCACGGTCAGACCGGGCACGCGGGCGAGCCGGCGGGCCAGCTCCTGCGTGGTCGTCCCGGCGCCGACGACGATGGCCTCGCCTTCTTCGACGAGGCTCGCGGCGACGTCGGCGATGGCCGTCTTCTCCGCGGTCGCGAGATGGGATTTCTGCGGGAAGCCGGATTCTCGCGTGAATCCGCCCGGCAACACCGCACCGCCGTGGCGGCGGTCGAGGAGTCCTTCTGCCTCGAGCGCCCGTACGTCTCTCCGTACGGTCACTTCCGAGGTCTGGACGACGCGGGCGAGCTCGCGGAGCGACACGGCCCCATTGGCTCGCACCATTTCGAGGATCAACTGGCGACGTTCTGCAGCGAACACGAAACTGACAGTAACGTGACCGGCCGATAGTTTTCAGCACTATGCGCCGAATTGCAGAAGATGTGCACGGACGGGGCCTCCAAGTGGTATGGGAGGCCCCGCCGTTGATCCGTTTTATGCCAGGGCTATGCCCCGCCTTGCCGGGGGTTGTCCGAGTCGGCGAACCGTTCCCGCAGGCGGGAGCGGCGCCGGGCCCCGGCGCTACGCCTCGCCCGCCGACTTTCGGGTGTGCAACTGCCGTGCCACTTCCGCGATCGAGCCCGACAGGGAGGGGTACACGGTGAAAGCATTTGCGATCTGTTCGACCGTCAGATTGTTGTCGACCGCGATCGAGATCGGGTGGATCAGCTCGCTCGCCTTCGGGGCGACGACACAGCCGCCGACCACGATGCCGGTGCCCGGGCGGCAGAAGATCTTGACGAAGCCGTCCCGGATGCCCTGCATCTTGGCGCGCGGGTTGCGCAGCAGCGGCAGCTTGACGACCTTGGCGTCGATCTTGCCGGCGTCGACGTCCGCCTGGGTGTACCCGACGGTGGCGATCTCCGGGTCGGTGAAGACGTTCGAGGAGACGGTCTTCAGGTTGAGCGGGGCCACCGCGTCGCCGAGGAAGTGGTACATCGCGATACGGCCCTGCATCGCGGCGACCGAGGCGAGCGCGAACACGCCGGTGACGTCACCGGCCGCGTACACGCCGGGGGCGCTGGTGCGGGAGACCCGGTCGGTCCAGATGTGACCGGAGTCCTTCAGCTTGATCCCGGCCTCCTCCAGACCCATTCCGGCCGAGTTCGGGATGGCGCCGACCGCCATGAGGCAGTGCGTGCCGGAGATGACCCGGCCGTCCGCGAGGGTGACCTCGACCCGGTCGCCGACCCGCTTGGCGGACTCGGCGCGGGAGCGGGCCATGACGTTCATGCCGCGGCGCCGGAAGACGTCCTCCAGGACGGCCGCCGCGTCGGGGTCCTCGCCCGGCAGCACCCGGTCGCGGGAGGAGACCAGGGTGACCCGGGAGCCGAGCGCCTGGTAGGCGCCGGCGAACTCGGCGCCGGTGACGCCGGAGCCGACCACGATGAGCTCCTCGGGGAGCTCCTTCAGGTCGTAGACCTGCGTCCAGTTCAGGATGCGCTCGCCGTCCGGCTTGGCGTCGGGCACCTCGCGCGGGTGGGCGCCGGTCGCGATCAGCACGGCGTCCGCGGTCAGCGTCTCCTCCGTGCCGTCGACCGCGGTGACGATCACCTGGCGGGAGCCGTCCATGGCCTGCCGGCCCGACAGCCGGCCGCGGCCGCGCAGCACCCGGGCGCCGGCCCGGGTGACGGAGGCGGTGATGTCGTGCGACTGGGCCAGCGCGAGGCGCTTCACCCGTCGGTTGACCTTGCCGAGGTCGACGCCGACGACGCGGGCGGCCTGCTCCACGTGCGGGGTGTCGTCCGCGACGATGATGCCGAGTTCCTCGTACGAGGAGTCGAAGGTGGTCATCACCTCCGCCGTGGCGATCAGCGTCTTCGAGGGGACGCAGTCGGTCAGGACGGACGCGCCGCCGAGTCCGTCGCAGTCGACGACGGTCACCTCCGCGCCGAGTTGGGCGCCCACCAGGGCCGCCTCGTATCCGCCGGGTCCGCCACCGATGATCACGATCCGGGTCACTGGGATCTACGCCTCGCGTCTCGTTCTGCCGGGGGGTCCCCCCGCTGGGGTGCAGTGCGTACGCCATTGTCCCGCACGCTTCAAGTGCGTACCCCATTCTCCCGCACGCCCCGCACTGCCTCACGTCGGGGCACCGTAGGCGCGCCGACGGGCCCGCGCACGCCCGCCACCTCGGAGTTCGCCGGACACCCCGCCCGCTCCCGTAGTCTCGGTCCCATGTCGCTCTACGCCGCTTTCGCCGGCAACCTCGACGCGCGGCTGATGAGCCGCCGCGCACCCCACTCCCCGCTGCGCGGCACCGGCTGGCTGAACGGCTGGCGGCTGACCTTCGGCGGCGAGCAGATGGGCTGGGAGGGGGCGCTGGCCACCATCGCGGAGGCCCCCCGGTCCCAGGTCTTCGTGGCGCTGTACGACATCGCGCCGATGGACGAGGAGTCCATGGACCGCTGGGAGGGCGTGGGGCTCGACATCTACCGGCGGATGCGCGTGCGGGTGCACACGCTCGACGGCGACGAGCCGGCCTGGGTGTACGTCCTCAACGCGTACGAGGGCGGGCTGCCGTCCGCCCGGTACCTGGGCGAGGTCGCGGACGCCGCCGAGTCGGCGGGCGCGCCGCACGACTACGTGATGGAGTTGCGGAAGCGTCCCTGTTGATCCGCCGGGGGCGACCGGATCACCCGTTCGTCGGAAACGACAAGACAACGATCGCATGTCCGTCAGCTCGGCATCTACGCGCGTAGGCAATCTCCGGCTAGGCTTCTTCGCGTACCAAATCCGTCCGGGGCCCACCTCGGACCCCCCTCCCCGAGGCGAGAGAGTCAGTGAACGCAACTGCCACCCCGTACGAGGCCGCCGAGGCCGCTGCCGCACGTCTTCGCGAGCTGACCGGAGTCGAGAACCACGACGTCGCCCTGGTCATGGGCTCGGGCTGGGCGCCCGCCGTCGACGCGCTCGGAGCCCCCGAGGCCGAGTTCCCGGTCACCGAGCTCCCCGGCTTCCCGCCGCCCGCCGTCGAGGGCCACGGCGGCAAGGTCCGCTCGTACAAGATCGGCGACAAGCGCGCGCTGGTCTTCCTCGGCCGCACCCACTTCTACGAGGGCCGCGGCGTCGCCTCCGTCGCCCACGGCGTCCGCACCGCCGTCGCCGCCGGCTGCAAGACGATCGTCCTCACCAACGGCTGCGGCGGCCTCCGCGAGGGCATGCGCCCCGGCCAGCCGGTCCTCATCAGCGACCACCTCAACCTGACGGCCGCCTCCCCCATCGTGGGCGCCAACTTCGTCGACCTCACCGACCTGTACTCGCCGCGGCTGCGCGCGCTGTGCAAGGAGATCGACGAGACGCTGGAAGAGGGCGTCTACGTCCAGTTCCCCGGCCCGCACTACGAGACCCCGGCCGAGATCAACATGGTCCGCGTCATGGGCGGCGACCTGGTCGGCATGTCCACCGTCCTCGAGGCCATCGCGGCCCGCGAGGCCGGCGCCGAGGTCCTCGGCATCTCGCTCGTCACGAACCTCGCGGCGGGCCTGTCGGGCGAGCCGCTGAACCACGAGGAGGTCCTCCAGGCCGGCCGGGACTCCGCCGCGCGGATGGGCGAGCTGCTGACCCGGGTCCTCGACCGGATCTGAGTTCCTCCCGCGCCCCTCGCACCGCCCGGCCCCCGGGCCGGGCGGGTCCCGGGGCGCCGCCGCGGCCGTCGGCCGCCGGGGTCCTCCCGGCCGCCCGCCGACGACGCCGCCGCGCGGGACCTCTCGCTCCCCCTCTCTCCCGACCGGGGGCTCCGCCCCGACCCCGGTCGGCCGAACGCCGGACGGGCCGCGTTCCCGGCCGTCGGGCCGAGTCCTCCGGCCCCGCCGGGCGTGTGAGGCGCGGGGCCGCCGCGGAGCCGCCGGTTACGGGAAGGGCCGGGACGGGGAATGGCTCCGCGCAGCGGCACACCTCCGCACCCTCCCGCCCGCCCCACTCCGAAAGGCACACACCGTGACGCAGGACCTCATCGCCCAGGCCCGGGCATGGCTCGCCGAGGACCCCGACCCGGAGACGCGCGACGAGCTGGCCGCGCTCCTCGACCGCGGCGCCACCGACGAGCTCGCCGCCCGGTTCGGCGGCACGCTCCAGTTCGGCACCGCCGGGCTCCGGGGCGAGCTGGGCGCCGGACCGATGCGGATGAACCGCTCGGTGGTCATCCGCGCGGCCGCCGGACTCGCCGCGTACCTCAAGGCGAAGGGCGAGGAGGGTGGCCTCGTGGTGATCGGCTACGACGCCCGTTACAAGTCGGCCGACTTCGCCCGCGACACCGCCGCCGTGATGACCGGCGCGGGGCTGCGCGCAGCGGTCCTCCCCCGCCCGCTGCCGACGCCCGTCCTCGCGTACGCCATAAGGCATCTGGGTGCCGTCGCGGGCGTCGAGGTGACGGCGAGTCACAACCCGCCCCGGGACAACGGCTACAAGGTCTACCTGGGCGACGGCTCGCAGATCGTGCCGCCCGCCGACGCGGAGATCGCCGCCGAGATCGACGCGATCCGCTCGCTGCACGACGTGCCGCGCCCCGAGGCCGGCTGGGAGACCCTCGGCGACGAGGTCCTGGCCGCCTACCTGGAGCGTACGGACGCGGTCCTGACGCCCGGCTCCCCCCGCACCGCTCGGACCGTCTACACGGCCCTGCACGGCGTCGGCAAGGAGGTCCTGACGGCCGCGTTCGCCCGGGCCGGCTTCCCGCCGCCGGCGCTCGTCGCCGCGCAGGCCGATCCGGACCCGGCGTTCCCCACGGTCGCCTTCCCGAACCCGGAGGAGCCGGGTGCCATGGACCTCGCCTTCGAGGCGGCCCGGGCCGTGGACCCCGACATCGTCATCGCCAACGACCCGGACGCGGACCGCTGCGCCGTGGCCGTCCCGGACGCCTCCGTCGAGGGCGGCTGGCGGATGCTCCGCGGCGACGAGGTCGGCGCGCTGCTCGCCGCGCACCTGGTGAACAAGGGCGCCACCGGTGTCTTCGCCGAGTCGATCGTGTCGTCCTCGCTGCTCGGCCGTATCGCCGAGGCGGCGGGCGTCGGCTACGAGGAGACGCTGACCGGCTTCAAGTGGATCGCCCGCGTCGACGGCCTGCGGTACGGCTATGAGGAGGCGCTCGGCTACTGCGTCGACCCCGAGGGCGTCCGCGACAAGGACGGCATCACCGCCGCGCTGCTCGTCACCGAGCTGGCCTCGGTCCTCAAGGAGCAGGACCGGACGCTCACCGACCTGCTCGACGACCTCGCGGTCGCGCACGGGCTGCACGCCACGGACCAGCTGTCGGTGCGCGTCGAGGACCTGAGCGTCATCGCGAACGCGATGGCCGCACTGCGCGAGCGGCCGCCCGTCTCCCTCGCCGGGCTCACGGTCGTCTCGGCCGAGGACCTCACCAAGGGCACGGAGTCCCTCCCCCCGACGGACGGCCTGCGCTACCACCTCGAAGGCGCCTACAAGGCCCGCGTGATCGTCCGCCCGAGCGGCACCGAGCCCAAGCTCAAGTGCTACCTGGAGGTCGTCGTCCCCGTCGCCGACGCCGGCGGACTCACGACGGCCCGCGCCACCGGCGCCGAGCTGCTCGCCGCGATCAAGCGGGACCTGTCCGCCGCCGCGGGGCTGTAGCCGCGACGATCCCACCCGAGGGCCGGTACGGAAGCGATTCCGTACCGGCCCTCGGGCGTACGGCCGTTCCGCACCGGCCCGGGGGCGTACGGCCGTCCGGGTGAATCCGTACGGCGGGTGACGCGGGACGGGGGCCGCGTGCCCGGGGCCGCGTGCCCGCGTGGTCCGGGTGGCTCGGGGTCAGCCGAAGCGGCCGTTGACGTAGTCGGCGGTACGGGGGTCGGCCGGGGAGCCGAACATCGCATCGGTCGGGCCGTGCTCGACGATGACGCCCGGGGTGCCCTGCTCGGCGAGGAAGAAGGCGCAGGAGTCGGAGACCCGGGCCGCCTGCTGCATGTTGTGGGTGACGATCACGACGGTCACCTCGGCCTTCAGCTCGGCGATGGTCTCCTCGACGCGCCGGGTGGAGGTCGGGTCGAGCGCCGAGCAGGGCTCGTCCATGAGCAGGACGCGGGGGCGCACGGCGAGCGAGCGGGCGATGCAGAGGCGCTGCTGCTGGCCGCCGGAGAGCGCCCCGCCGGGCTGCCGGAGCCGGTCCTTCACCTCGCGCCAGAGCCCGGCCTTGGTGAGGCACTCCTCGACGAGGTCGTCCTTGGCCTCGCGGCCGGCCCGGATGCCGCCGAGCTTCAGGCCGGCGAGGACGTTCTCGTGGAGGGACATGGCGGGGAACGGGTTGGGCTTCTGGAAGACCATGCCGATCTCGCGGCGGGCCTGGGTGATGCGGCGGCCCCGGTCGTAGATGTCGGCGCCGTCGAGGAGGACCCGGCCGGCGAGCGAGGCGGTGCCGGTGAGCTCGTGCATCCGGTTGAGGATGCGCAGGAAGGTCGACTTGCCGCAGCCGGAGGGGCCGATGAGCGCGGTGACCTCACGGGCGGGCATGGCGAGCGAGACCCGGTCGAGGACCTTGCGGTCGCCGAACCAGGCGGAGACGGCGTCGGCTTCGAGGGCGGCGGCGCGGGACGGGGCCGCCGGGCCCCCCGGGGCGGGCGCGTTCCCCCGCACGGGCGGCAGGGTGACGGTGTCGGCGAGCTCGGTCACGGGGTGACTCCCTTGTGGTCGGCGGCGGGTTCGGGAGCGTGACTCCCGGGGGTGCGGCGGAGGTTCAGAGAAGGTTCGGGAGCAGCCGGGTCAGCTCGCCGGAGACGAGGACGCCGAGGGCGACGAGGACCGGGACGGCGGCGACCCAGGTCTGCCGGGCGCCCCACCTGCGGCGGGCGGCGACGGTGAGGAGCGCGGCGGCGAGCAGCCCCTGGAGGCCGAGGAGGATCCCGGGCCAGACGTCGGACTCGCCGGCGAGCGGCTCCTCGGCGGCGGTGATCCAGCCGGGCCTCAGCGGCCGGGGCGGGCTGGGCCACGCGGTGCCGAGCAGCCTGGCGTCGACCCGGACGACGTCCTCGGGGGTGTACGCGCCGCCGCTCGCGGTCAGCAGGGTGAGCCGGCCTTCGCCCGGGCCGAGGCGGGCGGGCAGCGGGTCGCCGGGGCGGCGGACGGCCGTCACCTCGTACACGGCCTCGCCCTGGCCGGTCGTCACCTCGATCCGGGCGCCCACCGGGAGCCGGTGGACCCCGAGGAAGGGGCTGCCGTACCCCCACTGGCGGCCCATGATCACGCTCGCCCCGGGCTGGCCCGGCAGGGCCGTGTCCCGTCGGTGGCCGGGGCCCGACATGAGGACCCCGGACGTGGTGCCCTCGGCGACGACCTCCCGGAGCCCGAGTGCGGGGACGCTCAGCAGGGCGACGGGCGCGCCGAGGGCGACCGGCTTCCCGTCGTAGGTGGACTGGCCCACGGGGGCGGTGCCGAGGGCCAGTTGCTCGCGCAGCTCGTCGTAGGCGGTGGACTGGTCGCGGGCGTGCTGGAGATGGCCGACGACGGTGAGGTTGGCGGCGAAGCCGATGAGGAGGGCCGCCAGGACGCACAGCGCCGCCCCGGCCAGGGCGAGCCCGGCGCGGGGGGCGGTGGGGGGCGGTGCGGTGGTCACGGGCGGGGGGCCTTGCGACGGCGGGTCTTGATCACGGCGGCGGCGCCGAGGAGGCAGAGGGCGAGCGAGCCGAGGGCGGCGGACGCGGCGGTGGAGCCGGTGGCGGCGAGGTTGCCGGAGCCGCCGTTCGTGGTGGTGCCGGTGGAGCCGGAGCCCCCGCTGGTGCCGCCGGAGCCGGAGCCCGCGCCGGAGCCGGAGCCGGAGTCCCCGCCGGAGGAGCCGCCGATGGCGTCGGTGTCGGTGGAGGCGGTCGGGGTGGGCGTGCCGCTGGGCTCGTCGGTCGGGCCGTCGGTCGGCTCGTCGGTCGGGCCGTCCGTGGGCTCGCCGGTGGGGGTGCCGGTCGGGGTGCCCGTGGGCGTCGGGGTACCGGTGCCGGTGGGCGTCGGGGTGCCGCTCGGGGTGCCGGTGGGGGTCGGGGTGCCGGTGGACTCGCGCACGTACAGGGTGAGGAACATGGAGGAGGCCGTGTGGGCCGCGGGGTCGGCGGGGGTGAACGCGGCGAGGAGGGGCAGGCCGTCGTTGCCGTTGGCGACGAGGCCGGTGAGGGTGGTCTCGGCCCTGCCGTCGGCGACGGCAACGGTGGCGATGTCCACGATCTCGTCGTTGACCAGCTTCTGGAAGGTCACCGAGCCGGCGGCGTCCTTGGGCTGGACGGTGGCGATGATCGTGGCCCGGCCGCCGGCAACGGGTTCCACCGGGTCGGAGACGACCTCGGTGACCGTGGCCCGCTGGGCGACCGGCGCCCAGGTGTCGCCGGTGACCTCGATCATCGCGGAGAAGTACTCGGCCGTGTCGGGCGAGGTGGCGGTCCGGCAGTGGAGGCGGAGCTCGTAGCGGCCGTCGAGGGCGTCGGCGGCGCGGAAGCCCAGGAGCGCGTCCTTGAGCGTCGGGTGGCCGGCGGTGGTGAGGCCGCGGGTGAACGGCCCCGCGCTGAGCGGCCCGCCGGGGACGAGGTCCGCGAGGCTCTGGGTCATCTCCCGGCTGTCGGGGTTGACGACGACGAGCCCGCCCTTGACGTAGGGGTCGTTCCCGTCCGCCGGCGCCGGGCAGCCGGCGGTGGTGGTGACACCGGTGGCGAGCGGGTCCGCGGAGACGCTGCCGGAGCCGCCCTGGAGCGTGAGACTCCCGTGCAGGGTGAGGGCCTTGGCGGGGGCGGCCAGCGCGAGGACGGCGGCGAGCGCGCCGCAGAGCAGGGCGAGCGCGGTGAGCAGCGCCACCGGCGAGCGGAGTGGTACGGGGCGGTTCATGCGGGGTCCCCCCGGGGAGTCGGTCACGGAGTCGGTTGCGGAGACGGGGTCCGGCGGGTGGGTGGGCCGGAGTCGGTTGCGGAGACGGGGTCCGGCGGGTGGGCCGGAGTCGGGGCGGCGGGCCGGGCCCCCGGTACGGGGCCGGCTCGGGTACGCCGTGGGGCCGGGCACCACGGGGGTGCCCGGCCGGTGTGCGGTCAGGTGGAGCCGGTGATCAGCGCTCGCCCTTGACGGTGGTGGCGCCGCAGGCGGTGCCGAGGGTGCCGAAGCCGTAGTTGGCGATCGTGGTGCCGGCGGCGCAGACCTTGGAGGACGAGCCGACGAAGGTCGAGGCGATCGTGGCGTTGGTGAGCTTGGCGGTCGGGACGACGTTGTAGACGTCACGGGTGAAGGGGAAGGAGAGGTTCAGCGTCTTGTCGGCGTTGCGGGGCGCCACGGTGCCGACGGAGCCGAGCACGGCGGCGCCGCGGCGGTCGGTGACGACGGCCTTCTCCTGCGCCGTGTACTGGGCGACGGAGTACGGGGCGATGTCACCGGCGGTGTCGAGGACGGTGCCGTCGTTCTCCTGGACGCCCTGCTGGACGCAGGCGCCCGGCGCGGTGACGCCGATGGAGGCGAGGAAGAACTGGCGGGTGCCGGAGTTGGTCTGCGGCAGGATCGGGGTGAGCGCCACACCGTTCAGCGACGTCGTGGTGCACTCGTAGATCGCCTTCAGCTGCGCGGCCGTCAGGTCGGACGGCAGGGCGCTGTCGGAGCGCTTCACCCAGGACACCGCGTCCTTGGCGAACGGGATCCAGGTCAGGTCCGTGGTGCTGCTGTCGACCGGGCCGCGCGAGGAGCGGGCGAAGTCCAGGCAGCCGGAGCCGGTGTCCACGGCGTTGCGCAGGGCGTCGATGCCGGCCGAGGAGCCGTTCGGCCGGTTGATGACACAGCCGGTCGCCTTGGTCTTGACGGTGGCGGTGCCGGTGGCGTCCCAGGAGGCGATGACCTTCTGGCCGAAGGCGTTGACGACGACGTTGCCGAGGCCGTTCACGACGTCCTGGGTCGTGTCGGAGCCGACGCCGGCGAGCGTGCGGTACTGCGTGACCGGGTTGGGGTCCGCCTGCGCCGCCGGGGCGAGGGCGACACCGAGACCGAGGGCGGCGATTCCGAGGGCGGCACCGATACGAGCGCGGGACTTGACGTTCACTTCTGATCTCCTCCGTGGAAACGGATGTCATGGAATGGACGCGCAAGCAAAATCCGGATTCTTTATCCGGCCGGTCCGTCGACCGGCCGGGGACAACAATTCCCCATGGCGTTTCCGGGGACCACCACGATCAGCCGCTCTTCAGGTTACGAATTCCTGTCCTAGGTGAATCCGAGGGAATTCGGCGGCGGCGTGCGATTCCGAGGAGGGCGGGGCCGGCGAGGCCGGCGAGGCCGCCGGCGACCAGGACGGCGAGCAGCACCCAGCGGATGACCCCGAGGAGCTGCGAGGGGGTGCCGCCGGAGCCCGCCAGCTGCTCCGGCGGAGCGCCGCCGGAGCCGCCGCCCGCTCCCCCGCCGGAGGTCGGCGGCGGGCCGGAGGACGGGGAGGCCGGGCCCGCGGCGGCGCCCGTGCCCCCGCCCGTGCCGCCGCCCGCGCCCGCACCGGAGCCGGGTCCGGCGCCGGACCCGGGGTCCCCGGCGGAACCGGTGGACCCCGTACCGCCCGCGCCGGAGCCGGAGGCCGGTCCCGATGCCGTCGCCCCGTCGGAGCCGCCGGTGCCGGGGCCGGTCGGGGCCCCGCGTTCCAGGCGGTCGGCCGCCGCCGCGGTCTGGGCCTTCAGCCGCGCGGGCAGGGGGGCGTAGCCGAGGGGCAACTCGCCGGGGGCGGTGCCCTGTCTCTGGCCGGGCCCGGCCGCGTACCGGAGCACGCGCGCGTAGTCCCGGCGGGCGTCCGCCGGGAGGGTGGTGGACGCGGCGGCGTAGGTGACGGCGGTGAGCGGGTAGGCGCCGTTCCGGGCCCGTGCCGGGTCGGAGGCGAGGACGCCGGGGACGGCCGAGTCCCGGAACCGCTCGACCGCCTTGAGCAGGGAGGCCGTGGTGGGCCGGACGTAGCTGCCGTCGGCGTTCGGCAGGGCGGCGACCTGGAGCTGGTAGCGGGTGGCTGACGCGGAGTCGGTGAGGCCGTAGGCGTGCCGCTGGCCGATCAGGACGTCGGTGCCGACGAGCTTGGGCCCGTTGGTCACGTTGTCGTGCTGTGCCTGGTCCTTCGCGTTGTTCGTGCCGCGCCGGACCCAGCGTGCGGCGTCGTGCAGGTCCAGCGCGTAGGGCGAGCGCTCGGTGATGCCGTACGAGATGCTCTTTCCGTTCGACGTGAGTTCCGTCTCCGTGGGATCCGCCTTCACGAATTCGTCGGAGCCGCGGGAGGCGAGTCCCAGATCCTTGAAGTAGGGGTTTACCCTCATCCCCCAGGGATCTTTCCGGCCCTCCAGGAAAGCGCGCGCGTCACGGTCGGCGCGCACGTAGTCCCAGACGATCCGCGCGCTGTCGGAGCGGTCGGCGGGGAGCAGGATTCCGCCGGGATAGACCTGGGGCGCCTGGGGTGAGCGCCTGAATTCCGGATTCAGGTCCAGGAATTCCGGGTCGCGGACGATGGATTCCGGATTGCCCTTCAGATGGCCGGGGACGGGCGCGGTGTCGGTGAGGAACCGGACGTCGTACGGGTAGGAGGCGGTGAGGAGCTTCGCGAGGAGGCGGGGGTTCAGCTTCAGGTCCTTGACCAGTCCGATCCCGCCGGCCTCCCAGAACAGCCCCACGGCGAGCCCGTTGACGGCGACGGGCGCGTGCACGAAGCCGGCCCGTTCCCCGCCCGCCACGGGCTCGACGGTGAAGGCCAGGCCCGGCGAGGTGGAGGTCGGGTTCAGCAGGTTGCCCCGGGCCAGGTCCTCGCCGCGCTGGGTGAAGGTGAAGCGGGTGGTGCCGTCGGCGCAGAGCGCGGACTGCCAGGACGTGAGCGCGTCCGTGACCAGCTCGGAGCCGGTCATGCGGCGCTCGGCCTTGTCGGCGGGGCAGGGTTCGCGGACCGGCAGGAAGTCGAGCGGGAAGACGATCCGCCGGTTCCAGTTGGTGGTGGAGAACGGCGAGCTGTTCGGGCGGTGGTTGTTGCCGGTCGAGCCGTCGGGTTCGTGGGAGCCGCGGGGCACGACGACCAGCCAGCAGCCCCGGCCCCGCGCGTGCGTGCCGGCGCCGACCGGGTCGCCGCAGCCGAGGTGCGGGGCCTCCCGGGTGGTCTGGAGGTTGAAGGCCGCCTCGCCCGTGCCGTCGGACTGGGTGGCGGCGAAGAACTCCTCGTTGGTGTCGCCGGAGCTGAAGTAGGTCCAGTCGGTGACCTTCTTCGTCGGCGGCCCCGACACGGGCGTGAACGGGACGAACGGGCTGGTCAGCTGCCCGGGGACCTCCGGGTCGGGGATCGGCTCGGCGTACTCCCGCTCCAGCGGGTCGCTGCCGGCCACGAGCTCCCGCCGGGCGATGTGCGTGCCGAACGTGCCGCCGCTGGTGACCCCGGCGCCGAACTGGCACTGCTCCCTCTTCGGCCCCGCCGGGTCGTCGCCCCAGCACTGCATGATCTGGAGGTAGTCGGTGTTGTAGCTCTGCGTCGGCCTCCCGCCCTTCCAGGTCACCCGCAGTCCCTGGGCCCGCAGGTTCCGCGTCTGGTGGACGGTGACCTCGAGCGCCGAGAAGTCGTCGTACGGCCCCCGGGAGCCGCGCTTGGTCACGGCCGAGCTCCCGGGCGCGGTGCCGCTCCCGGTCACGCCCGCGTTTCCGGTCTCGGCGGCCACCGCCTCGCGGCCTTGGGGCAGCGGGAGCAGCGCCAGGGCGAGCGCGGCGAGCAGCGCGCCGACGCCGACGGACCTGCGCGGTACGGCGGTTCGGGCGGTCATCGGCTTCCTCCGGTGCCTTCGGTGCGATCCGTGCGGTCGGTACGTCCGGCGCGGGCCGTGAGGGCGCGCCCGACGAGCGGGGGGCCGACGACCGTGGCGAGCAACAGGACCGCCGACAGGGCCATGAGCAGGCCGCGCAGGCCGCCGTCGGTGTCGGCGGCGAGGGTGACGGGGGTGCCGACGATCCCGCCGGTGTCCTGGCCGGTGGACTGGCCGCCGGAGCCGCCGGCGGCCTGCCCGCCGGCGGAGCCCGTACCGCCGGCCGCCTCCCCGGCGGCCGGCTCGCCCGTGTCGGGGTCGACGGCCCCGCCCCCGGCCGCGGAGCCGGTGGCCGCGCCGGTGCCGGCGGAGCCCGTACCGCCTCCGCTCGGGGAGGAGCCGGAGGCCGTGCCGCCGCCGGTGCCCGCGGTCGCGGAGCCTCCGGTGGAGCCCTGGCCCCCGGAGGCGGTGCCGGTGGAACCGTTCGCGGAGCCGCCGGTGCCCGCGCCTCCCGTCGTTCCCGGACCGCCGTTGTTCACCGGGGTGGTGGTGCCGCGCGCGCCGCCCGTGCCGTCGGCGCACTGGGTCGCCCCGCGCCGGTCGCAGGACCGGGGCATGGGCGCGTTCTTCGCGAGGGTGTTGGTGCCGTCGGCGGAGAAGGTGGGGTTGCGGCAGCCGGAGAGGTCGACGGCGCCGGTGGGTGCGCCGGGTATCCGGCGGATCTGCTCGAAGCCCGCCTGGACCAGGTTCCTCGGCAGCGGCGAGTAGCCGAGCTCCTCGGCCTGCTGCTGGCCCTCGCAGAGGAAGTAGCGGGCGAACGTGCCGAGCGAGCGGCCCTTCTCCCGGGTGTGCGGGGCGGTCTCGGTGGTGGGGACGACCATGTAGCTGTAGCTGGAGAGCGGGTAGCCGCGCCGGTCGGTGGTCCGGTAGACGTCGTCGAGGATCTGGGTCAGGTAGTCGGTGGAGTTCCGGTCGTCGTTGATCCGGGCCCTGAGCAGGGCGACGGCGACGCCGGCCGCGGTCGGCTCGACGTAGTAGCCGGAGGAGTTGAGGACCTTGGCGACGGGGAAGTGCGCGTTGATCGCGTACGAGTACTCGACGTAGGTGATGGCCCCCTCGCCCTGCGGCTGGCGGACGTGCGAGGAGACGCCGAGCGAGCCGGACTTGGCGACGATGGTGGTGCCGGAGGCGACGGGGAAGTACGAGGTCATGCCGCAGGGCGCGGACCGGCCCGCGCGGCGGCAGTAGTCGTTCCACACCGCGCCGTGTTCCTTGGCAAGCCAGGTGGTGAACTGGGCCGTCGTGCCCGAGCCGTCGGAGCGGACGACGGGGACGATCCGCCGGGCCGGGAGGGTCAGGCCGGGGTTGTCGGCCTTGATCTCGGGCGCGTTCCACATGGTCAGCTGCCCGGTGAAGATCCTCGCGAGCACGGGCCCGGAGAGACGCAGGTTGGTGACCTGCCGGCCGCCGATCCGCAGGTTGTACATGAAGGCGGTGCCGCCGGCGACGATCGGCATGTACGCGTATCCGCGGCGCGGCGGCACGTCGGTGGCGTTGCCGTCCCGGAGGCCGTACGGGATCTCGGAGACCGCGAAGTCGACGGTGCCGTTCTTGAACTGCTCGCGGCCCTGGGAGGAGCCGTTGGCGGTGAAGTTGACCGTGAGGCCGGCGTTGGCGCCGATGTTGCGCCGCCACTGCTCGACGGCGTTGGAGCTCCAGGTGGAGCCGGAGCCGGTGATCTTGGTGTAGCCGGCGGCCCGCGCGGCGGGCGGCTGGACGAGCAGGCCGAGCAGCGCGCACAGGACGGCGGCCGGGCCCAGGAGGGTGCGGGTGACGGACACGGGTCTCACGGCGTACTCCTCGACGGTGCGGATGCGGACCGGTCCGCGGCCTTCCGGGGGGCGTCCGGCGCGGCGGCGGCCCGGCGGGCGGCGTCCTTCGCGGACGCGGCGGCCCCGCGCCGCTCCTGGCGCTTCGTCGGCTGCCCGGGTCCGCGTCCGCCCGCGATCCGGGCGAGGACGAAGAGGAGCAGGACCAGCAGCATGAGGACGGCGGCGGTGCCGAATCCGCGGGCGATCATGTTCGGTTCGGGCGACTTGACGAGTTCGAAGGTGGCGAGCGGCAGGGAGACCTGGGCTCCGGAGGTCGGCAGGGCGTTCAGCTCGGCGGTGAACCCGGCGGTGAGCAGGACCGGCGAGGTCTCCCCCACCCCGCGCGCGGTGCCGAGGATGACGGCCGTGGTCAGCCCGGAGCGGGCGGTCGGCAGGACGACGTGCCAGACCGTGCGCCACCGCGAGGACCCCATGGCGTACGACGCCTCGCGCAGGGTGCCGGGGACGAGCCGGATGACGACGTCGGCGGCCCTGATGATGATCGGGAGCATCATCACGGCGAGCGCGAGCGCGGCGGCGAGGCCGGAGCGCTCCATGCCCAGGGCCAGGATGACCGTCGCGTAGACGAACAGGCCCGCGACGATCGAGGGCAGCGCCGTCATGGCCTCGACGACCGTGCGGACCAGCCGGGCGAAGGGCCCGGGCACCTCGTTGAGGAAGACCGCGCAGACGATCCCGGTGGGCACGGTGAGCGCCAGCGCGATGCCGACCTGTTCGAGGGTGCCGACCACGGCGTGCAGGACGCCGCCGACGTCGAGCGGTTCGAGGGGGCCCGCCAGGCTCATGTCCTCGGTGAAGAAGTTGAGGTGGACCAGGGCCGCGCGGCCCTCCCAGAGGGTGAAGGCGACGACGAAGACGAGGACGGCGAGGAGGAGCAGCCCGAGGGTGCGCACGACGACGCCGGCGATCCTGTCCCGTACGGCGGGGCCGTCCTCGTCGAAGGAGACGAGCAGCGCGTAGAGCCCGAGGAACAGGGCGTACGCGACGAGCGTGAAGCCCACCGCTCCGCTGAACGGCAGCAGGCGGGCGAAGAGCAGCCAGGTGAGGGCGAGGGCGGCGGCCGCCGCGCCGAGGACGGCGTAGACGTCGGAGGCGCGCAGGCCGGCGGTGGCGCGGCGCCGTTCGGGTCCGGGCGGCGGGGCTTCCTCGGCGGGCGGCCGCAGCGTCGGCCGCTCCGGGGCGATGGTCATGTGGTTTCCCCTGTTACGCGTCGCCGGTGGCGCCGGAGCGGCTGCGGGCGACGATGGACGAGGCGGCGAAGTTGACGATCAGGGTCATGACGAAGAGGGCGAAGCCGGCTGCCATCAGGGCGGACATGCCGAAGGGGGTGGCTTCGCCGTAGCGCAGGGCGATGAGGGAGGACACCGAGCTGGTGCCGGTCTGCAGGAGGTGCCACTGGACGGTGAAGACCTGCGAGATGACCATGTAGACGGCGATGGTCTCGCCGAGGGCGCGGCCGAGGCCGAGCATGGTGCCGCCGATCATGCCGCCCTTGCCGAAGGGCAGGACGACGCTGCGGATCATGCCCCAGCGGGTGGCGCCGAGCGCGTAGGCGCCCTCGCGTTCGCCGGCGGGGGCCTGGGAGAAGACCTCGCGCATGATCGAGCAGATGATCGGCGCGACCATCATGGCGACGACGAGCCCGGCGACGAACGTGGACGAGGTGTAGACGGTGGGCGGGGCCAGCGGGTCGTCCGGGTCGGCGCCGTCGACGCGGAGGAACGGGATCCAGCCGAGGTACGCGGCGATCCACCGGGCGATCGGCAGGATCGATTCCTCCAGCCAGAAGACGCCCCACAGCCCGTAGACGACGGACGGCACGGCGGCCATCAGGTCGACGGTGGAGATCAGGGTGCGGCGCAGCCGGGGCGGCGCGTACTCGGCGATGTAGAGCGCGGCGCCGGTGGCGAGCGGGACGGCGACGGTGATCGCGACGAGGGCGATCAGGACGGTGCCGAGGAGGACGGCCGCGATCCCGAAGCGTCCGGCGTCCGGCTCCCAGTTCTCGGTGGTGAGGAAGGAGAACCCGGCGCTGTCGAGCGCCTGGCGGGCCCGGTGGAACAGGAAGCCGCCGACGAGGAGCATGACCGCGAGGACGAGGCCGCCGCCGGTGCGGGCGACGGTGCGGAAGACCCGGTCGGGAAGGCCGGGGTCGGCGTGCAGCCGCCTCGGCGTGTCGGGTCCGTCGGGCGGGCCCGCCGGACCGCCGGTCGGCGGCGGGTCGAGTGTCTCGGTCGTCTCGGTCGTCACGGGAAGGACGTAAGTCCGGCCCGGTTGACATGTGCGCCACGTGACGTGAACGAGGGGCGTGCGCGGGGCAACTTCCATTCACGATAAGGCGGTTGACGCCCATCTCGGCCCCTCGGCGGCGATCAGGGCGAGGAAGCGCCGGTACGCGGTACGGCAGGTCGAGTGCCGCTCGTAGGACCGCCCGGAGAGGGCCGCGGTCCGCCCCTGGGCGTCGCGGAGGAGCCATACCCAGCCGTTGCCGCCGGCGGTGTGCTGGACCCCGCCGGCCATGGCGGCGTGTCCGGTGCACAGGGCCGTGAAGGCGGCCCGGCACTCGGCGTGGTCGTCGTAGCAGCCCCCCGACCGCGCGACGACCCGTCCGTTCTGGGCGACGAGCCGCCACCCGTACCGGCCGTCGGCCCCCATGTCGACCAGACAACGCGTCCCGGACACACCGGTGTCCTTGCTCATCGCCCCCACCCCCACAGTCTCGGCAGGGGCAATCTATTGAGACGCGCGTGACAGTTGGGCGCTAAACCATTTGCCGGTTGCACGCTTCACCAGGACGTTGCCCCTAGGACACCCGGGTCCTGGGGGCAACGGGGACGCCGCGTTCGGGGGTCAGCCCAGCCGACGCGTTTCGGGGGTCAGCCCAGCGCGAGCATGATCACGAGCAGCAGCAGGCCGGCCGCCGCGGGGCCCACGATCTCGTACGCCCAGCGCACCTGCGGCTCGCCCTGCGAGCCGGGGTGGCCGGCGCGGGCCTCGGCGAGCTCGCGCAGTTCGACGACGGTCTTGTCGCCGGACGCCACCCGGGAGGCCGAGTCGCGCACGTCGGCGGTGACGGAGGTACGGCCGTGCGGATCGTCCTGCGAGGCGCGGGCCGCCTGGCGGGCCGCCCGCTTCCGCTGGCGCAGCGAGACGGGGACGGCCCACAGCTGGTACTTGGCGCCGTCCTGGGTGAAGACCTCGCTGGAGTAGCCGGCGCGGACATCCGCCACCGACGCCCAGGGCAGCGTGATCATCCGGAACGGGTTGCGGATCCGGAGCCGGTCCTCGTTGGCGTAGACCGCCGGGCGGATCGTGAACGCGACGACCAGCGGCGCCGCGAGCAGAAGGCCCGCGAGCGCGATCCACGGCGTCCGGCCCTCGCCGCGGACCATCGCGTCGACGCAGAACAGACCCACCAGGAGCAGCAGGAACACGCCGCTGGCGATCCCGAGGGGCGAACGGAACACACGGTCGGCGGCAGGCTTCCCGGCGGACGGCTGTGCTGGGGTCGACTCGCGGCTGGGCTCGTGACTCGGCTCGGGGGTCGGCTCGGGGGTCGTCATGCCGCCGATTCTGCCTCAGCGGGCCGCTGGAGGCTCAGGCGGCCCGCGTGGCCACCAGATCCGCGTACAGAATGATGTTGTCCGGGCGGTGCCCGTCGACCAGCTCCCCGCCGCACGTGACGAGCCGCAGCTCCGGGCGCTCGGTGTCCCCGTACACCCTGGCGGTCGGGAACGCGTCCTTGTCGACCTGCTCCAGCTCCCTGACCCTGAACACGGCGACCTTCCCGTCGGCCCGCGTCACGGCGACCTCGTCCCCGACCCGCACCCGCGAGACGTTCCTCAGCACGGCGGGCCCCCGCGCCGTGTCGAAGTGCCCGATCAGCACCGCCGGCCCGGTCTCGCCGGGCGTGACGCCCTTCTCGTACCACCCGATCCGGTCCCCGTCCTCGACCGAGGGCACCTCGACGGTGCCGTCCGGGTTCAGCCCCAGCCCGAGGACCGGCCCCGTGTCGACCCCGGCCACCGGCACCCTCACCCGCACCGGCAGCGACCGCCCCAACGGACGGACCGGAGCGGCACTCGCCTTCGGCGCGGGCGCGGACCCGGGCCCCGTCGCCTGCGAGATCCGCGCGGGCGGCGTTCCCCCCGGCACCCCCGGCTCCGCGGCACAGCCGGCCAGCGCGACGAGCGCGGCCAGGAGGACGACGGGGGCGGTACGGATACGCGTGCGGTGGTTCACGTCAGGACTCCGGACAGATGCGGCCGGCCGCCGCTGGGGTGCGCGGCGACCGGCCTGGGGTGGGGTGATGCTCCCGCTCGGGTCAAGGGGCGGGGAGACGGAGGACCGCTGCTCAGACGCGGGCGGCGGCCCGGCGGCGCAGGACGACGAACCCGATGCCGGCGGCGCCGAGTGCGCCCGCGCCCGCGCCGGCCGCGATCAGGGCGCTGTTGTCGGTCTCGACGGCACCCGGCTCGGCACCGGCCGCGACACCGCCGCGCGGGATGACGGAGGTCTGCCCGGTGTTGGTGGTGGTACCGGTGTTGCCCGTGGTGGCGGAGGGGGCCGGGGTGGGCGCGCCCTTGTCGCAGCCCTTCGGCAGCTTCGGGAAGTCGGACCAGCGGTACGGCGTGTCGACTCCGCCCTGGGTGCGCTGACCGATCCGCGGCGTGGTGGTGTTCGCGCCCTTGATCTTGAGGCCGTAGGCGCCGAAGTCGGGGCGGGCGCGGTCGGCCGTTCCCAGGATCATGCCGGCGGGGCTCCGGAGGACGGCCTTCGGGCCCTTCCTCAGGTCGTTGGTGAGCGTGACGGACCAGCCCTCGCCGAACACGGACGAGATGACCTGCTCGACGGTGCAGTCACCGGTCACCACGGCCTTGCCGGGCTTCGGCGCGACGCAGCCCTTCGGCAGCTTCGGGAAGTCGGACCAGCGGTACGGCGTGTCGCCGCCCTGCGTGCGCTGACCGATCCGCGGAGAGGTGGTGTTCGCGCCGTCGATCCTGAGGCCGTAGGGGCCGAAGACGGGGTGGGCGGTGTCCACGGTGCCCATGATCTTGCCGCTGGGGTCCATGAGGGAGGCCGTCGGGCCCTTGTCCAGGCGGTTGGCGAGCACGACCGTCCAGCCCTCGCCGAACACCGAGGGGATGACCTGGTTGACGATGCAGCTGCCGACCGTCACGGGCTTGCCCGGCTTGAGGTCCTGCGGAACGGGCGTGACGGGCTTGTCGGAGGGCGGGGTGACGATGCCCTTGCCGAGGTACTCGGGGGTGCCCTGCTTCTTCGAGCCGGGGATGTACGCGGCGAACCCGCCGTCGTGCTCCAGGACGACCACGGCCTTGCCGTACTGGAAGACCCGGCGGTTCTGGCCGTTGCCGACGTAGGTGAAGCCGCGGCCCTTGCCGTTCTCGATCAGCTGGAGGCCGGCCTTGTGGGGCTGCTTGTCGAGCTCCAGGAGGGTGCCGTCGGCGAGGCGGTAGGTGCCCGAGCCGTCGAGCTGGGCGAAGTTCCCGCGCCAGGCCATGACGCGGCCGTCCTCGAAGAGGACGACGAAGTTGCCGTTGTCGTTGCCGGCCGCCGGACGGCTGTTCGCCTCGACGGAGCCGAGGGACTGCCCCTGCTTGAACGTTTCGGCGCGGTACCAGGTCGGGCCCAGCTTGTAGACCTTGACGACGTTGCCGTTGTACAGCGTCTCGGTGCGGACGAGTTCGCCCTTCGTGGCCTGCTGTTCCGCGGCCGCGGAGGCCGGGGCGGCCGGGCCGTCCGCCGCGAAGGCGGTGCCGGCGGCGAGGGCCGGGGTGATCGCGACGCCCGCGAAGAGGGCGGTGGCGATGGCGGTGCGAAGGGCGGTGCGCATAACGACTCCTGTGATTCAGGCAGGTGGGCGGGAGAGTCGCATGCCGCTTTTTCTCGGTCCGACTGTCTGTGTCCGGTGAGGTCTGGCTGGCTGCAAAAAGAAATCTAGTGATCTTGTATCCCCGATGCGTCCACTCCATGTCACGGCCGTGTGACAGGGGTCACCGCGGGATTCGCCGGACCTCTGGGCGGCGGTCACCACGCCGGTCGGCGGGCTGTGACCTCGGGCTCCGTGAAGGGTGTCCCCTGTACAGGTCGCTACGCGCGTAGATATGCTCGACTGGTGACCATGCCCACCACTGCATCCGCAGCATCCGCATTCGCCGACGTGACCGCGTCCGACGGTGCGCTGCGCCGCTTCCTCCACGGGCTGCCCGGCGTCGACGCCGTCGGCCTGGAGGCGCGCGCCGCGTCCCTCGGCACCCGCTCGATCAAGACCACGGCCAAGGCATACGCCATCGACCTGGCCATTTCCATGATCGACCTGACGACTCTCGAAGGCGCGGACACCCCGGGCAAGGTCCGGGCGCTCGCCGCCAAGGCCGTCAACCCCGATCCGACCGACCGCACGACGCCGACGACCGCCGCCGTGTGCGTCTACCCCGACATGGTGGCCACCGCCAAGGCCGCCGTCGCGGGCACCGGCGTGAAGGTCGCCTCGGTCGCCACCGCCTTCCCGGCCGGGCGCGCCGCGCTCCCCGTGAAGCTCGCCGACACGGCCGACGCGATCGCCGCCGGCGCCGACGAGATCGACATGGTCATCGACCGTGGCGCCTTCCTCGCCGGCCACTACCTGAAGGTCTACGAGCAGATCGCCGCGATCAAGGCGGAGTGCGGCGACCGCGCCCGCCTCAAGGTGATCTTCGAGACCGGCGAGCTGTCCACGTACGACAACATCCGCCGCGCCTCCTGGCTCGGCATGATGGCCGGCGCGGACTTCATCAAGACCTCGACCGGCAAGGTCGCGGTCAACGCCACCCCGGCCAACACGCTCCTCATGCTGGAGGCCGTGCGCGACTTCCGCGCCCAGACCGGCGTGCAGATCGGCGTGAAGCCGGCCGGCGGCATCCGCAACACCAAGGAAGCCATCAAGTTCCTGGTTCTCGTCAACGAGACCGTGGGCGAGGACTGGCTGGACAACCACTGGTTCCGCTTCGGCGCTTCCAGCCTGCTCAACGACCTGCTGATGCAGCGCCAGAAGCTGGCGACCGGCCGTTACTCCGGCCCCGATTACGTGACGGTGGACTGATCAACATGGCATCTGCATTCGAGTACGCACCGGCGCCCGAGTCCCGGTCCGTCGTCGACATCGCGCCCAGCTACGGCCTGTTCATCGACGGCGAGTTCGTCGAAGCGGCCGACGGCAAGGTCTTCAAGACCGTCTCCCCGTCCACCGAGGAGGTCCTCGCCGAGGTCGCCCAAGCGGGCGCCGAGGACGTCGACCGCGCGGTGAAGGCGGCCCGGAAGGCGTTCGAGAAGTGGTCGGCGCTGCCCGGCTCCGAGCGCGCCAAGTACCTCTTCCGGATCGCCCGGATCATCCAGGAGCGCAGCCGCGAGCTGGCCGTCCTGGAGACCCTGGACAACGGCAAGCCGATCAAGGAGACCCGCGACGCGGACCTCCCGCTGGTCGCCGCGCACTTCTTCTACTACGCGGGCTGGGCCGACAAGCTCGACCACGCCGGCTTCGGCGCGAACCCGCGTCCGCTGGGCGTGGCCGGCCAGGTCATCCCGTGGAACTTCCCGCTGCTCATGCTGGCGTGGAAGATCGCCCCGGCGCTCGCGACCGGCAACACGGTCGTCCTCAAGCCGGCCGAGACGACCCCGCTCTCCGCCCTGTTCTTCGCGGACATCTGCCGTCAGGCGGGGCTGCCGAAGGGCGTCGTCAACATCCTCCCCGGGTACGGGGAGACGGGCGCCGCGCTCGTGGGGCACCCGGACGTGAACAAGGTCGCGTTCACCGGTTCGACCGCCGTCGGCAAGGCCATCGCGCGCTCCGTCGCCGGCACCGACAAGAAGGTGACGCTGGAGCTGGGCGGCAAGGGCGCCAACAT
This sequence comes from Streptomyces sp. NPDC059534, assembly GCF_042743475.1. Classification (NCBI taxonomy): domain Bacteria; kingdom Bacillati; phylum Actinomycetota; class Actinomycetes; order Kitasatosporales; family Streptomycetaceae; genus Streptomyces; species Streptomyces sp. NPDC059534. Next base: position 222,022 of record NZ_JBHWAQ010000006.1, read on the forward strand.
CGTCTTCGACGACGCCCCGATCGACCAGGCCGTCGAGGGCATCGTCAACGGCATCTTCTTCAACCAGGGCCAGGTCTGCTGCGCGGGCTCGCGCCTCCTGGTGCAGGAGTCGATCCAGGACGAGCTGCTCGACTCGCTCAAGCGCCGTCTGAACACCCTGCGCCTCGGCGACCCGCTCGACAAGAACACCGACATCGGCGCCATCAACTCCTCGGAGCAGCTGGCCCGCATCACCTCGCTGGTGGATCAGGGCGAGGCGGAGGGCGCCGAGCGCTGGACCGCCTCCTGCGAGATCCCGTCGGCCGGCTACTGGTTCGCCCCGACGCTCTTCACGAACGTCACGCAGGCGCACCGGATCGCCCGCGACGAGATCTTCGGCCCCGTCCTGTCGGTGCTGTCCTTCCGTACGCCCGACGAGGCCGTCGCGAAGGCCAACAACAGCCAGTACGGCCTGTCCGCCGGCATCTGGACGGAGAAGGGCTCCCGCATCCTGGCGGTCGCGTCCAAGCTCCGCGCCGGTGTCGTCTGGGCCAACACGTTCAACAAGTTCGACCCGACCTCGCCGTTCGGCGGCTACAAGGAGTCGGGCTTCGGCCGCGAGGGCGGCCGCCACGGTCTGGAGGGCTACCTCGATGTCTGAGTCGGCGACGCGACTGAGCGTCTTCAAGACCTACAAGCTGTACGTCGGGGGCAAGTTCCCCCGTTCCGAGAGCGGCCGGGTGTACGAGGTGACGGACTCGAAGGGCAAGTGGCTGGCGAACGTGCCGCTCTCCTCCCGCAAGGACGCGCGGGACGCGGTCGTCGCCGCCCGCAAGGCGTTCGGCGGCTGGTCGGGCGCGACCGCGTACAACCGCGGCCAGGTCCTCTACCGCGTCGCCGAGATGCTGGAGGGGCGCCGGGAGCAGTTCGTCCGCGAGGTCGCGGACGCGGAGGGCCTGTCGAAGTCGAAGGCGGCGGCGGTCGTCGACGCGGCCATCGACCGCTGGGTCTGGTACGCCGGCTGGACCGACAAGATCGCCCAGATCGTCGGCGGTGCCAACCCGGTCGCCGGCCCGTACTTCAACCTCTCCTCCCCGGAGCCGACCGGTGTCGTCACGGTCGTGGCCCCGCAGGACTCGTCCTTCCTCGGCCTGGTCTCGGTGATCGCCCCGGTGATCGCGACGGGCAACACGGCCGTCGTCATCGCGAGCGAGAAGGCCCCGCTGCCGGCGCTCTCCCTGGGCGAGGTGCTCGCCACCTCCGACCTGCCGGGCGGTGTCGTCAACATCCTCTCCGGCAAGGCCGCCGAGATGGGCCCGCACCTCGCGGCCCACCAGGACGTCAACGCCATCGACCTCACGGGCGCGACCGAGGGCGACCTCGCCCGCGACCTGGAGATCGCGGCGGCGGACAACCTGAAGCGCGTCCTGCGTCCCCGTACCGAGGACTTCGCCGAGTCCCCCGGCACGGACCGCATGACCGCGTTCCTGGAGACGAAGACGGTCTGGCACCCGACGGGTTCGCTGGGCGCCTCGGGCTCCTCGTACTAGCTCCACCGCCGAAACGGCCCCCGGGTGCGCGCACCCGGGGGCCGTTTCGGCGTTCCCGGGTCCTCCCGCCGGTCTTGCCCCGGCGTCCCGGTCCACCGCAAGATCCAGTGGTGATCGACTGTGGAGGGGCCGTGAACGGAGGGGTCGGTACGTCATGGGAACACTGATCAAGGGAGGCAACGCCTTCGTCCCGACGGTGCCGCTGCGCATCGCCGTGCGCGGGGGTGTCGACGTCGCGGCGCTGCTGCTGACGGAGCGGGGCCGGGTCCGGAGGGACGCGGACATCGTGTTCCACGGCGCCCCGGTCCATCACTCCGGCGCCGTGCGGCTCGTCGGGGGCGAGGACGGCACGGTGTGGCTGGAGACCGGCCTCACGGCGACCGAGGAGGAGATCTCCCGCGTCCTGGTGGTCGCGTCGACGGAGAACGGCCCGCTGCGGGACGTGGCCGGGCTGTCCGTGGAGGCGTTCGCGCCGGACGGCACCTCGGTCGCGCGGTACGACACGACCGACGCCGGCGGCGAGACCGCGATGGTCCTGGCGGAGCTGTACCGGCGCGCGGGCGGCTGGAAGTTCCGCGCGGTGGGCCAGGGCTACCTGGACGGCCTGGAGGGCCTGGCGGCCGACCACGGCGTGGACGTGGCCGACGAGCCCCGGGTGGTGACGGACAGCCCGGTGATGACGAAGAGCCCGGAGGCCCCGCCGGCGCCCGCCGCGCCGGCCGTCCCGCCACCCGTCCAGGCGCCCGTCCAGGCACCGGTCCAGGCACCGGCCCACGCGCCCGCCCCGGCACCGGTCCCGATTCCGGTCCAGGCGGTGGCCAAGACGGCGGCAGAGCCGCTTCCCGGCCCCTTCCCGGCTCCCTTCGGCGCCCCGGACTGGACCTTCGGCACCTTCTTCGAGCCGCACACGCGCAGCGGCCCGGGCAACGACGTGATCACCGTGGAGGACCTCCCGCCCGGCCCGGTCGTGGTCGAACTCGCCGTCGACGGCGACGGGTACACGGGCCTGTGGCCGCTCACCCGGTCCAACAAGGAGGGCAGCAGCCTCGTCAACAGCACACAGGAGAACTTCCGGGGCCGGCTGCTCACCTGTGTGCCCGAGAACGGCCGGCTGCGGCTGAAGCTGCGGGCGGACGGACCCTGGGAGATGCGCATCCTGCCGCTGGCGGCCGCCCGGCGGCTGACCGAGGACGTGCTGGAGTGCGAGGGTCCGGACGTCCTGCTGCACACCGGGGGGACGGCCGACGCCCGCTTCCACTACCGGGGCAGCGACAACTTCATCATCCACGTCTACGAGCTGACGGGGCACGACGACCCCACCAGCCTCCCGGACCCCGGGCGCTCCGCCGTCAACGAGATCGGCCGGCGCCGGGAGACCGTCCCGCTGCCCGAGGGCCCGCTCATCGTCCAACTGTTCCGGGCGGACGGGCCGTGGCGCGCGCGTCTGAAGGACGTACAGCCGCACAGCGGCCCAGGACCGCACGGCGCGGGCGGCCCCGCGAAGCCGCCCGCACCCCGCGGGGCGCAGGGCTGGCTCCGCCGGGGCAGGCGCTGACCACTCCGCCCCGCCCGACCGGCGGGACACCTGCCGTAGGCCGTGTCCGGACATGGCCTACGGCAGCAGCCCCTGGGTGAGCGGCCCCGCCACCGGGAGATCGGCCACCGCCCCGCCCTGGGTGAGGTGGCCGGTCACCAGGTCGGTGCCGACGGGCTTGAAGTCGGCGACCTGGGTGCCGAGCCCGTTGGCGAGGGGGTCGACGCCGGTGTTGGCCAGCGGGTCGAGCTGGAGCCGGGTCAGCGGGCCCAGGCCGTGGGTGACGCCGGACAGCGCTCCCGCGCCGGCCGCGCCGGCGTCGGTCCGGGTCAGCGAGTCGACGGGCAGCGGCACCGGGGCGGCGGCCTGGGCCGCGACGCCCGCTCCGACCAGCGCGGCGCCCGCCGCCGTGACCGTGAGACCGGCCTTCAGCAGGGCACTGCGGCGGGAGGTGCGGGGTTGTGCGTGACGCGCCATGACGATCCTTCCGAGGGGTGATCGAGCGGCCACCGACAGTAGTCGAGGTGTGATGCTCGATACCAACGGCCTCCCTCGGGGGTCCCCTGCACGGGGGAATGGTTCACACTGGTGTCCCGTGAGTTCCCAACCGATCCCGACCCGTGTCGTCCTGCTCGCGGGCCCCTCCGGCTCCGGCAAGTCGTCCCTCGCCGCCGTCACCGGCCTCCCGGTCCTGCGCCTCGACGACTTCTACAAGGAGGGCGACGACCCGTCGCTCCCGCTCGTCGACGGCAGCACGGACATCGACTGGGACTCCCCACGGTCCTGGGACGCCGACGCGGCCGTCGCCGCCATCGTCGAGCTGTGCCGGACGGGGCGGACCCACGTCCCCGTGTACGACATCTCCACCAGCTCCCTCACCGGCCGGGAGCGGTTCGACATCGAGCGGACGCCGCTCTTCGTGGCGGAGGGCATCTTCGCGGCCGAGATCGTGGCCCGCTGCCGGGAGCTGGACGTCCTCGCCGACGCGCTGTGCCTGCGCGGCCGCCCGTCGACGACGTTCCGCCGCCGCCTCGCCCGCGACCTCCGCGAGGGCCGCAAGTCCGTCCCCTTCCTGCTGCGCCGCGGCTGGCGCCTGATGCGCGCGGAACGCGCCATCGTGGCCCGCCAGGCCGAGCTGGGCGCCCACCCCTGCGCCAAGGCCGAGGCCCTCGGCCGCCTGGCCGCCGCGGCGGCCGGCCGTCACCGCACCCCGGCCGCCAACTGACGGCGGGCCCCGCACAGCACGAAGCGGGTCGTACGAGACCCCCCGGACTCGTACGACCCGCTTCGCTCTTTCCCCGTACCCCCGTACGGTTCCCCCGTGTTTCCCCCGTCCCCCAAGAGCCTCGTTTCCCCCGTAGGCCCCCGCGGGGTCGTCCCCCCGACCTTCAGGCCACCAGCTCGCCGAAGGACTCCTCCTCGTCACGGCCGAAGCTGAGCACCTCGTCCTCGCGCAGCCGCCGCAGCGACCGCCAGATGCTCGACTTCACCGTGCCGACACTGATGTCCAGGATCTCCGCGATCTCCGGATCGGTCCGGCCCTCGTAGTAGCGCAGCACCAGCATCGTCCGCTGGAGCTCGGGCAGCCGGGCCAGCGCCTGCCACAGGACCGCGCGCAGCTCCGTACCCCGCATCGCGTCCGTCTCGCCCACCGTCTCGGGGAGCTCCTCGGTCGGGTACTCGTTGAGCTTGCGCCGGCGCCAGGCGCTGATGTGCAGGTTGGTCATGGTGCGGCGGAGGTATCCGCCGACCGCGGCCTTGTCGCTGATCCGGTCCCAGGCGCGGTAGGTGGAGAACAGCGCGCTCTGGAGCAGGTCCTCGGCCTCGAAACGGTCACCGGTGAGGTGGTAGGCGGTGGCGTACAGGGAGGCACGACGCTCCTGGACGTAGGCCGTGAACTCGGCCTCCGAGCAGGTGACGCGTTCCCCCGTGCCCTCCCCGTACGCCGCTCCCCCGTCAGCAACGGCCACCATGTACGGCGCCTTGCGCTGACGCCCGACGCTGCGAACGCACCCCCGCCCGTTCACCGCGCCGGACTTCTCCGTGCTCCGCACGACGTCGTGGAGACGCGTGACAACTGCGCTTGAGGTGGTGCTGTGCAGTGCGTTCATCTCGCGCCCCCCGTCGGTTGGAGTGTGTTTCGGTCCCTGTGCCAAGAAGCTTGCCCGCGGGACTTCATGGCGTTGTCCGCCGACTGTCACAGCCGTGTCACAGGGGACGGAACAGAAGCGCGCCTCCCAGCGGTCGAACTCGGACGGCCGAATGCGACAGAATGCTGAACGTGCCTTTTCTGTTGCTGATCGAGGACGACGACGCCATCCGCACGGCCCTCGAACTCTCCCTGTCCCGGCAGGGCCACCGGGTGGCCACCGCCGCGACGGGCGAGGACGGGCTCCTGCTGCTGCGCGAACAGCGGCCGGACCTGGTCGTGCTCGACGTCATGCTGCCCGGCATCGACGGCTTCGAGGTCTGCCGGCGGATCCGTCGCACCGACCAGCTGCCGATCATCCTGCTCACCGCGCGCAGCGACGACATCGACGTGGTCGTGGGCCTGGAGTCCGGCGCCGACGACTATGTCGTGAAGCCGGTGCAGGGCCGGGTCCTGGACGCCCGCATCCGGGCCGTACTGCGGCGCGGCGAGCGGGAGTCGACGGACTCCGCGACGTACGGGTCCCTCGTCATCGACCGGTCCGCGATGACGGTCACCAAGAACGGCGAGGACCTCCAGCTCACCCCGACCGAGCTGCGGCTGCTCCTGGAACTGAGCCGGCGGCCCGGACAGGCGCTCTCCCGGCAGCAGTTGCTGCGGCTGGTGTGGGAGCACGACTACCTGGGCGACTCGCGGCTCGTCGATGCCTGTGTGCAGCGGCTGCGCGCCAAGGTGGAGGACGTGCCGTCCTCGCCGACGCTCATCCGCACCGTGCGGGGTGTCGGCTACCGACTGGACGTTCCTGCGTGACCAAGGGAATCCTCGCGCGGCCGCGGCTCTCCAGCCTGCGGCTGCGGCTGGTCGTCGTCTTCGCCCTGGTCGCGCTCACCGCGGCCGTCGCCGCCTCCGGCATCGCGTACTGGCTCAACCGCGAGGCGGTGCTGACCCGCACCCAGGACGGGGCGCTCAACGACTTCCGGCAGGAGATGCAGAACCGGGCGGCGACGCTGCCGCTCCGGCCCACCCAGGACGACCTGCGGCGGACCGCCGAGCAGATGGCGAGCGGCAGCGCCGCCGACTACCAGGTGCTGCTGCTCGGCGAGCGGGACGCGGGCAAGCCGATCGTCGGCGCGTCCGACCCCGACGACTTCACCCTCGCCGACGTGCCGCGCTCGCTGCGCGAGGCCGTGGACACCGAACGGCCGGTGACGGACGCCAACCCGTACCGGTACCACCTGTTCTGGCAGCGCACGGAGCGGGGCGGGACGCCGTACCTGGTCGGCGGGACACGGATCGACGGCGGCGGGCCGGCCGGCTACATGTTCAAGTCGCTGGCCGCGGAGAAGGCCGACCTGAACTCGCTCGCCTGGTCCCTCGGGATCGCCACCGCCCTCGCGGTCGTCGGCTCGGTGCTCCTCGCGCAGGTCGCGGCGACGACCGTGCTGCGCCCGGTGCACCGGCTCGGCGAGGCGGCCCGGCAGCTCGGCGAGGGAAAGCTCGACACCCGGCTGCGGGTCTCCGGCGCGGACGAACTGGCCGATCTCTCCCGTACGTTCAACAGCGCGGCCGAGTCCCTGCAGAAGAAGGTCGCGGACATGAGCGCGCGGGAGGAGTCCAGCCGCCGGTTCGTCGCCGACATGTCGCACGAGCTGCGCACCCCGCTGACCGCGCTGACGGCCGTCACCGAGGTCCTGGAGGACGAGCAGGACACCCTGGACCCGATGATCGCCCCGGCGGTGGCGCTGGTGGTGAGCGAGACGCGGCGTCTGAACGACCTGGTGGAGAACCTGATGGAGGTGACCCGCTTCGACGCGGGCACCGCGCGCCTCGTCCTCGACGAGGTGGACATCGCCGACCAGATCACCGCGTGCATCGACGCGCGGGCCTGGCTGGACGCGGTCGACCTCGACGCCGAGCGCGGGATCATGCTGCCGCTCGACCCGCGCCGCCTGGACGTGATCCTGGCGAACCTGATCGGCAACGCGCTCAAGCACGGCGGTTCGCCGGTCCGGGTCTCGGTGCGCACGGAGGACGAGGAGCTGGTCATCGCGGTGCGCGACCACGGCCCCGGCATCCCCGAGGAGGTGCTGCCGCACGTCTTCGACCGCTTCTACAAGGCGAGCGCGTCCCGGCCGCGGTCCGAGGGCAGCGGTCTCGGCCTGTCGATCGCCATGGAGAACGCGCTGATCCACGGCGGATCGATCACGGCGGCCAACTCGGTCGGCGAGGACGGGGCGGTGGACGGCGCGGTGTTCGTGCTGCGGCTGCCGCTGGACGCCTCGGGGATCACACGCGAGGTGCAGACCCGCAGCAGCCAGGGCGAGGTGGAGGAAGCGTGAGGGGCCGCACCTTCGGGGGCACGGCGGGAGCGGGCGCCCTGTGCGCGGCCGCGCTGACCGTGCTGGTCACCGGCTGTGGGATCAGGACGACGTCCGTACCGGTGGACGCGGGCGCGGCCCCGTCCCGCGTCCCGTGCAGCGTGACCGACGCGAGCCCGTCGCCGACGGCCGCGCAGGGCGTGCCGGTCCGGGTGTTCCTGGTCTGCGGCTCGCAGCTGGAGGCGGTGGACCGCCGGTCCCCGCTGCCCGAGGAGAAGGCGGACGGCGACCCGGTGCGTACGGCCACGGGGCTGCTCGCGCAGCTGCTCGCCGAGCCGTCGGACAGTGAGCGGCAGGCCGGTTTCACGACCGCCGTGCGGGGTCCCCTGGTCGTGGGCGGCGGGCACCGGGGCGATCCGGCGGGCACGCTGCGGCTGAGCCGGCAGCCGGAGGACCTGACGCCGACCGCCCTGTCGCAGATCGTCTGCACCTTCGCGGAGAGCTCCGCGGGCGCGGGAGGCCACACGGTCCTGCTCGGCGGCCCGGGTTCCTACCCGCCCAAGCGCTACCGCTGCACGACCGAGCTGCGCGAGCGCCCGGAGTCGGCCCCGCCGACGGCCGCGGTGACGGCCCCGGCGGCGACGCCCACGGGCTGACCCGGCGAGGCCCGTACGCCGGCGGCGGAACCGATTCCGCCGTGGTGGGCGTCTTGGGGGGCGTGCAGCGTCAAGGTTCGGGCGGTGATACCGCCGTGGTCGTCCGCGTGGTGGGGTTCTCTCTCCTCCTCGCGCATCTGCTGCTCGTCGCCTGGATCAGTCTGCGCCCACGGGACGTGGCCTGGGTGACCGCGCCGAACACGATCCCGCTGGACGGCCTGCGGGCCGATCTGGCGCTCGGCGCCCGCGCGGCGGCCCGGCTGATCGGCGAGGGGCTGCTGCTCCTGGCTCCGCTCGGGGTGCTGCTCCCGATGGCCGACGGGCGGCTCGACGTCTCCCGGTGGGCCTCCCTGGCCCGGACGACCGCGGCCGGTGCGCTGCTGTCGCTGGCGGTGGAGCTGTTGCAGACCGCGGTGCCGGGGCAGGTCGTCGACGTGGACTCGGTCCTCCTGAACACGGCGGGGGTGGCCCTCGCCCATCTGCTCTTCGTCCCGGCCGGTCGCGGATGGCTGCGCCGCAGGTCGGAGCGGGGACGGCCGGCCTCCTCCGGGGGAAGCGGTCCCGGTAGGGGTTCCCCCCTGCCACGGGACGAGGCGGCTCAGGGTTCGACCCCGACGATTCCCAGGGTCCCGATCGCCCGGTAGACCGACGCTCCGGGGCCCCTCCCCGCGCCAGTATGGAGTCATCGGGAGCCCGACGGAGCGGCTCCCGGACCGACTCCGAAGGAGCCCACCATGGCCGCTCTCATCCGCCCCCGTGACGGACGCGTGATCGGCGGAGTGTGCGCGGCGCTGGCACGGCGCTTCGGCACCTCCGCGTGGACGATGCGTCTGATCTTCCTGGTCTCGTGCCTGCTGCCCGGTCCCCAGTTCCTCCTGTACCTGGCTCTGTGGGTGTTCCTGCCCGCCGAGAAGACCACGACCGCGGCCTGGTAGCCGCTCGCCGGTGCGCACGGCGCACCTCGCACGCCGAAGGGGCGCGTACCCGGGTACATCCGGGTGCGCGCCCCTTCGGCGTGTGCGGCGGGGTGTCAGCCGATCGGGAGGCCGCCGAGCGGCAGGCCGCCGAGGAGGCCGCCGAGCGGGGTGGCGCCGAGGCCGCCGGCGGCGGCGCCGAGCGGCAGGCTCTGGGTGGCCTGGCCGGCGGCGGCCGGGAGGGTCTTCACTCCCTGGTCGACACCCTGGCCGAGGGCGCCCTGCCCGGCGCCGAGGGACTCGGCGGCGCCGTCGGGGAGCTCGGTGAGGCCGTCACCCAGCGGGACGGCCTGGGTCACCGTGCCCAGCGCGTCGGCGTCGAGCGGCAGGGACGGCGCGGCGGAGGCCGTGCCGGCGGCGGCAGCGGCGAAAGCGGCACCGAGAGCGGCGACACCGAGCTTCTTGGCGGCAGAGTGCTTCATCTGAGAATCTTCCTTGGGGAATCCGGGGCTTCCGGGAAAGCCGGGAGGGGAAATCCTGGGAATGCAGAGGGACTCCGCAACCTAACCAGCGATCAACTCCTCCGCAAACACCGGAAAGCGGCCGGGTGTCGTGCCTGCCCGGCCGCCTCCTTCCCCTGGACGGGGCTTCGCTCAGCCCGCCGTACGGGAAGAGTCGCTGGTCGTGGCGGTCTGCTGGAACAGCCATTCGGACTTGAGCTCGGCGTATCCGGGCTTGATGACCTCATTGATCATCGCCAGACGTTCATCGAAAGGAATGAACGCTGATTTCATCGCATTGACTGTGAACCACTGCATGTCGTCGAGCGTGTAATCGAATGCCTCGATCAGCAGCTCGAATTCACGGCTCATGGTCGTGCCGCTCATGAGCCGGTTGTCGGTGTTCACCGTGGCCCGGAAGTGCAGGGTGCGGAGCAGGCCGATCGGGTGCTCGGCGAACGAGGCGGCGGCACCGGTCTGGAGGTTGGAGGAGGGGCACATCTCCAGCGGGATGCGCTTGTCGCGGACGTAGGCGGCGAGGCGGCCGAGGCTGACCGAGCCGTCGTCGGCGACCTCGATGTCGTCGATGATCCGGACTCCGTGCCCGAGCCGGTCGGCGCCGCACCACTGGAGCGCCTGCCAGATCGACGGCAGGCCGAACGCCTCGCCCGCGTGGATCGTGAAGTGGTTGTTCTCCCGCTTGAGGTACTCGAAGGCGTCGAGGTGCCGGGTGGGCGGGTAGCCGGCCTCGGCGCCCGCGATGTCGAAGCCGACGACTCCGGAGTCCCGGTAGCGGTTGGCGAGTTCGGCGATCTCCAGCGCCCGGGCCGCGTGCCGCATGGCGGTCAGCAGGGCGCCGATCCGGATGCGGTACCCGTCGGCCCTGGCCTGCCGCTCGCCCTCCCGGAAGCCCTCGTTGACCGCCTCCACGACCTCTTCGAGGGTGAGTCCGCCCTCCAGGTGCTGTTCGGGGGCGTAGCGCACCTCCGCGTAGACCACGCCGTCCTCGGCGAGGTCGACGGCGCACTCGGCGGCCACGCGGACCAGGGCCTCCCGGGTCTGCATGACGGCGCAGGTGTGCGCGAAGGTCTCCAGATACCGCTCCAGCGAGCCGGAGTCGGCGGCTTCGCGGAACCAGATGCCGAGCTTGTCGGGCTCCGTCTCGGGGAGCTGGTCGTAACCCTGCTCCCGGGCCAGTTCGATGATCGTGCCGGGGCGCAGTCCGCCGTCGAGGTGGTCGTGCAGGAGCACCTTCGGGGCACGGCGGATCTGGTCCGCGGTGGGGACGTTGGGAGTCTGGCTCGTCATTTCCGCACTGTAGCCCCTACGCGCGTAGAACACCTGTCTTGGCGCCGTTTTCCTCGTGGCGGGGCGGCGACCGACCTCCCTGGGCCTGCCCGACGGAGGGGCTTCACGGCCGCGGGATCGGTGTCCCGGTTCGAACGGGTATGGGGGCAAAGGGCGTTCGGACTCCGGACGATACGTAACAGAGACCGCGCGTACCACTGGTGTACACCTCCGCTTCTGAGACTGTTCTGTCATGGCGCACTACGCACTCGTGGGGCCGTCCGAGGCCCGGAGACCCCGGCTCGGACGTCCTGTTGGAGGTTCCCGCACGTCGGCGGAGGTGGGCGGCGTGGTGCTGCTCCTGCCGGACGGCGAGCCGGTGTCGGGTCGACGGGCCTCCGCCCGGGCGCACGCGGCGATCCTGCCGCTCGGCCGCGGCCTCGTCCGCGCGGGCCGGCCCGAGGGCCTCGTCGCCCATGTGGTGCGCTACCGGGGGCGCGGCTGGAACGGGGCCGACGCGGGACTCGCGGCGGACGCCGCCTGGGCGGTCGCGGAGGCGGTACGGCAGTACGGGGACGTCCCGGTCTGTCTCGTCGGCCACGGCCTCGGGGGCCGCGCGGCGCTGCGCGCGGCCGGGCACGACGCGGTCGGCGCGGTCCTCGCGCTGGCCCCGTGGCTGCCGGAGGACGACGTGGCGGCCGAGCCGGAGCCGGTGCGGCAGCTGGTGGGACGCCGGGTGCTGCTGGTGCACGGCACGAACGACGCCAGGACGGACCCGGAGCTGTCGTTCCGCTTCGCCGAGCGGGCGAAGAAGGCCAACCGCGACACCTGCCGCTTCGAGGTGCACTCGGACGGCCACGCGCTGCGCCAGTACGCGGCCGAGGTCCGGGCGCTCGCCGCCGACTTCGTCCTCGGCGCCCTCTTCGCCCGGCCGGTCGCCCGCCCGGTGACGGACGCGATGGCGGCGCCGCCGCCGCTCGGCCTGCGGATGCCGCTGGCGGCCGGGTTCGGCGGGTCACGCCGGAGGTGAGGACTCCTTCGGGAGCAGATGGCCGCGCCTGCCGAGCAGGAACTTCTTGAAGGCGGCCACCGGGGCGGTGTCCGGGTGGCCGTCGAGCCAGGCGACACCGATCTCGCGGACCGCCCGGGGTGCGGTGACGGTGAGTTCGACGACGCCGGGGCGGGGGACGGCGGGCGGGGGCAGCAGGGCGACGCCCAGGCCGGCGGCGACCAGGCCGCGCAGGGTCTCGGCCTCCTCGCCCTCGAAGGCGATCCGGGGCGTGAAGCCGGCCTCCGCGCACAGGTCGTCGGTGATGCGGCGGAGCCCGTACCCCGGCTCCAGGGTCACGAAGGTCTCGTCCGCGGCCTCGGCGAGGCGGACCCGGCGGCGGCCCGCGAGCCGGTGGTCGTCCGGGACGACGAGCCGCAGCCGCTGCTCGTCCAGGCGCCGGGCCACCAGGTCGGGGGCGTCCGGGACCGGGGAGGTCAGGCAGAGGTCGAGGTCGCCCGCCCGGAGCCGTTCGATCATCGCCTCGCCATAGTTCTGGACGAGGGTGAAGCGGATCCGCGGATGGTCGACGCGGAAGGCGCGCAGGAGCCCGGGGACGGTCTCGGAGCCCATGGTGTGGAGGAAGCCGAAGGCGACCCGCCCCGCGGTCGGGTCGGCGTCGGCCCGTACGGTGTCGGCGGCCCGTTCCACCTCGGCGAGCGCCCGCTCGGCGGCGGTGAGGAAGCGGCGGCCGGCCGGGGTGAGGGAGACCGTGCGGCCGCGGCGGGCGAAGAGGGAGACGCCGAGGTCCTGTTCCAGCCGGACCATGGCCCGCGAGAGCGTCGACTGCGGCACGCCCATCTCGGCCGCGGCGCGGGTGACGTGCTCGTGCCGGGCGACGGCGGCGAAGTACGCGAGCCGGGGCGCCAGCAGCAGTCCCATGTCTTCTTCGTTACTGTTCGGTGACAGCCGAGGCTGTGACCTGTACTCATGCGCCATGGGAACGATTACAGCAGTTCCGTGCATTGGACGCATGAAGCGGGGCGTCCTACGTTCGTGACATGCCTCCTGCCAGTACCAAGGCGGCCGCCACCAGCGCGTCCGCCGACACCCGCCTCTCCCCCGGCGCCCCCGGCTACCGCCGGCTGAGCCTCGCGCTCTTCGCCGCGGGACTGGCCACCTTCGCCCTCCTCTACTCCACGCAGGCCCTCCTCCCGGCCATCTCGGCCGAGTTCGGCGCCACCGCCTCCGCCGCCTCCTGGACGGTCTCCGCCGCCACCGGCGCCCTCGCCCTGTGCGTGCTCCCGCTCAGCGCCCTCTCGGAGCGCTTCGGCCGGCGGACGATGATGACCGCCTCCCTGACCGTCGCGGTCGTCCTCGCCCTCCTGGTGCCGCTCGCCCCGAACCTGGATTCCCTGATCGTGCTCCGCGCCCTCCAGGGCGCCGCGCTCGCCGGCCTCCCCGCCTCCGCGATGGCGTACCTGGCCGAGGAGGTGCGGCCCAAGGCGCTGGTCGCCGCGATCGGCCTCTTCGTGGCGGGCAACTCGATCGGCGGCATGAGCGGCCGCCTGGTGACCGGCTGGGTCGCCCAGCTGTGGGGCTGGCGGGCGGGTCTGGCCGCCGTCGGCCTGACCTCGCTGCTCTGCGCGATCGCCTTCCGGGCGCTGCTCCCGAAGGCACGGCACTTCACGCCGGGCACCCTGAACCCGAAGGCGCTGGCGAGCACCGTCCGAGGGCACCTGGCGGACCCGCTGCTCGTGCGTCTGTACGTGATCGGCGCGCTGTTCATGACGGTCTTCGGCGCGGTGTACACGGTGATCGGCTACCGGCTCGTCGAGGCGCCGTTCTCCCTTCCGCAGGGCGTGATCGGCTCGATCTTCCTCGTCTACCTGGTCGGTACGGTCTCCTCCGCGGCCGCCGGGAAGCTGGTCGGGCGGCTCGGCCGGCGCGGCGCGCTGTACCTGGCCGTCTCCACCACCGCCGCGGGCCTGCTGCTGTCGCTCGCCGACTCCCTCGCCGCGGTCCTGGCGGGCCTGGTCCTGATCACCGCCGGCTTCTTCGCGGGCCACGCGGTCGCGTCCTCCTCGGTGAGCCGTACGGCGAAGACGGGCCGCGCGCAGGCGTCGGCGCTCTACCAGTCCGCGTACTACCTGGGCAGCAGCGCGGGCGGCACGCTCGGCGCGATCGCCTTCCACACGGGCGGCTGGGCGGGCACGGTCCTGATCGGTCTGATCGCCGTCCTCGGCGTCGTCTCGGTGACGCTGTACGGCAGCCTCAGCGCGCGGACCCAGGCGCGGCGGCTCCAGCTCGCCGCGTCCTGACCCCTCCCCCCGCGATCCTGCAACTGACAGACTCCCCCGCGCGTCCTAAGCGACAGGACTCAAGGGGGAGTTGACGATCATGAACCGGATCATGCATCGAATAGGGAAGAGAGCGGGAATCACGGTCGGCCTCACATCACTCGTGGTGCCGATGACGATCGCGCTCGGTGCGGCCCCGGCGCAGGCGGCGTCCTGCAACGTGACGACGGGGCCGTACCAGAAGCAGGTGGAGAAGTTCCTCGGACGGACGGTCGACGGCCGCCAGTCGCTCGGCGACTGTCAGGCCATCCAGTCCTTCCAGCGCAAGCACGGCATCACCCCGACGATGGGGTACGCGGGGACGATCACCTGGCGCACGATGAACACGATGCTCCAGCAGAAGGCCGCCGGCACCAACCCCAACCGCTCGGGCGCCTGCCCGACCAACCGGGGCCGCATCGCCTGCGTCGACCTGACGCGGCAGCTGAGCTGGATCCAGGACGGGGCCCGCCTCAAGTACGGCCCGGTGCCGGTGCGTACGGGCAAGGACGGCACCGAGACGCGCACCGGATCCAAGAAGATCTACTGGCGGAACATCAACCACTGGTCGACGCTCTACCACGTCTCCATGCCGTACTCGCAGTTCTTCGACGGCGGCCAGGCGTTCCACTCGACCACCAAGTCCATGTGGAACCCGCCGGGTTCGGGCGGCTGCGTCAACATGCGGTCGGCCGACGCCAAGGCGTACTGGAACCTGCTCAGGAACGGCGACGACGTCTTCGTCTACGGACGCAAGCCGGGAACCTGACCCCCGTTGTCAGTCGGCTGCGGTAGCTTCCCCTCACCGGCACCGAACGGGTGCCGGTGAGGGGTGAGTGGGGTGTGGACCCGATGACCGAAGCCGCGGCCGCGACGACCGAGGATCTCGACAAGTACCGCAGGGAGCTGACCGGTTACTGCTACCGGATGCTCGGATCCTCCTTCGAGGCGGAGGACGCGGTGCAGGACACGATGGTCCGCGCCTGGAAGGCCATCGGCTCCTTCGAGGGCCGCTCCTCGCTGCGGTCCTGGCTGTACCGGATCGCGACCAACGTCTGCCTGGACGCCCTGAACGCCGGCAACAGGAGAGCACGGCCCATGGACCTCACCTCGCCCACGCCGGTCGCGCAGGCACAGCTCGTCCAGCAGCCGGAGATCACCTGGCTGGAGCCGGTCCCCGACGGGCGGGTGCTGCCCTCGGTCGCCGACCCGGCGGAGACCGCCGTCCACCGCGAGACCGTACGGCTCGCCTTCGTCGCCGCGCTCCAGCACCTGCCGCCCAAGCAGCGCGCGGTCCTCATCCTCCGCGAGGTGCTCGCCTGGAAGGCCGGCGAGGTCGCCGAACTCCTCGACACCACCGTCGCCTCGGTCAACAGCGCCCTCCAGCGGGCCCGCGCGACACTCGCCGAGCAGGCCCCCGCCACCTCCGACCCGGCGAACCCGCTCGACGAGGAGCAGAAGGCGCTCCTGGAGCGGTACGTCGCCGCCTTCGAGGGCTACGACATGAAGGCGCTCACCGCGCTCCTCCACGAGGACGCGACCATGTCCATGCCGCCGTACGACCTGTGGCTCCAGGGCCACGACAACATCGTCGGCTGGATGCTCGGCGTCGGCGAGGTCTGCTCGGGCTCGAAGCTCGTGCCGACCGTGGCGAACGGCTCCCCGGCCTTCGCCCAGTACCACCCGGACCCCGCGGGCGGCTTCGCCCCGTGGGCGCTGATCGTCCTCGAACTCCGCGACGGCAAGGTCGCCGGCATGGACTTCTTCCTGGACACCGCACGCTGGTTCCCGCTCTTCGACCTGCCGGCCCGGCTAGACGCCTAGGGTCTCGTCCAGGCCCGTGAGCCGGAGCAGGGCCCGCAGCTCGGGTCCTGCTCCGTGGAACCGGATCCGGTGGCCCCGGCGGCCGGCGGCCAGTCTCAGCCGGGCCAGGGCGTCGACGGCGGCGAGGTCGGGGTGCCTGAGCGCGCCGATCTCGCAGACGACGTCCCCCGGTGGGGCCGCGCCGAGCTCGGCGCACAGCAGGACCACCTCGTCCCGGGTGGGCCGGGCGGGCAGGGTCACGACGAGCGGTCGGCTGGTGTCCACATGCCTTGAGACCGGTCGCCGGACCGGAACTCATCGGTGATCGCCCCGCCCGTAGGCTCTCGATCATGACTCACGAACCCGCCGAACTGGTGATCTTCGACTGTGACGGCGTGCTGGTGGACAGCGAGCGGATCTACTGCCGCGTGGACCGGGACGTGTTCTCCTCCCTCGGCGCCGAGTTCACCGAGGCGGAGATGGCCGACCTCTTCGTCGGCTCCTCGCACGAGATGCTCACCGCGATCGTGGAGGAGCGCAGGGGCCGCCCCCTGGAGCCCGGCTGGCAGGCCCCCTTCAAGCAGCGGTACGAGGACGCGCTGGACGCCGAGCTGACCGCCGTGGAAGGCGTCACCGGCGTCCTGGACGCGCTGGCCGTTCCGTACTGCCTCGCCTCCAACGGCAGCCACGCCTCCATCCGCAGGAACCTGGGCCGCGCCGGGCTGCTCGACCGCTTCGAGGGCCGGATGTTCAGCGCCCGCGACGTCTCCCGCGGCAAGCCCGCCCCCGACCTCTTCCTCCACGCGGCCGCCACCATGGGCGTCCCGCCCGAGCGCTGCGCCGTCGTCGAGGACAGCCCCTACGGCGTCCAGGCCGCCCGTGCCGCCGGCATGCGCGCCTTCGGCTACTGCGGCGGCCTCACCCGCGCGGACCGGCTGATGGGCCCGAGGACGGTGGTCTTCGACGACATGCGGGAGCTGCCGGTGCTGCTGGGAACCCCGTCCCGCCCGTAGCCACAAGACGGGTGATCGACGGTGAGGGCGCCCATGGCGGTCTCCTCCGCCGGCTCGTCACCGGTCCCAGCAGGCCGAACGGGACCGGTGGAGGTCCACCGGTCCCGTTCGGCCCGAAGGCGTCGGAGGTGTATGCCTCAGGCGATGCGGTCCAGGACGATGGGGTTCGCCGTGAACTCGGTACCCGGGGCCGCGATGTCCCAGGCGCCCTCCAGGGAGCCCAGCGCGTAGTCGAACTTCTCCGGGGTGTCCGTGTGGAGGGTCAGCAGCGGCTGGCCCGCCGTCACCGTGTCGCCGGGCTTGGCGTGGAGCTCGACGCCCGCGCCCGCCTGCACCGGGTCCTCCTTGCGGGCGCGGCCGGCGCCGAGGCGCCAGGCGGCGATGCCGATGTCGTAGGCGTCGAGGCGGGTGAGGACGCCGGTGGAGGGGGCGGTGACGACGTGCTGCTCGCGGGCGACCGGGAGGGTGGCGTCCGGGTCGCCGCCCTGGGCGGAGATCATCCGGCGCCAGACGTCCATCGCGGAGCCGTCCGCGAGGGCCTTCGCCGGGTCGGCGTCCTTGATGCCGGCCGCGTCGAGCATCTCGCGGGCGAGCGCGATGGTCAGCTCGACGACGTCGGCGGGGCCGCCGCCGGCGAGGACCTCGACCGACTCGCGGACCTCCAGCGCGTTGCCCGCGGTGAGGCCGAGCGGGGTCGCCATGTCGGTGAGGAGCGCGACGGTCTTCACACCGCTGTCGGTGCCGAGCGCGACCATGGTGGAGGCCAGCTCGCGGGCGTCCTCGATGTTCTTCATGAAGGCGCCGGTGCCGACCTTGACGTCCAGGACCAGGGAGCCGGTGCCCTCGGCGATCTTCTTGGACATGATGGACGAGGCGATCAGCGGGATGGCCTCGACGGTGCCGGTGACGTCGCGGAGCGCGTACAGCTTCTTGTCGGCGGGGGCGAGGCCGTCGCCCGCCGCGCAGATGACGGCGCCGGTGGT
Organism: Streptomyces sp. NPDC059534; assembly: GCF_042743475.1. Lineage (NCBI taxonomy): Bacteria > Bacillati > Actinomycetota > Actinomycetes > Kitasatosporales > Streptomycetaceae > Streptomyces > Streptomyces sp. NPDC059534. Next base: position 240,035 of record NZ_JBHWAQ010000006.1, read on the forward strand.
GTCGAGGACGTGCAGCATCTCCTCGTTGGAGAGCAGGGCGCGCCAGCCGGGGATGGACTCCAGCTTGTCGAGCGTGCCGCCGGTGTGGCCGAGGCCGCGGCCGGAGAGCTGCGGCACGGCCGCGCCGCAGGCGGCGACGAGCGGGGCGAGCGGGAGGGTGATCTTGTCGCCGACGCCGCCGGTGGAGTGCTTGTCGGCGGTCGGGCGGGAGAGCGCGTCGAAGTTCATGCGCTCGCCGCTGGCGATCATCGCGGCGGTCCAGCGGGCGATCTCCGTGCGGTTCATGCCGTTGAGCAGGATGGCCATGGCCAGGGCCGACATCTGCTCGTCGGCGACCACACCGCGGGTGTAGGCGTCGATGACCCAGTCGATCTGCTCCGGGCTCAGCTCGCCCTTGTCCCGCTTCGTGCGGATGACGGAGATGACGTCCATGGTGGTGCCTCTTTCTACGCGCATAGAGGGGGAAAGGAGGAGCGGCCCTTCCCATCGTGCCGGAAGGGCCGCTCCGAAGTGCTACTTGGCGAGGTGGTCCGGTCCGAATGCCTGCGGAAGCATCTCGGCCAGCGTCAGGAACCCGGCGGGCGTCTCCAGGACGAGCTCGGGACCCCCGAACTCGTACAGGAGCTGCCGGCACCGGCCGCACGGCACCAGGCACTCGCCCCGGCCGTCCACGCAGACGAAGTGGGTCAGCCGGCCACCGCCGGTCGCCTGCAGCTGGGAGACGAGCCCGCACTCGGCGCACAGGCCGAGCCCGAAGGAGGCGTTCTCCACGTTGCACCCGGAGACCGTCCGCCCGTCGTCCACGCGGGCCGCCGCACCGACCGGGTAGTCGGAGTACGGGGCGTACGCGTGGGACATCGCCTCGCGGGCGGTCTCCCGGAGGAGCTCCCAGTCGGGCGCCGTCGTCACTTGCCCTCGCCCTTGCGGTACGGCAGGCCGTCCGCCTTGGGCATCCGCAGGCGCTGCGCCGAGAGGGCGAGCACGAGCAGGGTGGTGATGTACGGGGCGGCGTCGACGAACTGGCTCGGGACCTCGTCGGTCAGGAAGTACCAGAGGAAGAAGGCGGCGGAGAAGGCGGCGGAGACGGCCGCGACCACGTACTTCTTCTTGTACAGCTGCCAGAGGGCGGCGATCACCAGGAGCAGCGCGACGAGCAGCAGCAGCGCGTGGACGTTCTCGGCGCCGCCGCGCAGCTTGAGGCTGTCGGTGAAGCCGAAGAGGCCGGCGCCGAGCGCCATGCCGCCGGGCATCCAGTTGCCGAAGATCATCGCGGCGAGACCGATGTAGCCGCGGCCGCCGGTCTGGCCCTCCTGGTAGATGCCGGTGGCGACGATCGCGAGGAACGCGCCGCCGAGGCCGGCGAGGGCGCCGGAGGTGGTGACGGCGATGTACTTGTACTTGTAGACGTTCACGCCGAGGGACTCGGCCGCGACCGGGTTCTCACCGCAGGAGCGCAGCCGCAGGCCGAAGGACGTGCGCCACAGCACCCACCAGGTGGCCGGGATCAGCAGGATGGCGACCACGGTCAGCAGCGACAGGTTGGTGACCAGGCCGCCGAGGATGCCGGCGAGGTCCGAGATCAGGAACCAGTGCTTCTGCTGGAGGTCCATCAGCCAGTCCGAGAGTCCCGGGATGGTGATGTCGGTGATCGGGTCGATGCGCGGGGACTGCTTGGAGGAGCCGCCCTCGGCCTCGGCGAACGTGAAGTTCGACAGGTACTGGGTGAAGCCGACCGCGAGGATGTTGATCGCCACACCGGAGACGATGTGGTTCACGTTGAACGTGATGGTGATGATCGCGTGCAGCAGGCCGCCGAGCGCGCCGCCCAGCAGACCGAAGAGGACACCCACCCAGGGGCCCCACTGGTAGCCGGCCCAGGCGCCGAACCAGGTGCCGAGCACCATCATGCCTTCGAGGCCGATGTTGACGACGCCCGCGCGTTCCGACCACAGACCGCCGAGACCGGCGAGGCCGATCGGGACGGCGAGCTGGAGCGCGCCGGAGACCTGGCCCACGGAGGTGAGGTCGTTGGCCCCGGAGACGACCCGGACCAGCGAGAAGAGCACGAGACCGGCCGCGACGATCAGCAGGATCCACGGCCAGGTGAGCTTGCGGCGTCCGCCGCCCTTGGGCGCGGCGCTCGGCTTGGAGACGGTGGTGGTGCTCATGCCGCGACCTCCTTGTCGGTCTTGATGGCACCGCCGGCGGCGAGTTCCTCGCCGACCTTCTGCTGCTGGCGGCGGATGCCGTAACGGCGGACGAGCTCGTACGAGACCACGACGGCGATCACGATGATGCCCTGCATGATCTGGGTGATCTCCTTCGGGTAACCCTCGGTGTCGAGCGTCGAGGACGCCTTGTCGAGGAACGCGAAGAGGAGCGCGGCGAAGAAGATGCCGACCGGGTGGTTGCGGCCGAGCAGCGCGATGGTGATGGCCGTGAAGCCGACACCGACCGGGAAGTCGAGGCTGTACGTGTGGGACTCGCCGAGCAGCGTCGGCATGCCGGAGAGGCCGGCCAGCGCGCCCGAGAGCAGCATCGAGGTGAGGATCATCCGCTTGGCGTCGACGCCGCTGGCCTGCGCGGCGGACTCGCTGGCGCCGGTGGCGCGCAGGTCGAAGCCGAAGCGGGTGCGGTTGAGGACGAACCAGTAGACGACGCCGAGGGCGAGCGCGACGAAGGTGAAGCCGTAGATGACCCCGTTGCCCTCGCCCATGTCGATGCCCGGGAACCAGCCGGACTCCGCGATCTTGCCGGTGGTGAGGTTGTTCGAGCCCTGGGGCTGGACACCGAAGTTCTTCGGCAGGATCAGCCAGGCCACCAGCGAGGTCGCGATGGCGTTCAGCATGATCGTCGAGACGACCTCGGAGACCCCGCGGGTCGTCTTCAGGATGCCGGCGATGCCGGCCCAGAAGGCGCCGGTGAACATCGCGACCAGCACGATCACCAGGATGTGCAGCGGGCCGGGCAGCTCGATGGAGGCGCCGACGAGGGCCGAGACCATCGCGGCGAGCCGGTACTGGCCGTCGACACCGATGTTGAACAGGTTCATCCGGAAGCCGATGGCCACGGCCAGGGCTGCCAGGTAATAGATCCCCGTCTGGTTGACGATGAGGACCTGGATGTCCGAGTACCCGGCGTTGTCGATCATCAGCTGGATCGGCTCGATCGGGTCGAGACCCGTCGCGAGCAGCACCAGAACGGTGAGGACGAACGAGGTGACCAGGGCGAGCACCGGGCCGGCGGCGCCGATGATCAGCTTGTCCTTGTCGAATTTCATCATCGGGCGTCACCGTCTTCGGACTGCTCTTCGGTGCCCTCGAGACGGCCGGAGGCCGCGCCGGTCATGGCGGAGCCCAGCTCCTCGGGCGTGATGGTGGCGGGGTCGGCGTCCGCGACGAGCCGGCCGCGGTACATGACCCGGAGCGTGTCGGAGAGGCCGATCAGCTCGTCGAGGTCGGCGGAGATCAGCAGCACCGCGAGGCCCTCGCGGCGGGCGTCGCGGATCGCGTCCCAGATCTGCGCCTGCGCGCCGACGTCCACACCGCGGGTGGGGTGGGCGGCGATCAGGAACTTGGGCGAGTGGCTCATCTCGCGGCCGACGATCAGCTTCTGCTGGTTGCCGCCGGAGAGGGACGACGCGGTGACGTCGATGCCGGGGGTGCGGACGTCGTACTCGCGCACGATCCGCTCGGTGTCCTTGCGGGCCGCCTTCGGGTCGAGGACGCCCCGCTTGGAGTTGGGCGCCTCGGTGACGTGGCCGAGGATGCGGTTCTCCCAGAGGGGGGCCTCCAGGAGCAGGCCGTGGCGGTGCCGGTCCTCGGGGATGTAGCCGATGCCGCCCTCGCGGCGCTTGCGCACCGAGACCTTGGAGATGTCCTCGCCGTCGAGGGTGATGACGCCCGCATCGGGGCTGGCGATGCCCATCAGGGCCTCGATGAGCTCGGTCTGGCCGTTGCCCTCGACACCGGCGATGCCGAGGATCTCGCCCTTGTGGATGGTGAGCGAGATGTCGTCGAGGAGCTTGCGGCCGGCGACGGCCTCCTCGTGCACGGTGACGGTGGCAGACGGGTCGGCCGGGGCGGCTGTGGTCAGCGGGGCGCCGGGGGCGCCGCTCTCCAGCAGCGTCATGCCGTCGACCGTGAGCATGGGCACGTCGGTGACCGTCGACTCGCGGGTCTCCGGCGAGGGCAGCTCGCTGCCGACCATCAGCTCGGCGAGCTGCTTGGTGGTGGCGGTCTTCGGGTCGGCGGTGCCGACCGTGGTGCCCCGGCGGATGACGGTGATGTCGTCGGCGACCTTCAGGACCTCGCCCAGCTTGTGCGAGATGAAGATGACGGTCAGGCCCTCGGACTTGAGCTCGCGCAGGTTGTCGAAGAGCGCGTCGACCTCCTGCGGGACGAGCACGGCGGTCGGCTCGTCGAGGATGAGGATCCTGGCGCCGCGGTAGAGGACCTTGAGGATCTCCACGCGCTGGCGGTCGGCGACGCCGAGGTCCTCGACGAGGGCGTCGGGGCGGACCCCGAGGCCGTACGCGTCGGAGATCTCCTGGATCTTCTTCCGCGCCTTGGCGCCGATGCCGTGGAGCTTCTCGCCGCCGAGGACGACGTTCTCCAGGACGGTGAGGTTGTCGGCGAGCATGAAGTGCTGGTGCACCATGCCGATGCCGCGCGCGATGGCGTCACCGGGGCTGGCGAAGGTGACCTGCTCGCCGTCGACGGCGATGGTGCCCTCGTCCGGCTTCTGCATGCCGTAGAGGATCTTCATGAGGGTCGACTTGCCGGCGCCGTTCTCGCCGATGAGGGCGTGCACGGTGCCCTTGCGGACCGTGATGGCGATGTCCTTGTTGGCGACGACGCCAGGGAACCGCTTGGTGATGCCGTGAAGTTCTACGGCAGGGGGGCTGGACGCGTTGATGACGCACTCTCCTTGGCCGGAAGGAGTGGGAGCGGGGAGGGCAGGGCGGGGCGAAGTTATCGTGCCAGGGAGACATCTACACGCGTAGCGCTGCCGAAAAATGAAAACCCGTACGGGAATGGGCCCGGGGCCCGGGATCCGGTGGGGGTGCCACCGGACGCCGGGCCCGGACTCAGGTCGTGACCTGCTGCTCCTTACGGAGCGGTCTTGACCGTGATCTTGCCGTCGATGATGTCCTTCTTCGCCTTCTCCACGGCGGCGGTGACATCGGTCATCTTCGTGTACGCCGGGTTGGAGTCGGCCAGGCCGACGCCGTCCGTGGCGAGGCCGTAGCGGATCTCACCGGACTGCGGCTTGCCGTCCTTGACCGACTTGATCACGTTGAAGACGGAGTCGGAGACGTCCTTGGTGACCGAGGTCAGGATGTGGTCCTTGTACGAGGCCAGACCCGCCTGGTTGTACTGGTCGGAGTCGACGCCGATGGCCCACTTGCCCGCGGTCGCGGCGGCCTCGATCGAGCCGGAGCCGGCCAGACCGGCGGCGGCGTAGATCACGTCGGCGCCCTTGTCGAGCTGGCCCTGCGCGGCGGCCTTGCCGAGGTCGGGCTTCGAGAAGCCGTCGAAGTTCGGCGGCTGGGTCAGGTACTGGACGAGCACCTTCGCCTTGGGGTTGGTGTCCTTGACGCCCTGCGCGAAGCCCGCCTCGAACTTCTTGATCAGCGGGACCTCGACGCCGCCGATGAAGCCGACCGTGCCGGTCTTCGACGCCTTGGCGGCGGCGACGCCGGCCAGGTAGGAGCCCTGCTCCTCGTTGAAGACGAGGTTGGCGATGTTCGGGGCGGTCACCGAGGTGTCGTCGATGAGGCCGAACGTGGTCTTCGGGTACGCCTTGGCGACCTTCTCGATGGCCGGGGCGTAAGCGAAGCCGACACCGATGACCGGGTTGTTGCCGGCGCGGGCCAGCGCGGTGAGGCGCGCGACCTTGTCGGCGTCGCCCTCTCCGGACGACGGCTCGGCCTCGGCGCCCTTGACGTCGAGCTCGTCCTCGGCCTTCTTCAGGCCCGCGTAGGCGGCGTCGTTGAACGACTGGTCGCCGCGGCCGCCGATGTCGTACGCGATGGCGGCCTTCGTCGCCTTCGAGTCCGAGCTGGGGCTGGAGCCCGCGTCGTTCGAAGACTTGCCACACGCGGTGGCCGAGAGGGCGAGCGCCGCGGAGGCGATGCCCACGGTCGTGATCCTGGTGATCCGGCGCAAGAGGAGGGTCCCTTCAACACTGACCGAAAGCGCCTCTTCCGGCGCTGGTTTCGCCGCGATCGTAACGCGCGTAGATGTCAGTTAAAGACCCGTTCATGAGTCGTTATCGGATCGTCGCGAACCGGCCAGTCGAGACCACCGGGAGCGTTCGGCCCGGTACCGCCGGTTATACCGCCTGCCGCGGGCATCCGAACAGTCATCGGAAGGCGGCACGCCGGGCGATGGGCCGGACGGGTCAACCCGACCCGTCCGGCGCGCGCGGCCGGAAATCGGCCGCGGACCGGCGCCGCCGAACGGCCCGGGTTCAGCTCCGCGACGTGGCGTCGAGCAGGGCCGCGGCCGTGAAGAGCTCCACCGCGGCGTCGATGCACCGCTCGTCCACGTCGAAGTCGCCGGCGTGCAGGTCGCGCACCCGGGTGTCGCCGGGAGTGCGGACGCCGAGGCGGGCCATGGCGCCGGGGACGTGCTCCAGGTACCAGGAGAAGTCCTCGCCGCCGAGGCTCTGCTCGGTGTCCTCGATCGCGTACGGTCCGCGCCGGGCGGCCATGGCGTCGTGGAGCAGTTCGGCGACGACCGGGTCGTTGACGACCGGGGGGACGCCCCGGACGTAGGTCACGGTGGACTTGGCCCGGTGCAGGGTGGCGACCTCGTCGATCGCCGCGTGCACCAGGTCGGGCGCCTCCCGCCAGGTGGGCAGGTCGAGGCAGCGCACGGTGCCGGAGAGCTCGGCGTGTTGCGGAATGACGTTGGGCGCGTGGCCGGCCTCGATGCGGCCCCAGGTGACCGAGAGCCCGGAGCGGGCGTCGACGCGGCGGGCCAGCACGGCGGGGACGTCGGTGGCGACCCGGGCGGCGGCGGTGACGAGGTCGGTGGTGAGGTGCGGGCGGGCGGTGTGGCCGCCGGGGCCGTCGAGGGTGACCTCCAGACGGTCGCAGGCCGAGGTGATGGCACCGGCCCGGAGCCCGATCCGGCCGGCGTCCACCCGGGGGTCGCAGTGGACGGCGATGATCCGGCCGACACCGTCCAGGACCCCGGCCTCGACCGCGTCGGCGGCGCCGCCGGGCAGGACCTCCTCGGCGGGCTGGAAGATCAGCCGCACGGCGTGGGGAAGGAGCCCCTGCCGGTCCAGCTCGGCCAGCACGAGGCCGGCGCCGAGGACGGTGGTGGTGTGGACGTCGTGTCCGCAGGCGTGGGCGCGGTTGGCCACGGTGGAGCGGTAGGCGACGGTCTTGACGTCGGGGATGGGCAGCGCGTCGAGGTCGGCGCGGATCGCGAGCATGGGGCGGGCGCGGTCCGGGGTGCCGATGTCACAGATGAGTCCGGTGCCGGCCGGCAGGACCTTCGGCGCGAGGCTGGCCGCCTCCAGGCGGGCCTTGAGCGCGGCGGTCGTACGGAACTCCTGGTTCCCGAGCTCGGGGTGCATGTGCAAGTCCCTGCGGAAGTCGATCAGTTCGGCGCGCAGGGTTGCGGACAGCGTTCCGGGCAGGGTGACGGAGCCTGGCTCACGGGACTTCAACTGGTTCACCCTTTGAAGGGTAGGCCCGTGGAGAGGTCAACTGCCCGTTGATCACGAAAAGTTCAGCCCGTTAGGGGAAAGAATCTCGGTTTGCCGGGCATGAAGACCCTCCCATGTGGGTACGCTCAGCCGAATTCGAGCCGGTCTGTCGGGGATGTCACCCGCGCGGTGAGCCGGTCGACCTCGTGGGCGGCCGTGCCCGTCACCACGGACAGGAAGCCCTGGGCACGCGGTGAGGCGCTCTCCCGCAGCCACTCGGGCGCGATCTCGCAGACGGCGACCTTCACCCCCGTGCCCGCGAGGGCCAGCGGCAGGGTGTGCACCACCGTGGACGGGAAGCTCACGACCGTACGCCCGATGGGGCCGCGCCGGGCGATCAGCTCCAGGGGCAGATCGGGCCTGACCACCTGCAGGCCCGTGTCGACCGCGATCCGGTGCAGTTTCTCGGCGCTCTCCCTGCGGTGCGCGAAGTAACGGGTCGCGCCGTGGTCCCGGGCCAGCTCGCCCACCACCCGCGCGTAGTGACCGGCGTCCACCACCCCCGTCTCGACCAGCGAGGTGCCCACCAGGTCGGCGCCGCCGGTGAGCCGCGGCGGTCCGAAACGGCTCCGGGTCCACGCGAAGGAGTTCTCCGTGACCGTGAGGTCTCCGGGCGCCTCGACCGGCAGCGAGGTGAAGACCTCGACCGTACGGCCCCGGGCCGGGGCGAGCCGGCGGCGGGCCAGCGACGTCACCGGGGCGAGCACCAGCTCGCGCGGGCCCAGGCGGCCCTTGCGGTGCCAGCGCACCAGGCGCTCGCCGCGGCCGAGCTGGGCGGCGAACTCCATCGTGGCGGTGCCGTCGTCGACCACCGTCAGGTGCCGGGGCGAGAACAGTGAGAGGAGTAGCTGGACGTACCGGGAGAAGGGGTCTCCGATGATCACCCGTTCCGCCGCGCGCAGCGGCCCGGCCAGCTCCCGCAGTGTGCGGACGAGGGCGCCCCGGCCGCCGCGGGCCTCCTGCCAGCGGACGGCGAGCCCCTCGTCCCGGGCCAGCTGCGCCATCCGGCGCAGCTGGCCCCGCGACATGGGGTCGGTCGGCGACAGGACGACGACCGTCAGGGGGGCCGCCGGGGCCGGGAGACCGGGTCCGGCGGCGGTGTGGGCGGGCGCGGCCCCCGGGTCGCCGGGGGCCGCGGCGGCGCCGGCGGCGGTCGACTGGGTGTGCGCCCATTCCAGGACGTTGAGGAGCTGGACCGGGCTCTCGACGAACGCCAGCTGCCCGGTCATGCGGTGACGAGCCCCTGGACCCGGCGGAGCTTCTTCATGGGGCCGAGCTCGGACTCGTAGACCTTCTTGACGCCGTCGCCGAGGGCGGTCTCGATGGTGCGGATGTCGCGGACCAGGCGCTGGAGGCCCTGGGGCTCGACGGAGGCGGCCTGGTCGGAGCCCCACATGGCGCGGTCGAGGGTGATGTGGCGCTCGACGAAGGTCGCGCCGAGGGCGACGGCGGCCAGCGTGGTCTGGAGGCCGGTCTCGTGGCCGGAGTAGCCGATCGGGACGTTCGGGTACTCCTCCTGGAGCGTCTGGATGACGCGGAGGTTGAGCTCCTCGGCCTTGGCCGGGTAGGTCGAGGTGGCGTGGCAGAGCAGGATGTTGTCGCTGCCGAGGACCTCGACGGCGTGCCGGATCTGCTTCGGCGTCGACATGCCGGTGGAGAGGATGACCGTACGGCCGGTGGCGCGCAGCTCGCGGAGCAGCTCGTCGTCGGTGAGGGAGGCGGACGCGACCTTGTGGGCGGGGACGTCGAACTTCTCCAGGAAGGCGACGGCCTCGGTGTCCCACGGGGAGGCGAACCAGTCGATGCCGCGCTTCGCGCAGTGCTCGTCGATGGCGCGGTACTCGTCCTCGCCGAACTCCACGCGGTGGCGGTAGTCGATGTAGGTCATCCGGCCCCAGGGGGTGTCCCGCTCGATGTCCCACTGGTCGCGCGGGGTGCAGATCTCGGGGGTGCGCTTCTGGAACTTGACGGCGTCGCAGCCGGCGTCGGCGGCGACGTCGACGAGCGCGAGGGCGTTCTCGAGCTCGCCGTTGTGGTTGATGCCGATCTCGCCGGTGATGTACACGGACCGGCCGGGGCCGGCGGTCTTCTCGCCGAAGGTGCGCAGACGGGTGTTCATGGTGCGGTTCCTTACGAGTCGGTGGTGGTGCGTGAGGGGGTGTCGAGCTCGGGTCCGAGGAGCCACGCGGCGATCTCGCGGATCGCCCCGGAGCCGCCGGGGGTGACGGTGACCGCGCGGGCCGCGGCCCGTACGGAGTCGTGGGCGCTGCTCACCGCGACGGGCCAGCCGACGAGGTGGAAGCAGGGCAGGTCGTTGACGTCGTTGCCGGCGTAGAGCACGCGCTGGGGGTCGATGCCCTCGGCCTCGCACCACTCCTTGAGGGCCCGGTCCTTGCGGTCGATGCCGTGCAGGACGGGGATCCTGAGCTTGCGGGCGCGGGCGGCGACGACGGCGTTCTGTTCCGTGGAGAGGATGAGGACGGGCAGGCCGGCGCGGCGCAGGGCGGCGATGCCGAGGCCGTCGCCGCGGTGCGCGGAGACGAACTCGCGCCCCTCGGCGTCGAGGTGGACCCGGTCGTCGGTCTGGGTGCCGTCGAAGTCGAGGACGACGGCGTCGATGTCGGCGAAGCCGGGGGTGGCGGGCTCGTCGAGGAGCGGCGCGAGGGCCCTGGCGCGGGCCAGGTCGTGCGGGTCGTCGATCTCCAGGACGCGGGCCGCGTCGGTGATGACGAGCGCGGTGCGGCCGAAGAAGCGGTGCCGGTGGGTACGGAAGCCGGCCGCGTCCATGGCGTAGACGGCGCCGGTCTCCAGGTACTCGGGCTCCCGGTCCTGGCGGCGGGGGCGGTGTGCCTTGTCGTGGTTGACGCCGGTGGCGCCCGTCGCGCCGTCCTGGGGGTCGCGCCACAGGAAGCCGTGCGAGGGGGCGGCCGTGAAGGCGGTGTCGGCGGCGCCGGAGACGATCCGGTCGGCCGTGTCCGCGATCTCGGCGGAGGTGAGGAAGGGGCTCGTGCACTGGACGAGGAGGACGACGTCGGCCGGCCGGCCGTGGGTGGCCTCGAAGGCGTCCATGGCGTGCAGGACGGCCGCCTCGCTGGTGGCGGTGTCGCCGGCCAGTTCGGCGGGGCGGTGCACGACGTCGGCGCCCGCGGTGCGGGCCGCCGTCGCGATGGCGGGGTCGTCCGTGGAGACCATGACGTGGGTGACCGGGCGGGCGCCGAGGCAGGCCAGGGCGGCGCGGGCCACCAGGGGGACCCCGGCGACGGGGGCGAGGTTCTTGGCGGGGACGCCTTTGGAACCGCCCCGTGCGGGGATCACGGCGAGCACGGTCGGGGTGCTCGGCTTCGTCGTCGTCATCAGAGTTCTCCCAGGCGGCGGATGACGGGGGCGACGCGCTGCACGCCGTGGCGGTACGCGCCCCGCGCGGCCTCCCGGACGACCCGGCGCAGGCCGCTCTCGCGGGGTTCCGGCGCGGTGACGTCCAGGCGGTGGCGGGCGAGGATCCCGGGCAGGTAGCCGGGTGCCGTCTCCGCGGTGTAGTAGGGGGTGATCGGGGGCAACGCGGGGAGCGTCAGGAGTGCGGCGACCCGGTCCCGGGCCGCGTCGAAGGCCGACTCGTACGATCCGTCGGAGGCGACGCCCTGCCGGGCGAGCCAGGTCTCGTCGGGTACCGGGGCGAGCCCCTTGTCGAGCCGGTCGAAGGAGGTCAGCAGGCCGGAGCCGACGAAGTGGTGGTTGCCGAGCGCCTCGCGGACCCCGACGTCGGTGAGGATCGCGGTGGGGATCCGCCGGTGGAGGGCTTCGAGGGCGGCCGTGGAGGAGACCGTGACCAGGAGGTCCGTGCGGTCCAGGACCTCGCCCATGTGCCCGTATACGAGGCGGAAGTTGGGTGGCGGGTCGAGGGTGCGGGCCAGCTTCTGGAAGGGGAACTCCTCCAGGTGCGTGGTGTGTTCGCCCGGCTTGGAGCGGAGTTTGAGGAGCACCTCGCGGCCGGGGTGGAGGCGGGCGTGTCCGATCAGCCGCCGCAGGACGTAGGCGCGTTCGGCGCGGGTGGCGGGCACGGACGGCTGGGCGGCGAAGACCAGGGTGTCGCGGCCGGCCTCGGGTGTGTGCGGGGCGCCGCCGAGGAAGGGCAGCGCGGCCTCGACGACGGCGTCGGCGCCGGCTCCCACGCCTTCGTAGACGTCGCGGAAACGCTCGGCGTCGTGACGGGAGTTGGCGAGGACGACGTCGGCGCCGTGGCGCAGCAGGAGGCCGTCGGTCAGCTTCTCGTAGACGACGCCGACGTAGCCGGTGACGATCACCGGGCGTCGCTCCAGGGCCAGGTCGGCCAGGCCCTGGAGGACGGCCCGGACGGTGCCGCCGACGAGAGCGAGGACGACGACGTCGTACCCCTCGCCGCGTGTCTCCGCGTCCCGTACCTCGCGCAGGAAGTCGGCGCCGGTCACCTCGCGCGGGGCGGTCGTGGACACCCCGGTCTCGGTGAGCTGGCGCGCGGTGGGCGTGGCCCGTCCCCGGAGGACGAATCCGGTGGGTTCGGCGGTCGCCGACGTGATGCGGCGCGCGGTGAGGGCGCCCCATTTCCACCGGGTGTCGGAGTCGGCGAGTACGGCGACCCGCACCGCTTCTCTGGTACTTGCTGGCACGCCGAGGACGCTAGAAGGGCATTCCGCTTTCCGTCCCAACTGGGCCGCAACAAACGGTGAACAGAGCCTCTCCGACTTCTGAAGTGGTTCGTTTTCCGGACGGGCGACCGCCGGATTCCGGTGCCGGTAAAGGCGGTTAATCCGTCTGCCGCTTGGTGTTCACCGAACCGCCCCCCGCCGGTCGGTGGGAATGCCGGGTCGGCGCCTAGCGTCGGCCGCGTGGTCAAGCTCTCCGTCGTCGTGCCGTTCTTCAACGTGCAGACATACGCCCCCGACACCCTCACGAGCCTGCGGGCCAACGCCCGAGAGGACTTCGAGTTCCTGCTGGTCGACGACTGCTCGTCGGACGGGACTCCGGAGCTCCTCGAACGGGCCGCGCGCGAGCTCCCGGGCGCCGTCCTGATCCGGCACGAGCGGAACGAGGGCCTCGCCACGGCCCGCAACACCGGCCTCGACGCGGCACGCGGCGAGTACATCGCCTTCCTCGACGGGGACGACTGGCTGGCCCCCGGCCACTACGGCCGCCTCGTCGCCGCCGCCGAGGGACTCGGCTGCGACTTCCTCCGTACCGACCACGTCTCCGTCACCGGCCGGAACCGGGCCGTCCGGCGGGCGCCGGTCGCCCGGCGCGCCGAGGTGCTGGACCCGCGGGACGCGATCCTGCCGGCCCACCGCACGACCTCCGTCGACTACCCGTACGCCTGGGCGGGCATCTACCACCGGCGGCTCCTCGACCGGGGGCTGCTGCATTTCCCGGACGGCCTGCGGACGGCCGAGGACCGGCCGTGGATCTGGCGGCTTCACCGGGAGGCGGATTCGTTCGCCGCGGTCGGTGAACTCGGCGTCTTCTACCGGCGGGGCGTTTCGACCTCACTCACCCAGATCGGCGACGTACGGCAATTGGATTTCATCCGCGCATTCGACCAGGTGATCGAGGAAACGGCGAAGGACAGGGACGCCGGCCGTCTTCTCCCGAAAGCCGTCCGCACGTATTGCGCGGTGATTTCCCATCACATCGGCTCGATCGAACGGTTCGAGCCGGACGTGGCCCGTCGGCTGAAGGAGATGAGCGCGGGCGCCCTGCGGCGGATGCCCGGGGACGTCCTCGACGAGGTCCTGCCGGCGATGGGCCCGGAACGGGCCTCGACGCTGCGGGCGCTGCGCCGGCGCCGCCCCGCGTCCGGCGGCGGTACGGGCACCGTGGAGGTGGCGGCATGAGCGGCCGTACGACCCCGCCGGCCCCCCGCCGCACCACGCAGATCTTCTGCGCCTCCACCCTCTACGGGGCGGTCACCCTCGCCGCGGCCCTCGACAGCGGCTGCTTCGGGCCCGCCGACCGGCGGATCCTGCTCGTCGTCAACAACGCGGCCGTCCCGGAGACGACCCCCGCCCTCGACGAGGCCGAGGGCTTCGCGCGGCTGCGCGGCCGCTTCGACACGGTCCTGTCCTGGAACGAGACGATCTCCCCGCTGCACCCCGCCGGCTGGACCCCCCGCGCGAGCGACCTCCCGCTGCTCCAGCGCCATCTGCGGCGGCTGTGGGACCTCGGCGACGACCGGATCGAACTCGCCCTGGAGTCGCTCCAGGTGACGCCCGCGCTCGCCATCGCCCAGCTGCTGCCCGAGGCGCCGATCACCGCCTACGCGGACGGCCTGATGAGCTACGGGCCGACCCGCAACAAGATCGACCCGCTGGTCGGGGGCCGGGTGGGCCGGCTGCTCCACCTGGACCTCGTGCCGGGGCTCGCGCCCCTGCTGCTCGCCGAGTTCGGGGCGGTGGCCGAGCCCGTGCCCACCGGGGCGTTCACCGCCTGCGTCGAGGAGCTGGCGGGTCCCGCCGCCGGGCCCGGGCAGGACGGTCCGGTCCTGCTCCTCGGCCAGTACCTGGCCGCGCTCGACCTGCTGTCCGTCGCCGAGGAGGAGGAGCTGCACCTCCGGATGGTCCGGGGCGCCGTCGCCCGGGGCCACCGGCGGCTCGTCTTCAAGCCGCACCCGACGGCCCCGGACACCTGGTCGCGGACGCTGGTCCGCGAGGCGGAGGCGCTCGGCGCCGAACTGACCGTCGAGGACCGGCCCGTGCTCGCCGAGGTGCTCTACCGCGAGCTGCGGCCCGCCCTCGTCGTCGGCTGCTTCTCCACGGCGCTCCTCACCGCGCACACCTTCTACGGGCTGCCGGTCGCCCGTGTCGGCACCCGGGCGCTCCTCGAACGGCTCACCCCGTACCAGAACAGCAACCGCGTCCCCCTCACCGTCGTGGACGCCGTCGTCCCGCCGCTGGAGGAGCACGCCGCGGACGAGGACACGGCGGCACTCGGCACGGGGCGGCTGAACGACCTGGTCGCGGCGGTCGGCTTCGCGATGCAGCCGAAGATCCGGCCCGATCTGCGGGAGGCGGCGGTCCGGCACCTGTCGGGCCCGCTCGCCGCGCGCACCCGCCATCACTTCACCCGCCGCCGCCTCACCGCCCTCGGCCTGCCCGGCGGCCTCCCGCTCCCCCGTCACCCGCGGGTCCGCCGGCTGGCCCGCCGGGCACTGCGGCTGCGCAAGGCGCTCAAGCGGTAGCCGCGCGCCACCGGGCCGTACGGTTCCTCCCGGACGGCCCGGGCGCGTGCGTCTCAAGCACGCGGCTCAGGCGCGGCGCTCAGGCGCGGGAGATCGGCTCCTGGATCTCCGTCACCCACTGCGAACGGTCCTCCGGGCACTCCAGGTACAGCTCGCGCGCGTAGTGGTCCGAGCGGTAGCCGTTGGCCTCGATCCAGCGGGCCAGGGTCTGGGCGGTCGGCAGGATGGCGTCCATCGAGCCGCGGTGGACGACCGTCGCCGCCTCCTCGATGGCGGGCAGGACGCGCACCTCGACGCCCTCCACGGCCGTGCCCTCGGGGACGGTCATGGCGGCGTGCACGGCGACCGAACCGTCCCCCCTGCCGGCGTCCTCGTAGTACGCGATGCCCGGGCCGAAGCCGGTGAGGCCCGCGGCCTCCAGGCGGCCGCACAGCTCGTCGTACAGCGGTCCGATGGCCGGGCCGATGTCGTGCGGGCCGAAGCTGGCGACGACCGTGCTCAGCTCCGCGACGCGGACGGCGGGGATCTTCTTGACGACGACGTCCTGGGTGGACATGCGTCCCTCGCTCTCGATGGCCTGGAGACGCGCGCCGACCTGGGCGAGCCGTGCCCGCGCCTCCGCCAGGGCCGCTTCCAGCTCGGCCTGGCGCAGACGCAGCATGCCCCGCAGCTCGTCCGCGTCGAACCGCTCGTCGAGGATCGCCCCCACCTGGTCGAGGGTGAAGCCGAGGTCCTTGAGCGCGATGACGCGGTTGAGCCGGGCGAGCTGGTCCGCCGTGTAGAAGCGGTAGCCCGTGTGCGGGTCGACCCGGGCCGGGCGCAGCAGTCCGAGGGCGTCGTAGTGACGCAGCATCCGGACCGACACCCGCCCGTGCCGGGCGAAGTCTCCGATGGTGAACATGACGACTCCTACGGAACGCCCTCACACGGTGTCAGGGTCAAGCGGCGCCGGGGCGGGGCGTCAGGCGGCGCTGCTGAGCGAGAGCTTCGCGGCGAAGCCGAGGAAGAGGGCGCCGGCCGCCGAGGTCGCCCCGGCGGAGAGGCGCTTGCGGCGGCGGAAGGCGGACGCGAGCCGGGTGCCGCCGAATATCAGCATCGTGAGGTAGAGGAAGCTGCCGATCTGGAGCAGCGTGCCGAGGACGAGGAACGACAGCGCCGGGTAGGCGTAACCGGGGTCCACGAACTGCACGAAGAAGGAGATCAGGAAGAGGATCGCCTTGGGGTTGAAGAGGCTGATGAGCAGCGCGCGGCGGTACGGGTTCTCCCCCGCGACGGCCGGGCTCTCCTCGGGCTCCAGGGCGGGCGTCTCGCCGCGGCCGCGCCACATGCCCCACGCGGCGCGCAGCATGCCGATCGCCATCCAGGTGAGGTAGCCCGCGCCCGCGTACTTGACGACGGTGAAGAGGAGCGGGGTGGTCTGGAGCAGCGAGGCGGCGCCGAGCGCGGCCAGCGTCATCAGGACCGCGTCGCCGGTGAACACCCCGGCGGCGGCCTTGTATCCGGTCCGGGTGCCCTTGCGGGCGGCGACGGACAGCACGTAGAGCGAGTTCGGTCCCGGCAGGAGGATGATGAGGACGAGGCCCGCGAGATAGGTCGGCAGATCGGTGACACCCAGCATCCCCGGAGTGTCGCACACGGGTACGACACTCCGCTGTGACCTGGGTCTACGGATCTCCCGCGGTCCTAGAAGGCGTCGGTGGGGACGTACGTGCCCCAGACCGCGCGCAGCGCGTCGCAGACCTCGCCGACGGTGGCGCGCGCCTTGAGGGCGTCCTTCATCGGGTACAGGACGTTCTCCGTTCCCTCCGCGGCCTTCCTGAGCGCGGTGAGCGCCGCGTCCACGGCCGGCTGGTCGCGCTCGGACCGCAGCCGGGCGAGCCGGTCGGCCTGCTGGGCCTCGATGGCGGGGTCGACGCGCAGCGGCTCGTAGGGCTCCTCGGTGTCGACGGTGTAGCGGTTGACACCGACGACGACCCGCTCGCCGCTGTCGGTCTCCTGCGCGATGCGGTAGGCGGAGTGCTCGATCTCGCTCTTCTGGAAGCCGCGCTCGATGGCGCTGACGGCGCCGCCCATGTCCTCGACCCGGGCCATCAGGGCCAGGGCGGCCGCCTCGACGTCGTCGGTCATCCGCTCGACGACGTAGGAACCGGCGAAGGGGTCGACGGTGGCGGTGACGTCGGTCTCGTACGCCAGGACCTGCTGGGTGCGCAGGGCGAGGCGGGCGGACTTGTCCGTAGGGAGGGCGATGGCCTCGTCGAAGGAGTTGGTGTGCAGCGACTGGGTGCCGCCGAGGACGGCCGCGAGGCCCTGGACGGCGACCCGCACGAGGTTGACCTCGGGCTGCTGGGCGGTGAGCTGCACGCCCGCGGTCTGGGTGTGGAAGCGGAGCATCAGCGACTTGGGGTCCTTCGCGCCGAACTCCTCCTTCATCACCCGCGCCCAGATCCGGCGGGCGGCGCGGAACTTCGCGACCTCCTCCAGGATCGTGGTGCGGGCCACGAAGAAGAAGGAGAGCCGGGGCGCGAAGTCGTCGACGTCCATGCCGGCGGCGACGGCGGTCCGGACGTACTCGATGCCGTCCGCGAGGGTGAACGCGATCTCCTGCGCGGGTGAGGCACCGGCCTCGGCCATGTGGTACCCGGAGATGGAGATGGTGTTCCACTTCGGGATCTCGGCCCGGCAGTACTTGAAGATGTCCGCGATCAGCCGCAGCGACGGCTTCGGCGGGAAGATGTACGTGCCGCGGGCGATGTACTCCTTGAGCACGTCGTTCTGGATCGTGCCGGTCAGCCGGTCGGCCGGGACTCCCTGCTCCTCGCCGACGAGCTGGTAGAGCAGGAGGAGGAGGGAGGCGGGGGCGTTGATCGTCATCGACGTGGAGACCTTGTCCAGCGGGATCCCGTCGAACAGCACCCGCATGTCGTCGACGGAGTCGATCGCCACGCCGACCTTGCCGACCTCGCCGTGCGCGATCGGCGCGTCGGAGTCGTGCCCCATCTGCGTCGGCAGGTCGAAGGCGACCGAAAGACCCATCGTGCCGTTGGCGATCAGCTGCTGGTAGCGGGCGTTGGACTCCACCGCGGTGCCGAAGCCCGCGTACTGCCGCATCGTCCACGGCCGGCCGGTGTACATCGTCGGGTACACGCCGCGCGTGAAGGGGTACGCGCCGGGCTCGCCCAGCTTCTCCGCGGGGTCCCACCCGTCCAGGGCGTCCGGTCCGTAGACCGGCTCGACGGGCAGACCCGACTCCGACTCGCGCGCCATGCGTGGTGCCTCCCGACAGACGTGTCACCCAGCGGTGCCGACCCCCCGCGACGGACTGTAGCGGCGGGCCCGCGGGCCATGGGGGGCAGCGCGCCGTGGCCTCCCTCACAGGATGCGAGGTCCGTGCCCCGGGAGCGCAACCGCACACACGGCGGAACGCATCCCTACGTACACACGACTCGTCCCGGGGGGCAATGATGAAGCGGTCCACGACCGTCATACGCGGATCCGTCATACACAGAGTGATACTGGCGGCTGTGGCGGTGGCACTCGCCGCGGGCTGTACGCCCGACGCGGCCGGTTCCGGCGGCGCCGGCACCGGCGGCGCGAACCCGACGACGGCGCCCGCGCCGCCGTCGACCGGGACCCCCGCGCCCGCCCCGACCACGGACGCCCCGACCGCCACCCCGACCACGGACGACAAGCCGCCGTCCCCCTCGGCCACGCCCGGGTCCAAGCCCCTCATGGGCGACGGCGACGAGACCGAGCAGGTCCGCGAGCTCCAGGCGCGGCTGCGGCAGCTCGACTTCTTCGACCGCGCGCCGACCGGTTTCTACGGGACGATGACGGCGGGCGCGGTCAAGAAGTTCCAGAACCGGCGGGGGCTGCCGCAGACGGGCTCGGTCGACGAGGCGACGTGGCGGCAGCTGCTCTCCGTGACCGGGAAGCCGACCGCCGACGAGCTGAAGCCGTCCACCACCAACAAGCTGGACACGCCCGACCCGCGGTGCATGACCGGCCGGGTGCTGTGCATCAGCAAGGAGAGCCGGACCCTCGCCTGGATGATCGACGGCAAGGTCGTCTCGTCCATGGACGTGCGCTTCGGCTCGGAGAACACCCCGACCCGGGAGGGCGTCTTCAACGTCGGCTGGAAGGCCCGCGACTGGACGTCGACGATCTACCACACGCCCATGCCGTACGCGATGTTCTTCAGCCGCGGCCAGGCCGTGCACTACTCGGCGGACTTCGCGGCCCGCGGCTACGCCGGCGCCTCGCACGGCTGCGTCAACGTCCGGGACAAGGTGAAGCTCTCGGCCCTCTTCGACCAGGTGAAGCCCGGCGACAAGGTCGTCGTCCACTGGTAGCGGTGACGGGAGGGGAATGAGGGGCGCGGGTGGGACCGGGGGAACGTGTCCCACCCGCGCCGGGTGCGCGGAGCCGTAGGTACGGGGGGAACCCCGGCTCACTGCGCGGCCGATGACCAGTCGGCTCACTCAGTACTGCGCCGACGGGCCGAGAAGTGTTACACCGGCAGCAGGACGCGTGCCTCGGCGCCGATTCCGGCGGGCTGGTCGCCCGTGACCGCGGTGGAGAGAGCGGCCGGGAGCGGGGTGCCGCCGCGGGGGTCGTCGCCGCGCCGGGAGTCCCCGGCGCCGGACACTCCGGTCCCGGCGGAGTCGCTGCCGGCACTGCCGCGCCGGTTGCCGGAGCCGCCTCGGTCCTCGTCCTTCGTGTCGCCGTCGGAGCCACCATCGGAGCCACCCGTGGAACCGCCCTTGGAGGTGCCGGTGCTTCCGGTCCCGGCGACCGTCCCGGTGTCGCCGGAGAGGATCCGGTCGCAGTAGCGGCGCAGGGTGTCGCCGTCGCGCAGGGTGCGGTTGAGCTGGTTCCGGCCGGCGGTGTCGAGCTTTCCGGCGCGGTAGGCCCGGCACGCCTTGAGGGCCTTCTCCTTGAGGTCGGTGCCGCCGTTCCCGTTCCCGCCCGCGTCGCCCTGGCCGCCGGAGTCCGTGCCCGCGTCCGTACCCGCGTCCGCCGTGGTCCTGCCCGGCGTCGGGGTGCCGTCGCCGGGTCCGTCCGGGTCGGGGGTGGCCGGCGCCGTGGAGCCGGTGCCGGCGGAGGGGGACGCGCCGGGCGTGCCGTCGCCGCCGCCCGGTACCTCCGGGGGCGTCTCGGGGTCCTGGCGTATTCCGGGCTCCTTCGAGACGAGCGGGTCCGCGCTCTCCCCGGCCGTGACGGTGCTGGCGGGCGCGGGGCCCACCAGGGGCAGGACTCCGGTGCCGGCGGCGACGGCGACCCCGCCGACCGTGACGGCGGCGACCGCGGCGGCCAGCCCGTACCTCACGGACCGTCCCCAGCGGCGCACCGGGGCGGCGGCGGGGGCGAGCCGCACCCGGCCCAGCTCGATGAGGTCGGCCGTCGCGGTGGCGCCGTTTCCGGCCGCCGTGCGGGCGGGGGCGGCGGCGCGGGCCGCGACGGACTCGCGGAAGGCGGCGAGGGCCGCCGCCTCGCCGGGGAGTTCGGCGCCCGCGGCCGGGGAGGCGGCGTGGCTACGGGCTGTTCCGAGGGCTTCGGAGAGACGTTCCGCCTGGGTACGCGCATGGTCGTCGGCGGCATCGACCGGCTCGCCGCGGAGCAGCCGCTCCGCGGCCTCCTGGTCGAGCCACTGGTACCGCTCGTCGGCCATCACATGTCCTTCTGCGTACGCGGACGTGATTGCGTCACACCGCCGGGGGCCCGGGGCCCCGGTCCGCGGCCGCGTTGCGGAGGGACACCGTCCAGCGGCACGACCTCCCCACCCGGCTCCTCCGTCCCGTCCGTCTCGCCGTCGACCCCGAGGAGTTCGGCGAGTTTCCTCAGGCCCCGGTGCGCGGCCGTGCGGACCGCGCCGGGGCGTTTGCCCAGCGTGTCGGCGGCGCTCTTGGCGTCCAGGCCGACGACGACGCGCAGCACGACGGCCTCGGCCTGGTCCTGCGGGAGCTGGGCGATCAGTCGCATGGTGTGGCCGGTGGCCAGTGCCTCCAGGGCCTCGCCCGCGGTGTCGGAGTCGGCGGGCTTGTCGGTCAGTTCGGTCTCGTCCCCGCCGGACGCGGGGCGCCGGCCGCGCATCCGGATGTGGTCGAGGGCGCGGTTGCGGGCGATCCGGGCGGCCCAGCCGCGGAAGCGGTCGGCGTCGCCGGAGAACCGGTCGAGGTCGCGCGCGATCTGGAGCCACGACTCCGAGGCGACGTCCTCGGCGTCGGCGTCGCCGACCAGTGTCCGTATGTAGCCGAGCAACCGAGGATGCACGGCGCGATACACAGTACGGAACGCGTTCTCGTCCCCGTCCTGCGCAGCGAGCACCGCGGCCGTCAGCTCCGCGTCGTCCCCCAGCACTCCCCAAACCCTGTTCGTCGGTCACGTCGTCACGGCGCCGCGGCTGGTCACTGCCGCCACGCTGCCTCGCGCATCTGCACGCTACGTCGTGTCGCGGCGTCGCGTCCACGCGATCCGGGGTCTTTGTACAACTTGCAACCTTCGGAGGGCCGCCCCGTGGTGCACGTGCCGGTGCACGTGCGGGTGTGACAGAAACCGCACCGGCGGCGCTGTATGGAGTACGGAGCCGTGCTGCGGCTCCGTGGATGACGACCGGGGCCTCTCCTGTGGGGGGTGGCGGCCCCGGTCGTCTCCCTTTCCCCCTCCTTTTCCGGCCCCTTCACCCCTGGGCGCACTCCACCCTCTCCACTGTCAACCAAGCGTTGACAGCGGAGAGGTGTCAACCTAGGGTTGCCTCATGACGAATCCAGTCGGTCTTCAGGTCCCCGTCCGTCTCGACGAACTCATCGAAGCCATCAAGAAGGTCCACCCCGACGCCCTGGACCAGCTCTCCGGCGCCGTCATCGCGGCGGACCACCTCGGCGACGTCGCCGACCACCTCATCGGCCACTTCGTGGACCAGGCCCGGCGGTCCGGCGCCTCCTGGACCGACATCGGCCGCAGCATGGGCGTCACCCGCCAGGCCGCCCAGAAGCGGTTCGTCCCCAAGGAGCCCGACGCGGAGAAGATGGACCCGAACGCCGGGTTCAGCCGCTTCACCCCCCGGGCGCGGAACGTCGTCATGGCCGCCCAGAACGAGGCCACGGCCGCCGGCAACGACGAGACCCTCCCCGCGCACCTGGCGCTCGGCCTGCTCGCCGAACCCGAGGGGCTCGCGGCGTACTGGATCACCTCGAAGGGCGTGGCCCTCGAACAGGTCCGCGAGGCCGTCACGGCCACCCTGCCGCCGGCCGCCGCCGAGGTGCCCGCGCTCGTCCCGTACGACGCGGCGGCGAAGAAGGTCCTGGAGCTGACGTTCCGCGAGGCCCTGCGCCTCGGCCACCACTACGTCGGCACCGAGCACATCCTGCTCGCCCTCCTGGAGCACGAGGACGGCGAGGGCGTGCTCAGCGGACTCGGCCTCGACAAGGCCACGGCGGAGCGGGAGATCGCCGAGGCGATCTCCTCGGCCGCCGTCCAGCCCCCGGAAGCCTGAGCCCCGGCCAGGCTCAGGCCGTGCGGGCGCGGCGCGAGACGACCGCACGCAGTACCCGGCCGCCCTCGACGGAGAGCTCGCGCGCCCGGCGCAGACCGGTCGGGCCGTGGGCGGCCGAGTCGAGGACGGCCTGCTGGCGCCGGAGCTCCCCGGCGAGCAGCGGGCCCGCGCCCTCGGCGTCGCCGGCCAGGCAGCGCCCGACGAGCCCGTCGGGGACCCCGGCGGCGTCGTAGCGGCCGTGCAGGGCGAGGGCGGTGGCCGCACACGCGGCGGCCCAGGCGCGCAGGGCCTCGGCCGTCCAGTCGGCCGGGGCCTCGGCCAGCATTCCGCGTACCGCCCCGGCGTCCTCCGTGCCCTCGACGTCGAGCTCCACGCGGGCCTTGGCGACGGCCTCGCCCCAGGCACCTCCGTCGCCGCGCGCGACGGCCGCCCACACGGGACGCAGTGCGTCGCCCCGGTCGGGGGCCAGCAGCGGCAGACAGCGGTCGAGGCAGGCGAGTCCGGCCGCGGCCAGCCCTCGCTCGTCAGCCCTGTCGATCAGTTCCAGCAGGCTCCGGCCGTTCCCCGACGTCATGGACGCCTCCTCGCCACCCGATGCGGACGCAGTACTTCCACTACTGCGCCGGGCGGCGCCTTTTCGTCACTGCGCGGCCGGAATCATGCCAGTGGCCTTGGTGTGCTGCATAGAGGTCAGACGCCGGACGAAACCGATCGCGAGGACGGCGGCGACGATGTCGAGGACGTACCCGGCGAGCGACCACTGGGTCGCGAGCGTCCAGGACTCGGTGGTCTCCGCCGTCTTGTACATCTGTCCGGAGATCCAGTTCACGAGGGTGGCGAGGATCCAGCACGTCCACCAGCTGTTGAGCAGCGTCAGCTCCCGCTTGCCGTCGGCGGCGTACGGCTCCCAGCGGCTGGCCCGCCAGATCTCGACGGCGATCGCCCGCGGGATCCAGAAGTTGCCGATCGGGACGAACCAGCAGCCGATGGCATAGCCCGGCGTCCGGGTCTGCAGGTCACGGGCCCAGATCTCGGCGTTCTTCCGCAGCCGGTGGAACCAGACGATGAAGACGATCCCGGTCGCCACGAACAGGGCGAACGACATGCTGTACGCCACGGCCAGGTAACCCGGACGGAAGTACTGCGGGTCGCTGTAGTCCGTCTCGTCGGCCAGCAGATCGCGGGCCTCGACGACACCGAGCAGGACGTCGAGGACGATGTTGCCGACGAGCAGGACCGCCGCGGCTTTCGCCAGGCCGTTCGGATTGCGGAGTGCGAGCATCCGGTTCCCCCCAAGGAACACGCGGCGGCCGGGCGGCCGCCGCCGGGGGAACCTACGCGGTCCGCACGGATCGCGTCCACGGAGAACGTCAGGTCGCGTCAGCGCACCTTCGCCGCCAGCGCCCGGAACTGGTCCCAGGTCAGGGCCGGTTTCGCCGGGTCCCAGACCTTCTGGGCGAGGGCGGTGAGGGGCATGCGGATGCCGTCGGCGACCTGGGCCTGGGTCTGGGAGCGCGAGAGGTCGCACCAGACGGCGAAGCGGGCGCCGAGGATCTGGGAGTCGTAGCGCGCGGGGACGGGGGTGGTGCCGCGGACGACGAGCGGGGTCCACTGCTCGTAGATGCGGCGGCCGGTGGGGTAGGTGAAGTCGTTGGGCTGGCCGAGCACGTAGTAGAGGTACTCGTCGTTGAGGTTGACCAGCTTCCGCCCGGCGCTCAGGTACGAGACGGGCTGGCGGGCGCCGATCTCCTTGCCCGTCCAGTACTCGACCTCGATGTCCTTCGCGGGGCTGACCACACCGCCCGTGAAGAAGCCGTCGTTCCACGCCTTGAGGGTCTTGCCGGTGGGCCGGACGACGGCCGCGCGGTCGTTGAGCCAGCCGGTGGCGAGGTCCTGGACGCGGCCGGAGGCGCCGTACTCGGCGCGCGCGGCGCGGGCGAGCTGCGGGTAGGTCGCCTCGGGGTTCGTGGACATGAGGGCGACGTACTCGTCGGCGCCGAGGTGCCAGTACGCCCCGGGGAAGAGCTGCGTGTACTCGCGCAGCAGGTCGTCGACGATCCGGGCCGAGTCCGGGTCGGAGATGTCGACGGCCCCGCGCGGGGTCCGGCCGCTCGCGCTGGCGAGCTGGAGGTCCGGGTGGGCGGCGATGACGGCGCCGAGGTGTCCCGGCGAGTCGATCTCGGGGACCACCGTGATGTGGCGGTCGGCCGCGAGGGCGAGGATCCGCCGCACCTCGGCCTTGGTGAGGTGCTGGGCGGAGACGACCTCGGGGTGGCTGGCGGACTCGATCCGGAAGCCCTGGTCGTCGGAGAAGTGCAGCCCGAGCTGGTTGAGCTTGAGGTCGCCCATCTCGCGGATGCGGTCCTCCAGCCAGGCCGCGGTGAAGTGCTTGCGGGCGATGTCGACGTTCAGTCCGCGCTGCGGCTTCGCGGGCCGGTCGGTGACGGTCCCCTCGGGTATCGAGCCGGAGCCCTTCACGGACTGCTTGAGGGTGCGGGTGCCGTAGAAGACGCCCGCCTCGTCGGGGCCGCTGATCCGGACCCGGTCGTCCTGGACGGTCAGGGTGTACGACTCGGGGGCGCCGGTCCCGCCGAGGGCCAGTTCGACGTCCCCGGGGCCAGCGGCGACGGCGCCGCGGTACGGGATGCCGAGCTCTCCGGCTATCAGCTTCCCCTCGTCGGCGAGGCCGTCGCTGTCCGCGGCGAGGACGACCCCGCCGGTGGGCGTGGGCTTCCAGCCGGGACCGCGGGCGGGCTCGTGGTCCCGGACGGAGGGGACGGTCCGCGGCGCGGTGGAGAGGGGATAGTTCTTCGTCGGCGTCGGCGTCGGGCTGGGCGGCGCGCTGGTGGGCGCGGCACTCGCGGACGTGCCGGCGGAGGTGGTGGAAGGGCCGGACGGGCCGGACGGGGATCCGTTCGAGCAGGCCGCCACGGTGACCAGTGCCACCGCGGTCGCCAGGAGGGCGGGGCCCCGGAGGGGCTCCCGTATGGAGTACCGCATCATTCGGAATCCTCCCGTACGGAAGCCGGTCCGGCCAATCGGGGGACAGCGCGGGGGCGGGCGAGGGGCCGGAACGCGGGGCGGAGCGGAAGCCTGTCGTCCATCACATGTTCCGAAACTCTCCCTTCCGGGTGAAATTCGCGCATCCGTCGGACACTTCCCTCATCCCGTCGATAACGTTGAGTCACGTCCACCCCACCCGTCCCGGAGTACCGGAGCCCACGCTGACCAGCGACACCCACGCCCCCTGCCGGAAGCCGGGCTCCACGGACACGCCTGCCATACCTGCCCAGCAGACCCACCCCCGGCACACGGGCGGTCTCGTCGGCTTCAACGCGGCCTCGGCCGCCGAGGCCGAGGCGCTGCTGCTCTCCTGCTGCCACAGCCCGCGGTGGGCCGAGCGGGTGGCGGCCCACCGTCCGTACCCGACCGTCGACGCCCTGCTCGCCGCCGCCGACGAGGCCGGTTACGACCTGTCCCGGGCGGAGCTCGACACGGCCCTGGCGGCCGAGTCCTCCGCCCTGCCGCACCCCGAGGCGCCGCCGGCGGCCCGGACGGCACTGCGGGCGGCCCACGCCGCGTACGAGAGCAGCTTCGGACACGCGTTCGTGATCAGCCTCGACGGGGTGCGTCCGGGCGAGCGGCTCGACCAGGTCCTGGCCGGAATCCGGTCACGTCTCGGCAACGAACCGGAGGAGGAGCGGGTGATCGCCACCGACGAACTGCGCCGGCTCACCCGCGCCCGGCTGGCGTTCCGGCTGGCCGAGGGGCTCACACCGCGACACTCCGGGCCGTGAATACGTCCGGAATGCGGCGATTCCGGCCTGCGCGATAGCCCGTCCGTGCCTGTTTGATCACACCGATGGACCCCGCGCGAGCGAACCGACAAGTCGTCGCTACGATGACCGGGGCCGGTGGACCGTACCCGGCCGGGTCTGACCGACAGAGAAGCCGGCCGGCCCTGATCCCCGCTCCCGGAGGGTTTTTCCGTGCCGGCTGGAACGCTGTACCGCGGCCGGGAAGGAATGTGGAGCTGGGTGGCTCATCGAGTCACCGGCGTCCTCATCTTCTTCTTCCTGTTCGTACACGTGCTGGACACCGCTCTCGTCCGCGTCTCCCCCGAGGCGTACGACGAGGTCGTCGCGACCTACAAGACGCCGATCGTCGCTCTTCTGGAGTACGGCCTCGTCGCCGCCATCCTCTTCCACGCGCTGAACGGTCTCCGTGTCATCGCCGTGGACTTCTGGTCCAAGGGCCCGCGCTACCAGAAGCAGATGCTCTGGACCGTCGTGGGCATCTGGGTCGTACTGATGGCGGGCTCGCTGTACCCCGTCCTCGGCCACGCCGCACGTGAACTGTTCGGGAGCTGACGCGCATGTCCGCTGACACCACCTCCGCGATCAGCCCCGTCGAGGGCGGCGCGCACTACGACGTGGAGAACCCCGCGCCGTACATCGAGGCCCCCCGCAAGCGCACGGGCAAGACCCCGCGCGCGACCCGCGGCAACTTCGAGATGGCCGCGTGGCTCTTCATGCGCCTCTCGGGCGTGGTCCTCGTCGTCCTGGTCCTCGGCCACCTGCTGATCCAGCTCTTCCTGGACGGCGGCGTCTCCAAGATCGGCTTCGCCTTCGTGGCCGGCCGCTGGGCGTCCCCGTTCTGGCAGGTCTGGGACCTGCTGATGCTCTGGCTCGCCATGCTGCACGGCGCCAACGGCCTCCGTACCGTCATCAACGACTACGCGGAGCGGGCCAACACGCGCCTGTGGCTCAAGGGCCTGCTGTACACCGCCACGGTGTTCACCATCCTTCTGGGCACGCTGGTGATCTTCACCTTCGACCCGAACATCCGCTAGGCACGGGGCTGAGGTAATCCACGTCATGAAGATCCACAAGTACGACACCGTCATCGTCGGCGCCGGTGGCGCCGGCATGCGCGCCGCCATCGAGTCGACGAAGCGCAGCCGCACCGCCGTGCTGACGAAGCTCTACCCCACCCGGTCCCACACGGGCGCCGCGCAGGGCGGCATGGCCGCCGCGCTGGCGAACGTGGAGGAGGACAACTGGGAGTGGCACACCTTCGACACGGTCAAGGGCGGTGACTACCTGGTCGACCAGGACGCCGCCGAGATCCTGGCGAAGGAGGCCATCGACGCCGTCCTCGACCTGGAGAAGATGGGCCTGCCGTTCAACCGGACCCCGAACGGCACCATCGACCAGCGCCGCTTCGGCGGTCACTCCCGCAACCACGGCGAGGCCCCGGTCCGCCGGTCCTGCTACGCCGCGGACCGCACCGGCCACATGATCCTCCAGACGCTGTACCAGAACTGCGTCAAGGAGGGCGTGGAGTTCTTCAACGAGTTCTACGTCCTGGACCAGCTCATCGTCGAGGTCGACGGTGTGAAGCACTCCGCGGGCGTCGTCGCGTACGAGCTGGCCACCGGCGAGATCCACATCTTCCAGGCCAAGGCCGTGATCTACGCGTCCGGCGGCACCGGCAAGTTCTTCAAGGTGACCTCCAACGCGCACACCCTGACCGGTGACGGCCAGGCCGCCTGCTACCGCCGCGGCCTGCCCCTGGAGGACATGGAGTTCTTCCAGTTCCACCCGACGGGCATCTGGCGCATGGGCATCCTGCTGACGGAGGGCGCCCGCGGTGAGGGCGGCATCCTCCGCAACAAGGACGGCGAGCGCTTCATGGAGAAGTACGCGCCGGTCATGAAGGACCTCGCGTCCCGTGACGTCGTCTCCCGCTCCATCTACACGGAGATCCGCGAGGGCCGCGGCTGCGGCCCCGAGGGCGACCACGTCTACCTGGACCTGACGCACCTTCCGCCGGAGCAGCTCGACGCCAAGCTCCCGGACATCACCGAGTTCGCCCGTACGTACCTCGGCATCGAGCCGTACACGGACCCGATCCCGATCCAGCCCACCGCGCACTACGCCATGGGCGGCATCCCGACCAACGTCCAGGGTGAGGTCCTCTCGGACAACACCACGGTCGTCCCGGGCCTGTATGCGGCCGGCGAGGTCGCCTGCGTGTCGGTGCACGGCGCCAACCGCCTCGGCACCAACTCGCTGCTCGACATCAACGTCTTCGGCAAGCGGTCCGGCATCGCCGCGGCCGAGTACTCCGCCAAGCACGACTACGTCGAGCTGCCGGAGAACCCGGAGTCCCTCGTCGTCGCGACGATCGAGAAGCTGCGCAACTCCACGGGTCACGAGCGGGTCGCGGACATCCGCCGCGAGCTGCAGGAGACCATGGACGCCAACGTGATGGTGTTCCGCACGGAGCAGACCATCAAGACGGCCGTCGAGAAGATCGCCGAGCTGCGCGAGCGCTACGAGAACGTGTCCATCCAGGACAAGGGCAAGCGCTTCAACACGGACCTCCTGGAGGCCATCGAGCTGGGCAACCTGCTCGAACTGGCCGAGGTCATGGCCGTCTCGGCCCTGGCGCGCAAGGAGTCCCGCGGCGGTCACTACCGCGAGGACTACCCCAACCGCGACGACGTCAACTTCATGCGCCACACCATGGCGTACCGCGAGGTCGGCGAGGACGGCACCGAGACCGTCCGTCTCGACTACAAGCCGGTCGTCCAGACCCGCTACCAGCCGATGGAGCGTAAGTACTGATGGCTACCCCCGTACTGGACAAGGTCGAGGCGGAGTCCGCCGCCTCCCCGTACATCACGGTCACGATGCGGGTCCGCCGCTTCAACCCCGAGGTGTCGGACGCGTCGGTCTGGGAGGACTTCCAGATCGAGATCGACCCGAAGGAGCGGGTGCTCGACGCCCTCCACAAGATCAAGTGGGACGTCGACGGCACGCTGACCTTCCGTCGCTCGTGCGCGCACGGCATCTGCGGCTCGGACGCGATGCGGATCAACGGCAAGAACAGGCTCGCCTGCAAGACGCTGATCAAGGACCTCAACCCCGAGAAGCCGATCACGGTCGAGGCCATCAAGGGCCTGACGGTGCTGAAGGACCTTGTCGTCGACATGGAGCCCTTCTTCCAGGCGTACCGGGACGTCATGCCGTTCCTGGTCACCAAGGGCAACGAGCCGACGCGCGAGCGCCTGCAGACCGCCGAGGACCGCGAGCGCTTCGACGACACCACCAAGTGCATCCTGTGCGCCGCGTGCACGTCGTCCTGCCCGGTCTTCTGGAACGACGGCCAGTACTTCGGTCCGGCCGCGATCGTCAACGCGCACCGCTTCATCTTCGACTCGCGTGACGAGGCGGGCGAGCAGCGCCTGGAGATCCTGAACGACAAGGACGGCGTGTGGCGTTGCCGCACGACGTTCAACTGCACGGACGCGTGCCCGCGTGGCATCGAGGTCACCAAGGCCATCCAGGAAGTGAAGCGCGCGCTGATCACGCGACGTTTCTGACCTTCGGTGTGGCGGGAAAGCCCGCTTCTGTACGCTGCGGCGTGCAGGAGCGGGCTTTTTCTTTGTGAAGGACGGGGACTGATGAGCGAGCCGAACCCTTACGCGGACGGTGAGTACAAGTGGGGGCCGGGGCAGCAGGGCGGGACGCCCGGCACTCCGGCGTACGGGTATCCGCAGGACGCTACGCCGGGGTACGGCTATCCGCAGGCCGGATCCACCCCCGCGGCGGGTGTGCCGTACCAGCCGACCCTGCCCGGTGGCGTGCCGCTGCCGCCGCAGCCCGCGCCGATGGGCTCGGGAGCTCCGCTGCTGAGCCTCGGCGACATCACCGTGGTCGGTGACCAGATCATGACGCCGGCCGGGCCGATGCCCCTCAAGGGCGCCGTGTGGAACGCGATGGACATGTCGCGGACCGAGGAGAAGATGCCGACGGTCGCGATCGTGCTGGCGATCGTCTTCTTCATCTTCTGCCTGCTGGGCCTGCTCTTCCTGCTGATGAAGGAGAAGAGCACGACGGGCTTCATCCAGGTCACCGTGACCAGCGGCGGCCGGCACCACGCGACGATGATCCCGGCGACCGGCCCGGACACCATCCACTGGGTCATGGGGCAGCTCAACTACGCGCGCTCGCTGAGCATCTGATCTCCCCTGTTCCCTAGGGGGCGGCCCCGGGGAATCGTCCGGGGGCGACCGGGTGTCGCTCAGGGGTACGGCAGGGGCTTGCCAGGGGCATCCCCGATAGCCTGTCACGCCACCGCGGCGGGAACCTTGATCCATGACGAACTCATGGATGCGCAGGGCCCGTTGGTCGGCCACGGCGACGGCGGCCGTCCTGGTGGCCGCGGTCGCGGGGATCGCGCCCGCGGCGGCATCGGCCCCCGCCGGGGCTCCGGCGGCCGTCGCGCGGGAGGGCCATGTCGACGCGGCGGCGCTGCGGGAGGCCCTGGCCGGGCTGCCCGACGCGTACGTGCGGGGCGCGATGGTGCGGGTCACGGGGCGCGAGGGGCACTGGAGAGGGACCGCCGGGGAGTGGACGGCCCCGGCCGACGCGGAGTTCGCGATCGGCAGCATCACGAAGCTGTTCACCGCCGCGATGGCGCTCCAGCTCGTGGGTGAGGACCGGCTCGCCCTGGACGACACGGTCCAGGAGCTGCTGCCGGGCCTGCTGCCCGCCTCGTACGAGCCGATCTCCGTGGGGCAGCTGCTCACTCACACCAGCGGCCTGCAGAAGCCGCGCTGCGTCCGGCCGGGCACCCCGGTGGAGGTCGTGACCTCCGCGGTCTCCTGCGACGCCCCCACACCCCCCGGAACGACCGTGCAGTACAACGGCATCAACTACTACCTCGTCGGCCTGGTGATCGAGAAGGTGACCGGCCGGTCGTACGAGGAGGAGCTCGACGACCGGATCGTGCGGCCGCTCGGACTGCGCCACACCTCACTGCCGGCCGACGACTGGGCGTGGGCGGAGGGCGGGATCGTCTCCCGCGCCTCCGACCTGGAGCGCTTCTTCACCTCGCTGACACGGGGCCGGCTGCTGCGACCCGACGAACGCCGCCTGCTGTTCACGACGCCGGGGATACCGGGCGCCGACTTCGGCTACGGCGGCCTGAGGCGCATGCGGGCGCCCGGCGACGGGCCGGTCGTCTGGGGCAAGACGGGCACGAACCGCGGGTACACGAGCGGGATCTTCGCGACGCCCGGCCTGGGGCGGATCGTGGTGTACTCCACCCTGCCGACCGGCAAGGACCCGGAGCGCGAGGTCGACCGCGTCATGCGGATCGCGGGCGCCGGCTTCCGGGGCGCGAGGACGACGGCGTGGTCCTGAGGACGACGGCGTGGTTCTGAGGGCGACGGCGTGGTTCTGACGGTCGCTCGGCGGGACGAGGGCAGGGGCGGCCGCAGACCGTGCGCCGTCAGGCGTGCCAGGACTGGGTGGGGCCGCCCGCCTCGGCCTCGACCATGATCCGGCGCAGCATGTCGTTGAGCAGGGTGCGCTCCTCGGAGGTGAGGACGCCGAGGAGGCGGTACTCCTCGTGGCCGAGGACGTCCATGGCGCCGAGCCAGGTCTCGCGGCCGGCGGCGGTGAGTTCGACGACGACCCTGCGGCGGTCGGTCGTGGACTGGGTGCGGCGGACGAACCCGCGCTTCTCCAGGGCGTCGAGGCGGCCGGAGACGGAGGCGGGGGCGAGGTCGAGGTCCTGGGCCAGCTCGGAGGGCGCGGCGCTGCCGCCGCGGCCGGAGAGCTTGTGGAGGGTGTCGAACTCGTGGCGCTCCAGGTCGAAGTCGACGAGGGACTGTTCCCTGACCCGGCGGAAGTGGACGGAGAGCTTCTTCATGCGGGTGACGGCGCCTTCGACGACGGGGTCGAGGTCGGGCAGGACGGGCTGCCAGCGGGCGACGTGCTCGTCGGTCCAGTCACGCGGGTCGGGTGCGCGGGGGGCACGCGGTTCCTCGGGGAGCGCCATGAAGTGATCGTACGTCCGGGGGCGGCGCCTCTCAGGGGGAAGTATTTCGTTGACGAATTATTCGACACCGAAATACTCTACGCAGCATGCCCGCCACCCCCGAACAAACCCTCACGACCCCGGCCGCACCCCACCCCCTGCGCACCCGCTCCTTCCGCCTGCTCTTCACCGGACGGACCCTCTCCCTCCTCGGCGACGCCGCCATCCCCGCCGCCCTCGCCCTCGCCGTCCTGGAGGCCACCGGCTCCACCGCGGCGCTCGCCCTCGTCCTCGGCTGCGCGATGGTCCCCAAGCTGCTCCTGCTGCCCGTGGGCGGAGTCGTCGGCGACCGCTTCGACGCCCGAACGGTCGCGCTCACCACCGACCTCGTCCGCTGCGCCACCCAGCTCCTCGTCGGCGTCCAGCTGCTCGGCGGCACCCCGAGCCTCGCCGTCCTCGCGGTCGCCGAGGCGCTCGGCGGAGCCGCCGGCGCCTTCGCGATGCCGACCGGCTCACCCCTGGTGAAGGGCACGGTCGCGGCCGCCTCGCTGCACCGTGCCAACGCCGCCACGGGAGTCGCCCAGAGCGCCACCCGGCTCGCCGGGCCGGCCCTCGCCGGCACCCTGGTGCTGACCGTGGGGCCCGGCTGGGCGTTCGTCCTGGACGCGGCCACCTTCGCCGCCAGCGCCCTGCTGCTGACGGCCGTACGGGTCGAGCGCGTGCCGATACCGCGCCGCTCGCTCCGCGCCGACCTGGCCGAAGGCTGGCAGGAGGTCCGCTCCCGCGACTGGTACTGGACGAGCCTGATCGGCCACAGCGCCTGGAACGGCGCCGCCGCCGTCCTGATGACCCTCGGCCCCGCCATCGCCCTGCACCGCCTCGGCGGCGCCACCACCTGGGTCGTCTTCCTCCAGACCGGCGCCGCCGGCTTCCTCCTGGGCGCCCTGCTCGCCGACCGCGCCCGCCCCCGGCGCCCCGTCCTCACCGCGAACCTCGGGCTCGCCACGTACGCGCTGCCGCTCGTCCTGCTCGCCGTCGCCGCGCCCGCGCCGGTGACCATCGCGTCGTACGGGCTCGCGCAGGCGGGGCTCGGCTTCCTCTCCCCCGTGTGGGCGACCGCCGTCCAGCGGGCCGTGCCCGCCCACGCGCTCGCCCGCGTCACCTCCTACGACTGGCTCCTCTCCCTCGCCGCGATGCCCCTCGGATACGCCCTGGCCCCGCTCGCCGCCTCCGCCTGGGGCCCCGAAGTCCCCCTGCTGGCCGCTGCGGTGATCGTCGGCGGCTGCTGCCTGGGCACGGCACTGGTGCCGGGGGTACGGCGGTTCCGGTAGAGCTGTCAGTGGGGTCCTCTACCGTCGTCGGCATGGTGGGGAACACGAGCCTGCACGGCAGGCTGGACGAGGCGCTGGCCCGCGAGCTCGTGGAGGAACCGGGGGCGGTCGAGGAGTTGCTCGGCTCCTTGGACACCGAAGCACGCCGGGAGTGCGCGCTCACGCTCCAGGTGCGGGCGTGCCACAGCACGCAGCACCGGGCGGGGGCCGCCCTCGCCGTCCTGGCGGAGCAGGAGTTGGGCTGGTCTCCGGACGAGGCGGATCTGCTGCTCGCGCGGCTCCTGGGAAGGGACGCGCTGCTCGCCCCGCACGAACTCCAGGCGAAGTTCCGGACCGTGGTGCCGATCGCCCTGTCGGCGGCCGTGCAGGCCGGGGAGTTCGACCGGCCCCGGGTGCTGGCGCTGCGCCGGATGGCCGAGTCGTTGCGCGTCTACCAGAGCTTCGAGTTCGCGGGGATACGGGACCGCATGGACGTCCTGCTGCGCCGGGAGGTGCCGGTGGAGCCCGGCCGACTGCCCCGCCACGTCCTCGACGGGCTCGACGAGTACGGCCCGGCGATGCGCGCCGCGCACGGAGGGCTGCTCGCGGGGGTGGGGGTGGCGGCCTTCCTCGGGCACTGCGTCCTCCTGGACAAGCCCCGGGCGACACGGACCTGGCGCCGGAAGGCGGCGGCCCTGCTCGCGGACGCCGAGCACGGGCCGGTGGTGGTGCGGCGCCTGCTGGAGGGGATCGCCGCACAGCCCGAGCACCGGGTGACGGACCTCAACCCCTGGCACGGGGCCGACTGGAGCCTCGCGGGCGCCACCAACACCTCCCTGGTCAGAGGAGTGTTGTGGGCGGCGCTCGACGTGGACGCCGAGTGGGTGGTGCCGCTGGTGGGGGCCGTGGCGCTGCACGCGGGGACGGGGCACGGTGGTTCCGGCGGGTTCTGCCGCAGCCAGCCGCTGGCCACGGCGGCCGTCGCGGTACTCGGGGAGTGCGGGGGCCCGCGGGGCGAGGAGGCCGTGCAGTGGCTCGGGCGGCTGCCGGAGAAGGTGCGGAACCGGACGGTGGCCAAGGGGATCGCCAGGGCCCTGGAGGGCGTCGCCGCGCGCTCGGGGGTGACGCCGTCGATGCTCCGCGAGCGTGGGGTCGCGACGCTCGGGCTCGACGGGCGCGGGGTCCGCGAGGCGGCGCTGGGGGCGTTCACGGCGGAGCTGGCGGTACGGGAGCCCGGCACCGTGGTCCTGTCCTTCCGGGGCCCCGAGGGGCGGGTCCTGAAGACCGCGCCGCGGGCGGTCCGGGAGGAGTACGCGGAGGAGCTGAAGCGGGTCAGGGCCGGGACGAAGGAGCTCACGGCCCTGGTCGCCGCCGAGCGGGTCCGCCTGGAGGAACACCTGGCGGCGGGGACGGTCTGGCCGGCGGAGGACTGGCAGCGGTACTACGTGGACCATCCGGTGACCGGCGCCGTGGCCCGGGCGCTCCTCTGGGAGGTCGCGGAGGGCGCGGAGGACGGCACCGGGGACCCCACAGGGGGTGTCGCGGAGGACGACGCGGAGGGCGGCGGCGCGCGGTGGACCGCGGGGCTGCCGGAGCGCACCGGGGGCGGCTGGGCGCTGGCCGGCGCGGACGGCACCGCCCGGCCGGTGGGCCCGGGCGCCCGGCTGCGGCTGTGGCATCCGCTGCGGTCCGACGGCGAGGAGGTCGCCGAGTGGCGGGTCGCGGTGACGGAGCGCGGGGAGCACCAGCCGTTCAAGCAGGTCTTCCGCGAGGTGTACCCGCCGACTCCGGCCGAGCTCGGCGCCGGCCCGTCCTCTTCCCGCTTCGCGGGGCACGTCCTGCGGTACGGGCAGGCGCGGGCGCTGATGGCCGAGCGCCGCTGGACCGGTCACCACCTGGGGTACTTCTCGGACGGCTGGTCCTCGGAGATGGTGAAGGAGCTGCCGCCCCCGGGGCACCTCCGGGCCGACGAGGGGACGCGCTGGCGGGCCCGGTTCCTCCTGGAGCTGGTCGACGAGGGGGCGAGCCACGACGGGGTGGCCCGGCTCTGCTCCACGGACCGGGTCCGGTTCGAGCGCCGGGCCGGTGCGGCGGGCCCACGGGGCGCCTGGGCGGAGGCCGCGCTGGCCGACGTACCGGCGCTCGCGCTGTCGGAGGCGTTCCGGGACGTCGATCTGTTCGTGGGGGTGGCGTCGACCGGAGCGGACCCGAACTGACGGCCGCTCCCGCGGCCGTTCGCCGACGACGGCGGCCCGGTCGACGCCGAGGTGGTCGAGGGGCCGGGTCCGGCCTGGTCGTGAGAGAGCGTCATCCGACCGATCCCAGGTGCCCGGAAAGGGGGTGGCCACCGCATCGCTCCGGCGACTTGAACACGTTCAAAGATGGGTCTACAGTCATGCCCGTCAGCTTTTGAACGTGTTCAAGGGAGGGTGGGGCATGGACCTCACTGTCGTCGCCTACATCGCCTATCTGCTGATCAGCGTGGCCCTCACGATCTGGGTCGCGCGGACGCTCAGCCGCAACGGAAAGGTCTTCCTCGCGGACGTCCTGCACGGGAACGAGAAGCTCGCCGACGCCGTGAACCACCTCCTGGTGGTCGGCTTCTACCTCGTCAACTTCGGCTTCGTCGCCCTCTACCTGAGCCAGGACGACGCCGTCCTCGACGCCCGCGCGCTCTTCGAGGCCCTCTCCGTCAAGCTCGGGGTCGTGCTGCTCGTCCTCGGCGTCATGCACCTCGGGAACGTGTACGTGCTCAACAGGATCCGCCGCCGCGGAGTCATGGAGCGCGAGCAGGTGCCGCCGGTCGGCCCGCAGGGCTGGACCACGACCCCCAAGGGCGGCCCCTGGGCCCCGCCGGCCCCCCAGGTCTGAGCCCGGCATGCCGGCCCCGACCGCGCCGCACCCGGCGGCGCCGACGACCCCGGTGGGACGCCTCACCGTGCTGTACGACGCCGACTGCCCGCTCTGCGTGCACCTCAGGCACTGGCTGCTCCGCCAGCGGCAGCTCGTCCCGCTCGACCTCGTACCCGCCGGATCGCGCGAGGCCGGGCGCCGCTTCCCGGACCTCGACCACACCGCCACCCTGCGGGAGATCACCGTGGTCGGGGACCGGGGCCAGGTCTACCGGGAGACCTCCGCCTGGATCGTCTGCCTCTGGGCACTCGCCGACCACCGGGCCAAGGCCCACTGGCTGGCCACCCCCGCCGGGCAGCCGTTCGCCCGGATGACGGTCCTGGCCGCCGCGAAGTGGCGCGAGGCCCTGAAGGGGCCGTCCTGCGAGGACGGGCGCTGCGAGGCGCCCCGCCCGCCCGACTAGGCTCGGCCCCGTGACGGACGTGAACGAAGACAAGAAGGCCCCCAAGAGCGAGCAGACCCGCACGCTCATCCTCGAGACCGCGCTCCGGCTGTTCAAGGAGCGCGGTTACGACAAGACGACGATGCGGGCCATCGCCCAGGAGGCCGGGGTCTCCGTCGGCAACGCGTACTACTACTTCTCGTCCAAGGAGCACCTCGTCCAGGGCTTCTACGACCGGATCGCCCAGGAGCACCAGGCGGCCGTCGAGCCCATCCTGACCGGCGGCGAGAAGGACCTCACGGCCCGCATCCGCGGGGTCTACCTCGGCTGGCTGGACATCGCGGAGCCGTACCACGAGTTCGCGTCCCAGTTCTTCAAGAACGCCGCCGACCCGGACAGCCCGCTCAGCCCCTTCTCGCCCGAGTCGGAGGGCCCGCGCGAGGCCGCGATCGAGGTGCACCGCCGGGTCATCTCCGGCGCCTCGGTCAAGGTCGACCCGGAACTGAAGGAAGCGCTCCCGCAGTTGCTGTGGCTCCAGCAGATGGGCCTGGTGCTGTTCTGGGTGTACGACCGCTCGGAGAACGCCGCCAACAGCCGGCGCCTGGTCGAGCGGCTCGCGCCGGTCACCGCCCGCGCGATCTCGCTCTCCCGCTTCCGCATCCTGCGCCCGCTGGTCAAGGAGACCCACGAGCTGCTCGCCGACTTCATGCCGACGGCAGCCGGAATGGCGGCCTCGGGCAAGCCCAAGCGGGCCACCGCGAAGCCGCCGACGGCCTGAGGCCGTGTCCGGCAGAGGCCGTTCCGGTCGGGCCGGACCCGGCGGGAACGGTCAGACAGGCCCTAGATCCAGCTGAGTTCCCACAGGCGCCAGATGCCGGTGCCGTCGGTGAGGTACTGGGAGCCGGCGACGGCCTCGGTGGACAGGACGTAGTCCTTCTTCTGCCACAGCGGGATCAGCGGGACGTCCGAGGCGACCTCGTTCTGGATCTCCCGGAAGTCGGCGGTCGCGCGGGACCGGTCGCTGTACTGCTGCGTCGAGGAGATCAGCGTGTCGATCTCCTTGCTGGAGAAGCCGTTGTGCAGGGTGTTCTGCGTCCCGACGAGCGGCGCGGTGAAGCTGTCGGAGTCGGGGAAGTCGGGGAGCCAGCCGACGGTGTACGCGTCGTAGGCGCCGCGCGCGTACCCCTTCTGGAAGCTCTGCCAGTCGGCCTCGACGACCTCGACCTCGAACAGGCCGGTCTCCTCCAGCTGCCGCTTGATCTCGGCGGTCTCGGTGGCGTAGGTGGCGTCCTTGCGGAACCCGAAGGTGAACTTCACCGGCTTGGTGATGCCGGCCGCCCGCAGGATCCGCTTCGCCTTCTTGGCGTCCGGCGCCGGGTCGACGTCGTAGAACGCGGTGCTGTGGCCGACGAATCCCTGCGGGATGAGGGAGTACAGCGGCTCGACCGTGCCCTTGTAGGCGCCGGTGGTGATCTCCGGACGGTCGATGACGGCGGCGACGGCCTGCCGGACGGCCTTCTTCGCCATCGGCGAGCCGGGCCGCACGTTGAAGTTGATGTTGCGGATCTCGGCGCTCTCCGCCTCGGTGACGCGGGTGCCGTCCTTCGTCTCCAGCGTCGACAGGTAGTTCGGCGGGAGCTGCCGGTGCGTCACCTGGACCTGCTTCGACTTCCAGGCGTCGGCGAGCTCCGAGGACTGGCCGAAGTACTTCACGAGGACCGGGCCGCCGGCCTTGGTGATGGCGCCCCGGTAGTTCGGGTTGGGCTCCAGGCGGGCGGACTCGCCCTCCTTGTACTCCTTCAGCACGTACGGCCCGGATCCGTCGACCGAGGTGCCGGCCCGCAGGCCGTTGGCCGGGTACTGGCTGCTGTCGACGATCGAACCGGCGCCCGTGGCCACCTTCAGCGGGAACGTGGCGTCCCGGCCGCTCAGGTGGAAGGTGACGGTGCGCCCGTCGGCCGTCACGGTCTTCAGCGTCGGGAACAGCGGCTGCGGGCCGACGTCCGTCTTGATCCGCAGCATGCGCTCGAAGGAGTACTTGACGTCCTCCGCGGTCACCTTGCGCCCGTTGGCGAACGTCAGGTCGTCGCGGAGCGTGCACTGGTACGTCGTGAGCTTGGTGCCCACGAACTTGCAGCTCTCCGCCGCGTCGGGAACCGGGGCGCTGTACCCCGGCTTGAACGTCAGCAACGACTGGAAGACGTTGCTGTACATGGCCCAGGAACCGGCGTCGTACGCGCCGGCCGGGTCCAGTGAAGTGACCTCGTCGGTCGTGCCGACACTGATCGGATCGGTCCGGCCGTCGTCGGAGGGCAGCAGTTGCCAGCCCCCGACCCCGGCCGCCACCAGTACTCCACAAGTGATGAGGATCCGCAGACGGACCGTCGACCGCATTGCCGTGCTTCCTTCATTTGGTGCCACCCCAGAAGCGACGAACCCCCCGAACACGCCGCGATGCCGTCATCCCATCACACCGGTTTCACAAGCGGAAGAGAAAACTTTCACACGACAGGTATATGTCCGGGATATGAGACTTTAAGTCGATGAGCAGCACGTATCGGTCTCGGAGCAGCGAGTGACCGATACCGATTACGCCTGTTTCGAGGCGAGTTCGACGATCGTGATGTCCGACGGCGCCCCGACCCGCACCGGCGGCCCCCAGGCACCCGCGCCCCGCGAGACGTACAGCTGCGTGTCGCCGTACCGCTCCAGCCCCGCGACGGTCGGGTTCGCCAGCTCGGCGAGGTGGTTCCCCGGCCACAGCTGGCCGCCGTGCGTGTGCCCCGACAGCTGGAGGTCCACCCCGTGCCGCACCGCGTCGTGCACGACGATCGGCTGATGCGCCAGCAGGACCGCCGCCCGCGCCCGGTCGCGGTCCCCGAGGGCTCGCGCGAAGTCCGGCCCCTGCCCCTCGCTCTCCCCCGCCACGTCGTCCACACCCGCGAGGTCGAAGCCCGCCGCGATCTCCACCCGCTCGTTGCGCAGCGGACGCAGACCGAGCTCCCGTACGTGGTCGACCCACGCGTCGGCCCCCGAGAAGTACTCGTGGTTGCCGGTCACGAAGAACGAACCATGACGGGCGCGCAGCCGCGCGAGCGGCTCGGCGGCCGGCCCCAGGTTCTCGACGGTCCCGTCGACCAGGTCGCCGACGACCGCGATGAGATCCGGCTGCGCGGAGTTGATCGTGTCCACGATCCGCTGGGTGTGCGCGCGGCCCAGGATCGGACCGAGGTGAATGTCGGAGACGACCGCGATCCGGTACCCGTGCGCCGCTCTGGGCACCTTCGCCAGCGGCACCGTCACCCGCTTGACCCGCGGCCCGCGCAGCACCCCGTACGTGCCGTACCCCACCGTCCCGAGCGCCACCGCGGCCGCCGACCCGCCGACCACCCGCGCCACGAACAGCCGCCGCGACACCTCGGCCGCGCCGGACTCGCCACTCGCCTCGACCGCACCTCCGCCGGGCGCCACCGTGACGGCCTCGGGCTGGGGCTCCGGCTCGGGCTGGGCCCCCCGCCGGTGCTCCGGCTGGGGCTGGGACCCGGGCTCGGGCAGGGACTCAGGCTCAGGCTGGGGCTGGGGCTGGGATGCGGGCTGGGGCTGGGGCTGGGATGCGGGCTGGGGCCCGGGAGCAGCGCTCCCCGCTCGGCGGGCGAGCCATGCCCTCAGGACAGGGCGTACGGCCTCGCCGACCAGCAGCGCCAGCGTGAGGTAGAGCAGCACCGCCAGCCACAGGAACCCCGGCCACGCGACGACCTGCTGCACCCGGAACGGCGCACCCGCGCGCGACGACACCAGCGCCGCCACCGACAGCACCGGCAGTGCCACCACCGCGGCCGTACCGATCCGGCGCGCCCGGCCCCCCCGGCGCCGTCACATCCCGCACCAGCCGCCGCCACACGTACCAGTGCACCGCACCGAGCAGCCCGAGCACCACGACCAGGACCACCAGAAAGACGCCCACGCCCCGAACCCTCTCTCCGCCTACTTCTCCAGCAGCCGCTTCAGCGCCTTCCCGGCCGTTTCCTCAGGCGCTGTGACCGTCGTCGCGGCGCCCGGCGCGCACTCCGCGCAACCCGATCACCCCGACCACCGTCCCCAGGACAAAGGACGTGACCGCGAGCAGCAGATGAACCCAGAAGTAGGCCGTCGGGTCGCCCGCGTCGTCGAAGGCGAGACCGCTCCCGTCCTTCCAGAGGTTCTTGACGAAGGTGATCCAGATGAACCAGCTCCACACGCCGAAGGCGAGCAGGAACCAGGAGACACGGCGGCTGAGCTTCATGGCCCCAGTATCACCGGGGGTCCCGCGGGGCCCGCGTCCGGGTGGACGAGCCCGGACGAACCGCCGGGTGGGGTTCGGATCTCTGGTGCGGGCCTGTACGTTCTCGACCGTGTCTGCTTCGAAGAAGACCGCATGGGCGGTCGCCGCTGCTGTATTCCTTCCGCTCGTGACCGTCGCGCCTGCGGCGCACGCGGAGGAGGGGGACAAGCAGCCCCTGCCCCCCGCCGGGATGTCGAAGGTCGGGGGCTCACTGCTCGGACTGCCCGGGACGCAGGTGCAGCTCAACGCGGGTGCGCCGGTGCTGCCGAAGGAGTTGTCGGGGCGTTCCTGGATCGTCGCGGACGCCGAGACGGGGGCGGTGCTCGCCGCGCACAACGCGCACTGGCCGCTGGCGCCGGCGTCCACGCTCAAGATGCTCTTCGCGGACACCCTGCTGCCGAAGTTCCCGAAGACGCAGAACCACCTGGTCACCAACCAGGACCTGGCGGGCATAGGGGACGGGTCCAGCCTGGTCGGCATCAAGGAGAAGCAGACCTACAGCGTCCACGACCTGTGGCTCGGCGTGTTCCTGCGGTCCGGGAACGACGCCGTGCACGTCCTGACCAGCATGAACAACGGCCTGAAGCAGACCGTGTCGGACATGAACGACCGCGCGGCCGAGCTCCAGGCGCTCGACACCCATGTGGTCTCCCCGGACGGCTACGACGCCCCGGGCCAGCTCTCCTCCGCGTACGACCTGACGCTCTTCGCCCGCAGCGGCATGCAGAAGGAGGACTTCCGCGAGTACGCCGCCACCCCGCGGGCCGTCTTCCCCGGCGAGGCCAAGCCGGGCAAGAAGCGGGAGAGCTTCGAGATCCAGAACACCAACCGACTGCTGACGGGCGACCTCGGCGTCGCCCCGTACCCGGGCATCGCCGGGGTCAAGAACGGCAACACCACGCACGCGGGTGCCACCTTCACGGGCGTCGCCGAGCGGAACGGCAAGGTGCTGCTCGTCACCGTCATGAACCCGTCCTCGAAGGAGCAGCACGCGGTCTACCGCGAGACCGCCCGGCTGCTCGACTGGGGTTTCGCGGCGGCCGGGAAGGTGACCCCGGTGGGCGAGCTGGTGCCGCCGCGGTCGGCGCGTACGGAGTCGGCCGCCCCGGACAGCGGGACGGTGCCGGCC
Organism: Streptomyces sp. NPDC059534; assembly: GCF_042743475.1. NCBI lineage: Bacteria > Bacillati > Actinomycetota > Actinomycetes > Kitasatosporales > Streptomycetaceae > Streptomyces > Streptomyces sp. NPDC059534. The sequence continues at coordinate 282,345 of NZ_JBHWAQ010000006.1, forward strand.
CCGGCGCCCGGCAAGAACGCCCCGAAGGAGACGACCGCCTCCACACAGGGGTCCGGCGGTGTCGGGATCGCGCTCGGCGTGGCGGGCGGGGTGCTGGTGCTCCTGGCCGCCGCGGTCTTCGTGGTCAACCGCCGCTGGCCGCTGGCCGGGTCGGGGGCTCTCCGCCGTCGTTCCCCGGACGGCGACCGGAAGCCGGCGGAGTCGCAGGACCCGTCGCACGATCCGGCGGAGTCGCAGGATCCGAAGTCGCAGGATCCGGAGAAGCGTCAGGAGTCCCCGGATTCCCGGGAGTCCGAGGAGCTTCAGGAGTCCGGTCAGGCCCAGGAGTCCCAGTAGCCTCAGAGGTCCGGGCCGGCTCAGGTCTCCGTGGCTTCAGAGGTCCCGGCCGGCTCAGGGGTCTCCGGGTCCCGGCGTGAGCCCGTCGCCGTCCAGGCCGAGCAGAACAGCAGCAGCTTCGCGGTGAAGTTGATCCACAGCAGCAGGGCGATCGGGACGCCGAACGCGCCGTACATCGACTTCGCCGCGACGCCCCTCATGTAGCCGCCGAGCAGCAGCTTGAGCAGTTCGAAGCCGACGGCGCCGATGAGCGCCGCCACGACGAGCCGGCGGCGGGGCGGTTGGACGCCGGGCAGCAGGGTCAGGACGTAGAGCAGGATCAGGAAGTCGGCGACGGCGGCGACGAGGACGGCGGCGAACTGGAGGAAGAAGCCGCCCGCCCCGTCGCCGGAGATGCCGATCCGGTCGGCGCTCCAGCCGACGGCGGTGGAGCCGAGCCAGGACGCGGCGAGCGAGCAGAGCGCGACGCCGCCGAGGCCGACGAGGATGAGCGCGTCCTTGCCCTTGAGCAGGATCGGGTTGCCCTCGACGGCGTCGAGGCCCCACACCGCGCGCAGGCAGTCGCGCATGGAGCCGATCCAGCTGATGCCGGTGAGGAGCAGGATGGCGCCGGCGACGAGCCCGATGGTGCCGGCGTTGGCGACGAGCCCGCCGATGTCGAGCTGGTCGGAGATGCCCGGCACCTGGTCGGAGATCTTCTCCTCGATCCGGTCGAGCTGGTCGTCGCTGAGCAGCGCGGCCCCGACGGCGGCGGCGACGGTGATCAGCGGGAAGAGCGCGAGGAAGGACAGGAAGGTGATCGCGGCGGCGAGCCGACTCCAGTGGGCCTCGTCGAGGGTCTCGTACGAGCGCCAGGCATGGGTCCGCATGAGGCGGGTGACCACGGGGCCGATGACGGGGAGCTTGGTCAGCCAGTCCATGTCGTACGCGTACCCCTTTGATCCGTTGGTCCGTGAGATGGCCGGAGTACGAGAATCCCCCGTCGCGGCTCCCGTACCCGCGACCGACATCCCGTAACGAACAGGCCCGCAATACCGGCATAAGCGACAGAGACGGCTATACGGTCACCCTTATGGCTGTCGAGACCCACGTCCTGGACGGCGACTGCGCGGCGCTCACCGGCTGGGGCCGCACTTCGCCCACCCTCGCGCGCGTGCACCGGCCCCGCGGACACGCCAAGGCGGCGGCCGTCGTCCGGGCCGGCGGCGCGGGCGGCCCCGGCCGGCTGCCCTTCCCGCTCCCCGGCTGGACCCTCGCCGTCGACCTGCCCGGCGGCCGGATCCACCTCGCCGAGGACTCCCGGCTGCGGCCGGGTGCGCCGGCCGCGATGTACCCGAGGCTCGACGAGTTCCGCGCGCTGCGCGCCGAACTCGACCCCCGGTCCGTCCTCACCTCGGACCTGTCCCGCCGTCTCGCCCTCTGAGGAGCACCCACCATGAAGGACGCCTTCGGCGCGCCGCAGTCCCTGCTCGTCCTCGGCGGCACCTCCGAGATCGGGCTCGCCACCGCCCGCCGGCTGATCGCCCGCCGTACCCGTACGGTCTGGCTGGCCGGCCGCCCCTCCCCCGCCCTGACCGCCGCCGCGGACTCGCTGCGCGCGCTCGGGGCCGAGGTGCGCACCGTGCCCTTCGACGCGCTCGACACCGAGTCGCACGAGGAACGGCTCGGCAAGATCTTCACCGAGGGCGACATCGACATGGTGCTGCTCGCCTTCGGGGTCCTCGGCGACCAGGCGCACGACGAGTCCGACCCCGTCGCCGCCGTCCGGGTCGCCCAGACCAACTACACCGGCGCCGTCTCGGCGGGCCTGGTGTGCGCGGGCGCGCTCCAGGCGCAGGGGCACGGCTCGCTCGTGGTGCTCTCCTCGGTGGCGGGCGAGCGGGCCCGCCGCGCCGACTTCATCTACGGCTCCTCGAAGGCGGGGCTCGACGCCTTCGCCCAGGGCCTCGGTGACGCGCTGCACGGCACCGGCGTGCACGTCATGGTCGTCCGGCCCGGGTTCGTGCGCTCGAAGATGACGGCCGGGCTCGCCCCGGCACCCCTCGCCACGACCCCGGAGGCCGTCGCGGGCGCGATCGAGCTGGGGCTGCGGCGGCGCTCGGAGACGGTGTGGGTGCCGGGAGCGCTGCGGATGGTGATGGCCGCCGTACGGCACGCCCCGAGGCCGCTCTTCCGGCGCCTGCCGATGTGAGGTACGCCTCGCGGCGCGCAGCCGCCCGGGACGGACCGGCGGGTGTCGCCGGGAGGGACGGCGGATGCCGGCGGGTGTCGCCGGGACGGCCGGTGGTGAGCCGGCGGCTGTCGCCGGGAGGGTCAGCCGGTGGGGGTCGCGGTCGGCTCGTCGACCGGGCTGGAGCCCTGGGCGGGGACGGCGGAGATGGGGCGACCGCTGCCGAACAGATAGTCGTACAGCTTCCGCCACACGCCGTCCGGGCCCTGCTCGTACAGGGCGAAGGAGCGGCAGGTCCAGGCCGCCTCGTACCCGGCGAGCTCCTCGTACGCCCGGTCCATCCCCTCCTCGGAGATGCCGTGCGCGACGGTGACGTGCGGGTGGTACGGGAACTGGAGCTCGCGCACCAGCGGCCCGGCCTCGTCACGGATGCGGTGCTGGAGCCGGTGGCAGAGGGAGACGCCCTCCTTCACCTTGACGAAGACGACCGGGGAGAGCGGCCGGAAGGTCCCGGTGCCCTTGAGGCGCACGGGGAACGGCTGGTGGTCGGCGGCGACACCGGCCAGGTGCGCCTCGATCGCCGGCAGCCGCTCCTCCGCGACCTCGGTCGGCGGGACCAGGGTGACGTGCGTGGGGATGCCGTAGGCGGCCGGGTCCCCGAAGCCGGCGCGCCGCTCCTGGAGCAGGCTGCCGTAGGGCTCCGGGACCGCGATCGAAACGCCGAGCGTTACGGTCCCCACGTCGTTCTCCTCCGTCGTCGGTCGACTTGTGTGTGGTGGTGCAGCCGCCAGTGTGCGGCCTGCACCACCCTTTGGGCCAGGGTCCTTGGACTCAGTGCTTGGCGGGCAGGAAGCCCATGCGCTCGTACGTCTGCGCCAGCGTCTCCGCCGCGACCGCGCGGGCCTTCTCGGCTCCCTTGGCCAGGACCGAGTCCAGCGTCTCCGGGTCGTCCAGATATTCCTGGGTGCGGGACCGGAACGGCGTGACGAAGTCCACCATGACCTCCGCGAGATCCGTCTTCAGCGCGCCGTACATCTTGCCCTCGTAGCTCTTCTCCAGGTCCTCGACGGACGTGGAGGTGAGCGTGGACATGATCGTGAGCAGGTTGGAGACGCCCGCCTTGTTCTCCGGGTCGAAGCGGATCACCGTGTCGGTGTCGGTGACCGCGCTCTTGACCTTCTTCGCGCTGATCTTCGGGTCGTCCAGGAGGTTGATGAGGCCCTTCGGCGTCGACGCCGACTTGCTCATCTTGATCGTCGGGTCCTGGAGGTCGTAGATCTTCCCCGTCTCCTTGAGGATGTACGGCGCCGGGATCGTGAACGTCTCGCCGAAGCGGCCGTTGAAGCGCTCCGCGAGGTCGCGGGTCAGCTCGATGTGCTGGCGCTGGTCCTCGCCGACCGGGACCTGGTCGGCCTGGTAGAGCAGGATGTCCGCGACCTGGAGGACCGGGTAGGTGAAGAGGCCGACGGTGGCGCGGTCGGCGCCCTGCTTGGCGGACTTGTCCTTGAACTGGGTCATGCGGGACGCCTCGCCGAAGCCGGTGAGGCAGTTCATGACCCAGCCGAGCTGCGCGTGCTCGGGGACGTGGCTCTGGATGAAGAGGGTGCAGCGCTCGGGGTCGAGACCGGCCGCGAGCAGCTGGGCGGCGGCGAGCCGGGTGTTCGCCCGCAGCTCCGCGGGGTCCTGCGGGACCGTGATGGCGTGCAGGTCGACGACCATGTAGAAGGCGTCGTGGGTCTCCTGGAGGGCGACCCACTGGCGGACGGCGCCGAGGTAGTTGCCGAGGTGGAACGAGCCTGCGGTGGGCTGGATTCCGGAGAGCACGCGGGGACTGTCAGAGGCCATGCACATCATTCTCTCAGGTGTGGGAACCGATCCCCGTCGGCCGGTGTATCAAGAGTGTGAGGACGCGGGAGGGGGGCCTGGTCGACGACGAGGCCGTGGTGATCGCACGCGTGCGCGCCGGAGAGCCGGAGGCGTACGCGGAGTTGGTCCGCGCGCACACGGCGGTGGCGCTGAGAGCGGCGGTGGCGTGCGGCGCGGGCGCGGAGGCCGAGGACGTGGTGCAGCAGGCGTTCTTCAAGGCGTACGTGTCGCTCGGGCGTTTCAAGGAGGGGTCGGCGTTCCGGCCGTGGCTGCTGCGGATCGTGGCCAATGAGACCAGGAACACAGTGCGCTCGGCGGGTCGGCAGCGCGCCGTCCGTGATCGCGAGGCGGATCTGCTCGGGGCCGAGCCGCTGATACCGGAGTCGGCGGACCCGGCGGTGGCGGCCGAGGAGCGGGAGCGGAGCCGGCGGCTGTGGGAGGCCCTGGACGGTCTCGCCGAGGACCATCGGCAGGTGGTGGTCCACCGCTACCTCCTGGAGCTGGACGAGACGGAGACGGCCCTGGCCCTCGGCTGGCCGAGGGGGACGGTGAAGTCCCGGCTGAGCCGGGCCCTGAAGAAGCTGGGACGGGTGCTGGGGGAAGGCCGGGAAGGAGGTGGGGAGCGTGGCTGACGAGGGTCTGCCGGACGAGCTGAGGGAGCTGGGGCGGCGGCTTCGGGTGCCGGACGTGGACGGCGAGTCGATGGCCGAGCGGGTGCTGGCGCAGCTCCTCGCCGAGCGGGTCCCGACCCCGGTGCCGGAGCCTGAGCCGGTCCGGCCGCGGTGGTGGGCACGGTGGTGGGCATCGGTGCGCGGGTGGGCGCGCGAGCGGTGGCGGGCGCTGGTGGCGGGTCTGACCGGCGTGCTGATCGTGCTGGTGCTGACGCCGCCGGTGCGGGCGACGGTGGCGGACTGGTTCGGCTTCGGCGGGGTCGCCGTGCGGTACGACCCGGACGGCGTCCGGGTCCCGGCCGGTGGGCCGGTGCCGGGGTGCCCCGACCCGGTGCCGCCGGCGGAGGCCGGGCGCCTGGCCGGCTTCGAGCCGCAGATACCGAGCGTGCTCGGCCCGCCGGACGCCGCCGTGGTGACGGGGTCGGCCGAGCGGGGCCGGGCGGTGATCAGCCTCTGCTGGCGCGACGGCGGGCGGACGATCCGGCTCGACGAGTTCCCCGCGCGCCTGGACATCGGCTTCGCCAAGCAGGTCACGACGAACCCGGACTGGGTCGACCTCCCGGACGGCGCGCAGGGCTACTGGTTCGCGGCCCCTCACCTGCTGACCTTCCCGATGACGGACGGGGCGGGTGCGCCCTGGAGGCACGAGGTCCGCACCGCGGGCCCCACCCTCCTCTGGACGGTGAACGGGACCGCCCTCACCTTCCGCCTGGAAGGCATACCGGACGCGGAGCGGGCCCGCCGCACGGCGGAATCGGTCGGCTGAGGGGCCGGGGCGGCGGCGGGCCCGGTGGCCCCAGCCGTCGGGCCGGGCGAGGCTGATGGGCCTGGTGGGGCTGGGTGGGTCCCGGTGGTGGATCCCGGTGGCTCCTGACCGAGTCCTGGCCGGGTCGGTGGCCGGGTCCTGGCGGGTCGGTGGCCCGGCAAGTTCCTGGCGGGTCCCGGTGGCCCGGCCCGGGTGATCCCTGGGCCGGGCCGGTGGGTCGGGTGGGTCAGGACGGGAGGCCGGGGGCCGGGAAGGCGGACATGAGGTCGGAGACCTCGGCGCGGACGGCGAGGAGGGCGTCCTCGTCGCCGGTGCCGGCGGCGGCGACGCCGCGGTCGATCCACTCGGCGACCTGGGCCATGTGCGCGGTACCGAGGCCGCGGGAGGTGAGGGAGGGGGTGCCGATACGGATACCGGAGGGGTCGAACGGCTTCCGGGGGTCGTAGGGGACGGTGTTGTAGTTGACGACGATGCCGGCCCGGTCGAGGGCCTTCGCGGCGATCTTGCCGGGGACCTGCTTGGGGGTGAGGTCCATCAGGATCAGGTGGTTGTCGGTGCCGCCGGAGACCAGGTCGAAGCCGCGGGCGAGGAGCGCCTCGGCGAGGGCCTTGGCGTTGGCGACGACCGCGTGGGCGTAGTCGCGGAAGGAGGGCTGGGACGCCTCGTGGAGGGCGACGGCGATGGCGGCGGTGGTCTGGTTGTGGGGGCCGCCCTGGAGGCCGGGGAAGACGGCCTTGTCGAGGGCCTTGGCGTACTCCGCGCGGGACATGAGCATGGCGCCGCGCGGGCCGCGGAGGGTCTTGTGGGTGGTCGTGGAGATGACGTCCACGTGCCCGACCGGGGACGGGTGGGCGCCGCCGGCGATGAGGCCGGCGATGTGGGCGACGTCGGCGACGAGCACGGCGCCGGCCTCGCGGGCGATCTCGCCGAAGGCGGCGAAGTCGATCGTGCGGGGCAGCGCGGTGCCGCCGCAGAAGATGACCTTCGGGCGCTCCTTGAGGGCCAGTTCGCGGACCTCGTCGAAGTCGACGAGGCCGGTGTCGCGGCGGACGCCGTACTGGACGCCGCGGAACCACGTGCCGGTGGCGGAGACGCCCCAGCCGTGGGTGAGGTGGCCACCCATCGGCAGGGCCATGCCCATGACGGTGTCGCCGGGCTCGGCGAAGGCGAGGTAGACGGCGAGGTTGGCCGGGGAGCCGGAGTAGGGCTGGACGTTGGCGTGGTCGACGCCGAAGAGGGCCTTGGCGCGCTCGATCGCGAGGGTCTCGACCTGGTCGATGTTCTGCTGGCCCTCGTAGTAGCGGCGGCCGGGGTAGCCCTCGCTGTACTTGTTCTGGAGGACGGTGCCGGAGGCTTCGAGCACGGCGGCGGAGACGTAGTTCTCGCTCGGGATGAGGCGCAGGGTCTCGCTCTGGAGCCGTTCCTCGGCGCCGACGAGGGCGGCGATTTCGGGGTCGGCGGCGGCGAGCGCGGGGTGCGGCTGCGGGCTGGTCATGGTGGTGTCCTCCGGGCGTCGACGGGTCCCGGGGCACTGCGTGAGAGGCGCGGCGCCACCAGGGACTTCGGTCCCGTGACGCCCAGGCGAGCGGCGTCTCGTGTGGTCTGCCGCGCACGGCTCCCCCGGGGTCGCTTCCCCGTACGCCAGTCGCCGTGCGTGTTTCCAGAGTAGCGGGCGCGCCGTCGCCGAGGTTTCCCGTTCCGGCATCCGAGCGACGATATGAAAGGGGCCACAGCCCCCTGGGTCACCCCGATCCGCAGGACGAACGGAGATCCCGTGTCGAGGACAGAAGACGCGATCGCTGCCGCGGACGCGCACAGCGCGCACAACTACCACCCCCTTCCGGTCGTCGTCGCCTCGGCGGACGGCGCCTGGATGACCGATGTCGAGGGCCGTCGCTACCTCGACATGCTCGCCGGGTACTCGGCGCTCAACTTCGGGCACGGCAACCGGCGTCTGATCGACGCCGCGAAGGCCCAGCTGGAGCGGGTGACGCTGACGTCCCGGGCCTTCCATCACGACCGCTTCGCCGAGTTCTGTACGCGGCTCGCGGAGCTGTGCGGCAAGGAGGCGGTGCTGCCGATGAACACGGGGGCGGAGGCGGTCGAGACGGCCGTGAAGACCGCCCGGAAGTGGGGGTACGAGGTGAAGGGCGTGCCGGACGGGCACGCGAAGATCGTGGTGGCGGGGAACAACTTCCACGGCCGGACGACGACGATCGTCAGCTTCTCCACGGACCACGAGGCGCGGGATCACTTCGGTCCGTACACGCCGGGGTTCGAGATCGTTCCGTACGGGGACCTGACGGCCCTGGAGGCCGCGGTCACGGAGAACACGGTGGCGGTGCTGCTGGAGCCGATCCAGGGCGAGGCGGGGGTCCTGGTCCCGCCGGCCGGCTATCTGGCGGGGGTACGGGAGCTGACGCGCCGGCGGAACGTGCTGTTCATGGCGGACGAGATCCAGTCGGGCCTGGGCCGGACGGGGCGGACGTTCGCGTGCGAGCACGAGGGCGTGGTCCCCGACGTGTACATCCTGGGCAAGGCGCTGGGCGGTGGTGTGGTGCCGGTGTCGGCGGTGGTCGCCGACCGTGACGTGCTGGGGGTGTTCCGGCCGGGTGAACACGGCTCGACCTTCGGCGGGAACCCGCTGGCCTGCGCGGTGGCCCTGGAGGTGATCGCGATGCTGCGGACGGGCGAGTACCAGGAGCGGGCGACGGAGCTGGGCGAGCACCTCCACGCCGAGCTGGGGCTGCTGGTGGGCGGCGGTGCGGTGGAGGCGGTGCGCGGGCGCGGTCTGTGGGCCGGGGTGGACATCACGCCGTCCCGGGGTACCGGCCGGGAGATCTCGGAGCGGCTGATGGAGCGCGGGGTGCTGGTGAAGGACACCCATGGTTCGACGATCCGGATCGCGCCGCCGCTGGTGATCTCGAAGGAGGATCTGGACTGGGGTCTGGAGCAGTTGAGGGCCGTTCTGTCGGAGTGACGGCGTCCGGTGGCGGCGGGCGCGGGGCGTGTCCGCGCGGGGCGCGGGCGGGGCAACTCGGACCATTGACACGACAGTTGGTCTAGGCCAATGATGCGGCCATGCCGAGACTCCGTCTGCGTCACGCCGTGCGTGCCGCGCTCGCCGCCCTCGTCCCGCTCGCGCTCCTCGGCGCGTTCACGGGACCCGCGCACGCCGCCCCCCGGGCGGCCTGGCCCGAGCCCGTCCCGGTGGTCTCCCACGTCGAGACCACCGACCCGGTCGTCTTCATCACCATCGACGACGGCTGGTACCACGACCCGGCGGCCGCGAAGCTGCTGCTGGACCGCCGGGTGCCCGCCTCGCTGTTCCTGCTCCCCGGCGCCTATTCGTACGACTCCGGTTACTTCCACACGCTGCTCGACCAGGGCCGCTCCCGCGTCGAGAACCGCACCGTCGACCACCCGGACCTGACCACCCTCGACGCCGCCGGCCAGAAGGCGCAGGTGTGCGGGGCCCGCGATCGGCATCTCGCGCAGTTCGGCGACGGGCCGCGGCTGCTGCGCCCGCCGTACGGCACGTACGACGCGACCACCCGGACCACGGCCCGCGCCTGCGGCGCGAAGGCGGTCGTGACCTGGACGTACGACCTCACCACCTGGGGCCAGTGGACCCCGCCGGCCCCGCGGCTGAAGGCCGGCGACATCATCCTGCTGCACTTCAACGAGACGGTGACGCAGGACCTGGCCCGAGCCCTGGACCTGGCCGCGGCCGCCGGGCTGACGCCCGCGCCGCTGCGGGAGTACGTCGCGGAGTAGGTCTCGTCGCCGAGTAGGTCTCCTCGCGGAGGAGGTCTCAGAGGATGACGTGCGGGAGGAAGCGGGCGTACTCGTCGGTGACGAGCCCCGCCGACTCCCGTATCCCGAGCCCCGCGGCCTCGTCCTCGACGACCCACGCGCCGAGCACCACCCGGTTGCCGTCGAAGTCGGGCAGCGGGGCCAGCTCCTGGTAGCAGCAGGCGTCCCCGTCCCGCACGAACGGCTCCGTGCCGGCCTCGTGCAAGGTGACGCCCGCCCCCTCGCGGCCGAGCAGCGGTTTGGCGACCCAGCCGCCCGTCGTGGCGAGTTCGCGCGGACCGTCGAGGTAGGCGGGGAGCAGGTGGGGGTGGCCCGGGTTCAGCTCCCACAGGATCGCGAGCAGCGCCTTGTTGGAGAGCAGCATCTTCCAGGCGGGTTCGATCCAGCAGGTGGTGCCGGTCCCGCCGCCGTTGTCGAGGGTGTCCAGGACGTGCCGGCCGAAGCGGTCGGTGGTCAGCCACTCCCACGGGTAGAGCTTGAAGCAGCTGCGGAGGAAGCGCAGCCGGTCGTCCACGAAGCGGCGCGAGAGGCGGTCCCAGCCGATGCGTTCGACGGAGAGCGCCTCGGTGTCGAGCCCGGCCTGCTGGGCGGTCTCGCGCAGGTACGCGACCGTCATCAGGTCCTCGCCGAGCTCGTCGCCGTCCGAGTGGGCGAAGTGGACGGGGCCGGGCGGCAGCAGGTGGGCCTGTCGCCGCCAGGCGTCGACGAGCCGTTCGTGGAGGGAGTTCCACTGGTCGGCGCCGGGGAACCGTTCCTCCATCCAGAACCACTGCGGGCCGGCCGCCTCCACGAGCGAGGTGGGGGTGTCGGCGTTGTACTCCAGCATCTTGGCCGGACCCGTGCCGTCGTAGCGCAGGTCGAACCTGCCGTAGAGGGAGGGGAGTTCGGCGCGGCGGTGCCACGACTCGGCGACGAGGCCGGCCAGCCGGGGGTCGGTGATCCCCAGCTCGGCGAACCGGTCGCGCTCGACGATGTGCGCGGCCGCCGCGAGGCTCAGCGCGTGCAGCTCCTCGACGACCTCCTCCAGCGCCTCGACCTCGGGCAGGGTGAAGGAGTAGTACGCGCTCTCGTCCCAGTACGGGCGCAGCGAATCGTCCGGGTAGCGGGTCAGCGGGTAGACAAGCCCCTGCTCCTCGACGATCCGCTGCCAGTCCGGACGGGGCTCGATGGTGTGCCGTTCCACGGTGCCGCGCCCGCCTCAGCCGCCGCCGGTGCCGGAGCAGCCGAAGCCGCCGGTGTCGACGGCCGTCTTGTCGAAGCTGCCGCCGCTCACCTTCCGGTCGCGGACGGAACCGCCGTAGTAGTACGAGCCGCGGTGGGTGGTGCCGCCGTTGTCGTCGTCGTCATCGCCCCCGCCGCCGCTCTCGCACTGATAGCTGGGCAGCTCCTCGCGGGTCAGCGGGTCCACGCACCGCTTGTCCGGATCCGAACCGCACGCGGTGATCGTCGCCGCGAGCACACCCATCCCACCGAGCACCACCGTGCTCGACCTGAGCCTGCGCATGTCCGTCGCCTCCCCTTCGCGGTCGCGTCCATCGCGGTCACGACCGTCGCGACCGCACAGTGTAGGCCGGTGATTTCCGGCCTCAGGACCTAGAGTCGTTTCGTGCTTCTCGGGATGATTTGTGCGCTCGCCTCGTCCGTCTGCTTCGGTGCCGCCTCGGTGTTCCAGGCCATGGCGGCCCGCGCCGCGGAGCCGGGAACGGGCAGCGGGGTCGACGTCGCGCTGATGTGGCGGGCCCTGCGGCAGTGGCGCTACATCGCCGGCCTCGGCATGGACGGGCTGGGGTTCGTCCTGCAGATCGTGGCGCTGCGGACCCTGCCCATCTACGTGGTGGGCGCGGCTCTGGCCGCGAGCCTGGCCGTCACGGCGGTCATCGCCTCACGGGTGCTGAAGGTGCGGTTGAAGCGGGTGGAGTGGACGGCCGTCGCCGTGGTCTGCGCCGGGCTCACGATGCTGGCCGTCGCCTCCGGCAAGGAGGGGCACCGGGACGGCTCGGAGGCCCTGCGCTGGGCGCTGCTCGCGGTCTCGTTCGGGGTGCTGCTGCTGGGCGTCGTGGCGGGCCGGCTGCCGCCGCGCTCCCGGGCGCTGGTCCTCGGCCTCGGCGCGGGCTTCGGCTTCGGGGTGGTGGAGGTGGCGGTCCGGCTCATCGACGGCATCGACCTCACCGACCCCGTCTGGTACGCGCTCCTCGTCGGCGGCGGGGCCGCGTTCCTCCTGCTGACCTCGGCGCTCCAGCGCGGCTCGGTCACCACGGCGACCGCCGGCGCGGTGCTCGGCGAGACGATCGGCCCCGCCATCGTCGGGGTCGTCTGGCTCGGCGACCGCACCCGGGAGGGCCTCGGCTGGCTGGCGGTCACCGGCTTCGCCATCGCCGTCGCCGGCTCCCTCACCCTGGCCCGCTTCGGCGAACCGCCCGCGCCGGCCGACGCGGCGGAACCCGCCGGGAACGCCGCCGCGCGGCTCGACGCGGGCGGCACGGGCGGCACGGGCGGCGGCACGGAATCCGGCGCGGGCGACCGCGCCGGCGACCGCGCGGCTCCCGGCTCAGGACGGGGGCCGGACCCGGCGCCGGAACGGAACCCGGGCACGCCCTGACGCGGGCGCCCCGGATCCGTCAGGGCAGGACCCGGCACAGGGCGCGGAGGGCGTTCTGCCAGCCGCTGTCCGGGGGCGTGGCGTAGCCGACGACGAGGCCGTCGAGGGTGGGCGGAACGGTGGGGCGGCGGAACTGGTTGACGCCCTGGACGGCAAGGCCGTGCCAGGCGGCGGCCCGGAGGACCTCCTGTTCGGTGCCGGGCGGGAGGGCCAGGACCGCGTGGAGCCCGGCCGCGATGCCGCTGACCCGGGTCTCGGGCGAGTGGGCGGCCACCGCCGCCACCAGCTGGTCGCGGCGGCGCCGGTAGCGCAGCCGGCTCGCCCGTACGTGCCGGTCGTACGCCCCCGAGCCGAGGAACTCCGCGAACGCCAGCTGGTCCGGCGCGCTCGACACCCAGTCCACGGCCCCCTTCGCGGCCACCACCTCGCCCATCAGCTCCTCCGGCACCACCATCCAGGCGAGGCGCAGGCCGGGTGCGAGGGACTTGCTCGCGGTGCCCAGGTAGACGACCCGCTCGGGGTCGAGCCCCTGGAGCGCCCCGACCGGCTGCCGGTCGTAGCGGAACTCCCCGTCGTAGTCGTCCTCCAGGACGAAGCCGCCCGCGGCGCGCGCCCAGTCGACGACGGCGGTCCGCCGGTCCGGCGGCAGGGCGCCGCCCAGCGGGAACTGGTGGGCGGCCGTCATGAGGACGGCGCCGGCCTCGCCGAACGCCTCCTCGGTCAGTTCCTCGACCCGGGTGCCCCGTGCGTCGTACGGCAGCGGCGGGACCCCGAGCCCGGCCCGGCCCAGAAGGTTCGCGTGGACGTCGAGCCCGTACGACTCGACCGCCACGTCCCGCACCCCGCGGCCCCGCAGCACCTCGCCGATCAGCATCAGCCCGTGCACGAAGCCCGCGCAGATCATGATCCGCTCGGGCCGGGCGTGCACGCCGCGCGCCCGGGAGAGGTACTCGGCCAGCGCGGTGCGGAGTTCGATCCGGCCGCGCGGTTCGCCGTACCCGAACGCCTCGTTGGGGGCTGCGGTCAGCGCCCTCCGGTACGCCTTGAGCCATTCGGCCCGCGGGAAGGAGGCGAGGTCGGGGGTGCCGGCCTTCAGGTCGTGTGCCGGGGTGCCGGGCCGCCGCGGGCCCGTCGGGGCGCCCGGCCGTCCCCCTCCCGGCCGGGCGGGACCCCCGGGCGGGGGCGCCACCGGTGTGGCCGGCCTCGGACCGGCGGACCCCGGCGCGCGGCCCCCGGTGGTGCGGGCGGCCGCGGTGCGGGCGGGGCCGGGGGCCTGGACCGGCGTCCTGCGGGGGGCGGCTCGCCGTGCGACGCGGGTGCCGGAGCCCTGCCGGGCCGTCAGCCAGCCCTCGGCGACCAGTTCCGCGTACGCGTCGGCGACGGTGTTGCGGGCCATGCCGAGGTCGGCGGCGAGCGACCGGGAGGACGGCAGCCGGGTGCCCGCCTCCAGGCGCCCGCTGCGCACGGCCTCCCGCAGGGCCTCCATGAGGCCGGCGCGCAGCCGTGGGCCGCGCAGTTCCAGGTGGAGGTCGGCCCCGAAAGTGGCCCACTCGTTCGCCATGGAAATGGACCATACCCTTGCGCCACAGGACTCGTACGGTGATCGGTATGACCACCACGACACAGCCCGCCGCGAGCCCGGCCGAGAAGACCGCCCACGCCCACGAACACGCGCCCCGCCTCGCCCTGGCCGAGCTGCTCCCCGAGTACTACCGGGCGATGGTCCGGCTGGAGACGGCGGCGGCGAAGGACGTCGACCCGACCCTGTACCACCTGATCAAGATCCGGGCCTCGCAGGTCAACCACTGTGCCTTCTGCATCGACATGCACACCAAGGACGCGCTGGCCGAGGGCGAGACCGTCGAGCGGATCGTGCAGCTCTCCGCCTGGGAGGAGTCCCGGCACTTCTACACCGAGCGGGAGCTCGCGGCCCTCGCGCTGACCGAGTCGGTCACCGTCCTCACCGACGGCTTCGTGCCCGATGAGGTGTACGCGCGGGCCGCCGCGCACTTCGACGAGCTCGAACTCGCCCGCGTCATCGCCGCGATCACCACGATCAACGCCTGGAACCGCATCGGTGTCACCACCCGGATGACGCCCGGCCACTACACCCCGCGCTCCGCGTGAGCGGGGACCCCCGGGCCGCCGCCCTGCGCGCCCTCCACCATGGGCGGGCCGCGGACGATCCGCTGGTCCTGCCCGGCCCGTGGGACGTGGCGAGCGCCCGCGTCTTCGAGGCGGCCGGGTTCCCGGCCCTCGCCACGCCGAGCGCCGGGATCGCCGCCGCCCTCGGCCACGAGGACGGGGCGACGCCGGCCGACGAGATGTTCGCCGCCGTGACGCGGATCGCCCGGTCCGTCTCCGTACCCGTGACGACCGACCTGGAGGGCGGCTACGGCCTGCCCGCGGCCGAACTGGTCGAGCGGGTACGGGAGTCCGGCGCCGTCGGCGTCAACCTGGAGGACACCGGGCCGGACCGCGCGCTCAAGGACCCGCGGGCCCACGCGGAGTGGCTGGCGGAGGTACGGGCCGCCGCGGGCCCCGAACTCCTCGTCAACGCGCGCGTGGACGTGTACCTCCGCGGGGTCCCCGGACCCGCGGAGGCCGCGGCGACCCGCGCCCTGCTCTATGCGGAGGCCGGCGCGGACTGCGTCTACCCGATCGGGGCCCCGCCCGCGGACCTCCCGGTCCTGCGCGCCGCCCTCGGCGACCTCCCGCTCAACGTCCTGGCCGTCCCCGGCGGCCCTTCCTTCGCCGAGCTCGGCCGCCTCGGCGCGACCCGGATCACCTTCGGCGACGGACTCCTCCTGCGGGCCCTCGACGACCTGTCGTCCCTCGCGTCGAAGCTCCGGGACGGCGGCGCCCCGACCGCCTGACCGGCCGGAACCCCCACCGCCGCCGGGGCCCGCGGTCCCCGGACACGCGCCCGGCGCGGCCGGCCGTCGCTCAGTGGGCGCCCGGACGGAAGAACTCCAGGGCCACGCGGAGCACTTCGCGCTGCTTCGGCCAGTCGGCCTCCGGGCCGGCGGCCAGGATCGCGTAGTGGTTGCCGTCCTCGGCGGTGAAGGCGCGGTCGACGACCTTGCGGCGGCCGCCCTCGCGGTCGTAGGCGTACACCAGCTCGGCGGCGTCGGCCGGGGCGCCGGGTTCGCCGGTGACCCGTTCGAGGCTGATCTCCTGATACCCGGGCTTGTTGGTCCGGCCGTCCTCGGAGGCCCCGCGCAGGGCCTCGTACGGGGTCAGGCCGGCCTCGGCGACGACGAAGACCTGGACGAGGCTCCGGCCGTCCGGCGCGTTGAAGAAGACGCCCTGGTCGGACTCGGTGCGGTCCCAGCCGTCGGGGACGGCGATCGTGAAGCCCTTGAGGTCCTGCTGCGCGCTGTAGCCGGGCGGCGGCACGTCGTCCGTCGGGGTGGACGTGTCGGACGGCGACGGCGAGCCCGACGGGGTGCCGGTCGCGGGGTCGGTGGTGGGGTCACCGCCCGGGTCGGTGCTCGGGTCGGTGCTCGGGTCGGTGGCCTCCGGCGGGGCCGAGACGGAGGCCGCCGGGCCGCCCGCCGCCGGGTCCTTGCCGTCGTCCCTGCCCCAGACCAGCCAGCCGCCCGCGGAGCCCGCCGCGAGGACGGCCACGGCGACGCCCGCCACGACCGCCGCCCGCGCGCGCGGCCGGGCCGCCGGGGCGCCGCCGGGTACGGGGTAATGCCAGCCACCCGTCTCCGGGACGTACTGCGGCGCGTGCGCCGGCGTACCGCCGGGACCGTACTCGGGGGCGTACACCGGCGCGTACTCCGGCGGAGGCGGCGGAGGGGGTACGACGGGGCCGCTGCCGCCGCCACCGGCGAGCGGCGCGGGGGCCGCCGGCTCGGGGACGACCGGCGCGGACGCGGCCGGCGCCGGCACTACCTGCCCGGGCACTACCGGCGCGGGCACTACCGGCGCGGACCCGGTCTCCCAGCTCTGTGTCTCGTCGTTCCAGCGGGCCCCGCCCCCGTAACCACTCATCTCATCCTCCGAGCAGGGTGCCGACGGCCTGGCCGACGGCGACGCCCGAGGCGAGGATCCCGGACACCGCGCCCGCGTCCGCGAGGGCCCGGCGCAGCCGGCGCAGGCGGCCGGTGTCCGCGCGCCCGGTGCCCTCGATCTCGTCCTCGGCGTCGGACAGTTCGTCGTCGAGGGCGGCCGTCTGCTCGGAGGGGACGACGCCGGCCAGGTCGGTACGGAACCGGCGGATGGCCTGGAGCAGCTCCTCCTGGTGCGGGTCGCGGGCCGGCCCGGTGCCGTTCACCGTGCTGGTGACGGTGTTGTTGTCGCCGATGGTGACGTTGCCGCCGGTGTTGGCGACGTGGATGCCGCCGCGGTCACGGGAGTTGTCGCTGTCAGCCACGGTCGCCTCCGGTCGTCGAAGTGGTGAAGTTCTTGCTGGTCACGGTGTTGTTGTTGCCGACCGTGACGTTGCCCTTGGTGTTCTCGATGAACGTGCCGCCCTCGGCGATGTGCACGATCTTCTGCTCGAACTCGGCCGTCTCGTAACCGGCCTGGCGGAGCGCGGCCGTGACGCCGTTCGCGACGCGGTCCTGCACGCTCTTCAGGTAGCGGTGGACGTCCATCTCCTGGAAGAGGGAGGCGTCGTCGTCGGAGCCGAGCTCGCGGACGGAGACCTCGGGCCCCTCGGGCAGCGCGTTGGCGTGGCCCGCCGTCAGCACCCGCCACACGTGGCCGAGCGCGCGCCAGATCGTGACGATGGCCTGTCCGGCGGAGCGCGGGGTCTGACCGAGCGCCCAGACGGCCTTGCCGAAGTGGTGGTTGTGCAGGTAGCGGTAGGCGTTCCGGTCGGCGTACCGGTAGAGCGGCTTCACCGGCCGCAGGACGTGCGGGGCGACCTCCAGCATCAGCATGCCGCCCTGCGTGTGGACGCGGACGAAGACGGTCGTGACGATCTCCTCGCCCCAGCCGCCGACCCTGATCCGAAGGAAGTGGCGGCGGGTCTCGCCGCCCTCCTCGATGGCGCCCGAACGGTGCGCCTCGAAGCCCTCCGCGGTGTACGGCGCGGCGGCGCGGGCCGGCAGTCCGTCGACGGGCAGGAACACGACCTCGTCGATCTCCAGCTCGCGCAGCCGGTCCCGTACGGCGTCCCGGAGCTGCGGCGAGCCGTGCGCGGAGGGCACGCGCAGCGCCTCCACCAGCGGGACGACGTGGCGCATGATGGCGCTGTTGTCGAGCGGTTCGGGCGCCTTGCCGTCGAGGTTCTTGCGGGGGCGCAGCTCGATGGAGAGCGACCAGGGCTCGTACGGCTCGCCGGCGCCGCAGAACGGCTCCTCGGCCCCGTACATGATGAGCCGTGCGTGCTGCTCGACGCGGATCCGGTCGCGCAGCCTCCTGGACCGGGCGCCCTCGGCCTGCTCGGCCGGGTCGGCGCGCTGGTCGGGGAACCGCTCCCGGGAGAGCTCCTGGGTGAGCGCGCGGGCGAACATTCCGCGCTGGGTGGCCACCGCCCAGGCCACGAGCAGCGGCACGGCGATGGTGATCCACACCTCCAGCTTGCCGATGCCCCACATCTCCTGGGCGGCGAGGCTGAGGGCGACGTCGAGGACCTCGCCCGTGTCGGACACTTCGCCGAGGAAGTCCCCGCCGGACTCCTCGTCGCCGACGGCGAGGAAGAAGAGGAGCAGGGCGGCCTGGAGGAACAGCAGCCGCCCGTACCAACGCAGGACGAAGGCGGGGACGAGCCGGTAGACCGGGGCGTTCACGGCGCGGCCGCGCACCCACCGGGCCAGGCCGAGCAGCAGGAACGGCGCGATCAGGAGGGCGATCAGGCCCTTGGTGAGCGGGATCGCGACGATCCAGAGGGCGAGGATGCCCGCGGCCCAGCCGAGTTCGACGCGGCGGGCGCGCAGCGCGTGGGCGAGGACGCGGCTCGCGTCGTAGCCGAGGGACGGGGCGGCGAAGCGCTCCTCGTGGACGTACAGCTGGTCGATGACCGCGTCGCGGAATCCGTCGTCGAGGTACGTGCCGGCGCACAGGAGACGGGTCGCCTCGCTGGCCGCCGGCAAGCGGCGCGGGTCCGCGGCGGCCGGCATGGCGGGCGGTTCGCTCGGCGGCTGACCGGGCTGATGAGGTACGAACGACTGCGCCAAAACTCCCCCGATTGTTTGGAACTGTCCCTGTCTTCGACCCAGTTGGCCGGGAACCGGTTGGACAGCATAGGGGAGGTCGGGGTTCCGTGTCGGCGCGAAAAAACGACGCCCCCGGGCCGCACGGTCGGTCGTGCGGTCCGGGGGCGCCGAGCGCGTGGGAGCCGAGGCTCGGATCGGGCCGCGGCTCGGTTCAAGCCGCGGCCCGTATCAGGCTGCGGCTCAGATCAGGCCGAGCTCGCGCACCGCGTCGCGCTCCTCGGCGAGCTCCGCCACGGACGCGTCGATGCGGGCACGGGAGAAGTCGTTGATCTCCAGGCCCTGGACGATCTCGTACTTGCCGTCGACGCAGGTGACGGGGAAGGAGGAGATGAGACCCTCCGGGACGCCGTACGAGCCGTCCGACGGGATGCCCATGGAGGCCCAGTCGCCCGCGGCGGTGCCGTTGACCCAGGTGTGGACGTGGTCGATGGCGGCGTTCGCGGCGGAGGCGGCGGAGGACGCGCCACGGGCCTCGATGATCGCGGCGCCGCGCTTGGCGACGGTCGGGATGAAGGTGTCGGCCAGCCACGCCTCGTCGTTGACGACCTCGGCGGCGTTCTTGCCGGCGATCTCCGCGTGGAAGATGTCCGGGTACTGGGTCGCCGAGTGGTTGCCCCAGATGGTGAGGCGCTTGATGTCCTCGACCGAGGCACCGGTCTTCTGGGCCAGCTGCGTCAGCGCGCGGTTGTGGTCCAGGCGGGTCATCGCGGTGAAGCGCTCGGCCGGCACGTCCGGGGCGGCGGCCTGGGCGATCAGGGCGTTGGTGTTGGCCGGGTTGCCGACGACGAGGACCTTGATGTCGTCCGCGGCGTGGTCGTTGATGGCCTTGCCCTGCGGCTTGAAGATGCCGCCGTTGGCGGCGAGCAGGTCACCGCGCTCCATGCCCTTGGTACGCGGGCGGGCGCCCACGAGCAGGGCCACGTTGGCGCCCTCGAAGCCCTGGTTCGGGTCGTCGAAGATGTCGATGCCCTTGAGCAGCGGGAACGCGCAGTCGTCGAGCTCCATGGCGGTGCCCTCGGCGGCCTTCACGCCCTGCGGGATCTCGAGGAGGCGCAGCTTGACCGGCACGTCCGCGCCGAGCAGGTGGCCGGAGGCGATGCGGAAGAGCAGCGCGTAGCCGATCTGGCCGGCCGCGCCGGTCACGGTGACATTCACGGGAGTGCGGGTCATGGCGATCTCCGTAAGACAGCTGGCGGTGGGGGTCCCTGCCCCTGGTGCTGGACGTCCCTTCTGATCGACGATCGATCGGCCTGATCGATCGGTGTCTCGACGTGAAGAGATTTCCAGCGGTCAGGCTATCCGACCCGGGGCCTCCCCAACCCCCACCCCGTTGTGGTCCGGCTCACTGCCACCCGTCCGGGACCCCTTCGGGGGGTGCGTACGAGCCCGGACCGATCGGCGCGGCACCCCCTACGGGTTGACGGTGCAGCCGACGCGCCCGTCGACGAGCGTGCCGCACGCGCGCGCGTCCGCCGCGGACGCGACCGCGAGCATCGGGGTGTACGCGTCGTTGTCGGCGCCCTCGGCCAGGACGGCGCGCTCGACCGCGCCCGCCGCCTCCACGGTGACGGTGTCCCCCGGCGCCGCCCCGGTGATCCGCGCCCACACCGCCGCGCAGGTGGCGCTGTGCCTGACCTCCACGAGGGCGGCGCCGACGCGGGTCCGCGCGACGGTGTCCGCGAGCGGCCCGCCGCAGCCCATGGCCTCCGGGTCCCGGCCCGCGCAGTCGGCACCCGCGCACTTCACCCCCGCCGGGAGGCCGGTGCGCGGCGCGGTGGTCGGCGCCGTGGTGACCGGCGGGGCCGCCGTCGGACCGCCCGCCCCGCCCTCTCCCCCGAGGTCGACGAGGAGCAGCGCGGCGGTGACGACGAGCAGCGCGCCGAGGATGCCGGCCGCGTAGAGGAGAACGGTCGGCCGGCGGGCGGGGGCGTTCGAGGAGGGGGCGGCGGCCGGGGCGGGTGCCGGAACACGCGAGGGCGGGGGCGTGGGGCCGGGGGAAGGCGTGGGCGCGGGGCCGCGAGAGGGCGGGGCCGCGGGGCCGGGCCCGTGGGCCCGGTCGAGGCGCCGGATCTCCATGGTGCGGTCGTCACCGGCTTCGGCGACGGAGCCGGTCACCGCGGCGGCGGGCACGGTCACCGCGGTGACCTCGGACGCGGTCACCGCGGCGACTGCGGGAGCGCTCACCACGGTGTCCTCGGGCGCGGACACCGTGGTGGCCTCGGGAGCGCTCACCAGGGTGGCTGCGGCAGCACTCGCCCCGGTGGCCTCGGGAGCGCTCATCCCCGCGACGGCAGGGGCGGCCCCGGGCGCGGCAGGGGGCTGCCGGGTGGTGCGGGACCAGGCGCGTTCGGCGCGTTCCCACTCGGCCGCGAGGCTGCCGATGTCGCTGCCGGTCGCTTCGGCGAGGGTGACGACGGCGCTCCTGGGCACGGGCAGACGCGCGCTCAGATAGGTGTCCCACGCGGCCCGTTCGTGGCCGGTGCGCTCGGCGACGGCCACGACTCCGAGACCGCTGCGGTCGATGAGGCGGCGGAGCCGCTCCGTGAACGCGCGGATGTCCGGGTCGAGTTCGCCCGGCAGCGGCTTCCAGCGAGGCATGTGCGATCCCCCTTGTCCCTGCTTTCCCGAAGGATGGCAGGTCCGGGGGCGACGCGGGCACCGGATGGTCGGCCGAAGTACCGGAATGGTCACTTCCGTGACACAGCGCGCCGACGGAGCTTGTCCTCGCCTTGGCACGTACATGACCCTTGATCACGACGACGCCCGCCCTCCCACGGGGGAGAGGGCGGGCGTCGTACGCGGGACCTGCGGGCCGAACGGGGCCTGCGTCCGTCCGGACGCGGCCTCGGCCGCGTCGCGGGCCAGGCGGGACTTTCGGGATGCGGCCTAGGTGACCGTCAGATGGAGGACGTCCTCCAGGAACGGGATCCGCAGCCAGGGCTCCGGCTGGACCATGAGCGCGAGCAGCACGATCAGGCTGCCCATCACGCCGTACGTGATCATGTCCGTGAAGCGGGACCGGACGGCCAGCATGCCCACCGACGGCAGCACCCGGCGCAGCGCGGCCCCCGCGAGGAGCGCGACTCCGACCACGATCGCTCCCACCCGGAACGCCTGCGGGAACGGGTCCGTGCCCACCACGAGGAGGCCGATCCCGGCGAGTCCGAGGACGGTCAGCAGCGGCCACTGCCGCGCGGGCGCCGAGGCGTCGCCTGGCGCCGCCCGGCCACCGCCCTCGGGCCGCGCGGTGTCGGTGGTGAGGCCGGGCGCGGGCCGCTTCCACGGACCGCGCTTCGCCCCGGCCTCGGCCGCGGGTTCCGCGACCGCCGGCGCCGCACCGGACGCGGAGGCCGTGGCGTCGGCCCCGTCGGCCGTCGCACCCTCCGGCGCCGTACCCTCCGACGCCGCTGCGTCGGCCGCCGCACCGTCGGCTGTCGCACCGCCGGACGGCACGCCGTCGCCCGTCGTGGCGTCCGGCCCGCCCGGGGTCCCGGGGGTCACGTCAGAGCGCCGCGGCCGCGCGCTCGGCGGCCTCGACGACGTTGACGAGGAGCTGCGCGCGGGTCATCGGGCCGACACCGCCCGGGTTCGGGGAGATCCAGGCCGCCACCTCGGCGACGCCCGGGTCCACGTCGCCGAGGATCTTGCCCTCGCCGTTGCGCGAGACGCCGACGTCGAGGACGGCCGCGCCCGGCTTCACGTCCTCGGGCTTGATCAGGTGCGGCACACCGGCCGCCGCCACGATGATGTCGGCGTTGCGCAGGTGCGCCGAGAGGTCCCGGGTGCCGGTGTGGCACTGGGTCACGGTCGCGTTCTCCGAGCGGCGGGTGAGGATCAGCGGCATCGGGCGTCCGATGGTGACACCGCGGCCGACGACGACGACCTCGGCGCCGTTGATCTCCACGCCGTGCGCGCGCAGCAGCGTGATGACGCCGTTCGGCGTGCAGGGCAGCGGGGCGGGCTCGTTGAGCACGAGGCGGCCGAGGTTGGTCGGGTGCAGGCCGTCGGCGTCCTTGGCCGGGTCCATCAGCTCCAGGATGCGGTTCTCGTCGATGCCCTTGGGCAGCGGGAGCTGGACGATGTAGCCGGTGCAGGCGGGGTCCTCGTTGAGCTCCCGTACGACCGCCTCGATCTCCTCCTGGGTGGCGGTGGCGGGCAGCGTGCGCTGGATCGAGGCGAGCCCGACCTGCGCGCAGTCGCGGTGCTTGCCGGCCACGTACTTCTGGCTGGCGGGGTCCTCGCCGACCAGGACGGTGCCGAGGCCGGGCGTGATGCCCTTCTCCTTGAGGGCCGCCACACGGACGGTCAGATCGGACTTGATCGCGGCTGCGGTGGCCTTGCCATCGAGAATCTGGGCGCTCATGGGGACATCCTCCCGGATGACCCCCGCCTTGTTCCAATTCGCTCTGCCGCAGAACCCGTCATACGGGGCGACAGGTTGCACTTGCACAACTCCGATGCGTATCGACTGGACAAAAAGTCGACCTTGCGACGACGATGATCCGCGCAGTACCGCGGAAAGTGCCGGGGGGAAATCCGCTCAAATGCCGTGAAAGTCCTCCGCGCGGGCCGCGTCGTCCCCGCACAGAGAAATTCACGGAGGAATCCCGCGATGAGCTTCGGCGACCCGAACAACCCCTACGGCCAGCAGCAGGGCCAGGGCCAGCAGCCCGGATACGGCTACCCGCAGCAGACCCCCCAGGGCGTCCCGCCGCAGCAGGGCTACGGCTACCCGGCCGCCCCGCCGGTCTCCCCGTACGGCGGCTACCCGGCCGGTCCGACCGAGATGCCCGGCGGTGTGAAGGCCGCCCGCGTGATGCTGTGGATCCTCGGCGCCTTCAACCTGATCGGCGGCATCGCCGTCATCGGCCTGTCCTTCGCCGTCGACAGCGAGCTGGAGAAGTCGGGCGCCTCGTCCGCCGACGCCCAGGCGTTCGCCGACTTCGGTCAGGGCCTCCTGATCGTCGCGGGTGTCATCTCGCTCGTCTTCGCGGCCGTCGGCATGGTGCTGGCCGCCAAGTTCCGCTCCGGCGGCAACGGCGTCCGCATCGGCTCGATCGTCTACGGCGCGGTCGGCGCGCTCTTCAGCCTCTTCTCGCTGCCCCTGGGCATCATCAGCCTGGCGCTCGCCGTCCTGGTCATCGTCTTCACGGCGAAGTCGGACGGCTCGGCCTGGTTCAACCGGAACAAGCAGCAGTACTGAGCGTGAACCGGTGAGGGGCCGGGTTCCGCACCGAAAGGTGCGGAACCCGGCCCCTCCGCCGTTCTCGTCTCAGACCCGCTTCAGCACCGCGAACCCGTCCGAGCGGTACGTGATCTCGTAGCGCGCCTCCGGATGCAGTTGCGAAGCCAGCTGCGCCGGGTCCGACACCTGCGTCGACCAGCCGTACAGGTCGAAGGCGAGGTAGTCGGGGGTGGCCCCCTTGGACGTGCCCACCCAGTAGACCCGGTGGTCCGCCGTGAGGTGGGCGAGGAGCGAGACGTCCGCCTCCACGCTGGCACCGTCCGGCACCGCGTCCACCGCGGCCCGCGCCTCCAGGGCCCGGGTGTCCGTGCGGTACGTCTCCGACTTCAGCAGCTCCCGCAGCGGCAGGTTCGCGGCGAGGACGAGCGCGACCGCCGTGGCGACGGGGACGACGACCTTCCCGTACGAGGCGAGCCAGGCGCGCGGCGAGGTGCGCACGGAGCGGGCGGCGTCCACCAGGGCCAGGAAGACGATCGGCATGAGGATGGCGCTGTAGTGCCAGTGCATGCCCCAGTGGTTGGCGTCCTGGGAGAGGAAGCGCCAGCCGAGGGTGGGCAGGACGAGCAGGATCAGCGGGGAGCGCAGGGCGAGGAAGCCGGTGATGGCGAGCAGGTAGAAGACCATCTCCCACCGCTCGCCCGAGGCGAGCGCGTCACCGATGACCTGGGCGAACGAGGTCTCGGTGCCCTGCCCGGTCTTCTCGATCTTGGACCAGTAGTCGTACTGGCCGAGCCGGCTCGCCGCCGGGATCAGGACGAGGACCGTGAGGGCGAAGGCCGCCACGCCGAAGCCGGCCAGGGCGGCGCCCAGCCCCTTCCGGCCCTTGAGGAAGAGGACCGCGCCGACCATGGCGACGGTGAGCCCCATGTCCTCCTTGACCAGGACGAGCGGGGCGGACCAGGCGACGGCCGCGGTCCAGCGGCCGAGGAGCAGGGCCCGGCAGGTCAGGGCGAGCAGCGGGACGGCGAACGCGATCTCGTGGAAGTCGGACTTGACCGCCTCCTGGAGCCCCCAGGAGAGCCCGTACGCGACGGTGAGCCCGATGCCCGCGGCACGGCTGCCCAGGATCTGCTGGGTGGTGCGGCCGACGACGGCGGCCGACGCGGCGAACAGCGCGGCCTGGCCGAAGAGCAGGGAGACCGGCGAGGGCCAGATCCAGTACAGGGGCGCGAGGAGTGCGGTGACCGGGCTGAAGTGGTCGCCGAGTATGTGGAATCCGGGGCCCTTGATGTCGGCGACGGGGGCGCGGAACTCGGCGTACGCCCGGACCGACTGCCCGAAGATCCCGAGGTCCCAGGAGGGGGTCCGGAAATGGGTGTACTGGACGAAGGAGTAGAGGAAGTACAGCCCGCAGAGAACGCCCGCGAGGATCAGATACGGGCGGAGGGGGGCGGGGGAGAGCCCGTCGGACGGTTCCGCGTCGGTGGAATCCGCAGCGGGCCTGTTCAGTACGTCCAACACCACGTCCCCCACTACCGGCGGCCGACAAAAGAGCAACCCATTAGACCAGAGTCCACTCGTTCGGCGGATCTGCCGCCGCCCCGGGAGGGGAAGGGCGGGCGGCGCCCGGAAACGACGGACGGGGGCGTACGGGCCCAGCGGCCCGCACGCCCCCGTCTCGGCGTCAGTGGAAGAAGTGGCGCGTGCCGGTGAAGTACATCGTCACGCCCGCCTTCTGCGCGGCCTCGACGACCTGCTCGTCGCGGACCGAGCCGCCGGGCTGGACGACGGCCTTCACGCCGGCCGCGGTGAGGATCTCCAGGCCGTCGGGGAAGGGGAAGAAGGCGTCGGAGGCGGCGTAGGCGCCGCGCGCCCGCTCCTCGCCGGCCCGCTCGACCGCGAGCTTCGCGGAGTCGACGCGGTTGACCTGGCCCATGCCGACGCCGACCGAGGCGCCGTCCTTGGAGAGCAGGATCGCGTTGGACTTGACCGCGCGGCACGCCTTCCAGGCGAAGGAGAGCTCGGCGAGCTCCTCCGCGGACAGGGCCTCGCCCGTCGCCAGGGTCCAGTTCGCCGCGTCGTCGCCGTCCGCCTGGAGGCGGTCGGTGACCTGGAGCAGCGCGCCGCCGTCGATCGGCTTGACCTCGACCGGGTTGGCCGGGGCGCCCTCGGCGCGCAGGACGCGGATGTTCTTCTTCCTGGCGAGGACCTCGACCGCGCCGTCCTCGTACGCCGGGGCGACGATGACCTCGGTGAAGATCTCCGCGACCTGCTCGGCCATCGCGACCGAGACCGGGCGGTTGACGGCGATGACGCCGCCGAACGCGGACAGCGGGTCGCAGGCGTGCGCCTTGCGGTGGGCCTCGGCGACGTCGGCGCCGATCGCGATGCCGCACGGGTTGGCGTGCTTGATGATCGCGACGCAGGGCTCGGTGTGGTCGTACGCGGCCCGGCGCGCGGCGTCGGTGTCCGTGAAGTTGTTGTACGACATCTCCTTGCCGTGCAGCTGCTCGGCCTCGGCGAGGCCGCCCGTGCCGTCGACGTAGAGCGCGGCGCCCTGGTGCGGGTTCTCGCCGTAGCGCAGGACGTTCTTGCGCGCGTACGTGGCGCCCAGGAAGTCCGGGAAGCCGGAGTCGTCGGCGGCCGCGTAGTCGTCGGCGAACCAGGAGGCGACGGCCACGTCGTACGCGGCGGTGTGCTGGAACGCCTCGCCGGCGAGCCGCTTGCGGGCGGTCAGGTCGAAGCCGCCGGCCTGCACGGCGGCGAGCACGTCGGCGTACCGTCCGGGGCTGGTGACGATGGCGACGGACGGGTGGTTCTTCGCCGCGGCGCGGACCATGGACGGGCCGCCGATGTCGATCTGCTCGACGCACTCGTCCGGGGTGGCGCCGGAGGCGACCGTCTCGCGGAACGGGTAGAGGTTCACGACGACCAGGTCGAAGGGCTCCACGCCGAGCTCGGCGAGCTGCTCGCGGTGCGACTCCAGGCGCAGGTCGGCGAGGATGCCGGCGTGCACGCGCGGGTGGAGGGTCTTGACGCGGCCGTCCAGGCACTCGGGGAAGCCGGTCAGCTCCTCGACCTTGGTGACCGGCACGCCGGCGGCGGCGATCTTCCCGGCCGTGGAACCCGTGGAGACGAGCTCGACACCGGCCTCGTGCAGACCGCGGGCCAGCTCTTCGAGCCCCGTCTTGTCGTAGACGCTGACCAGCGCGCGGCGGATGGGCTTAACGGTGTCCGTGTTCACCGACATGAACCTTTCGTCCCTCAATGCGGTAGCCGTGCCGGGCGAGACGCCCCACGACGTCGACGAGCAGCGAGCGCTCGACTTCCTTGATGCGCTCGTGAAGAGCGGCTTCATCGTCCTCGTCCCGCACCTCGACCACGCCCTGGGCGATGATCGGGCCGGTGTCGACACCGTCGTCGACGAAGTGGACGGTGCACCCGGTGACCTTCGCGCCGTAGGCGAGGGCGTCACGCACCCCGTGGGCACCGGGAAAACTGGGCAGCAGGGCCGGGTGGGTGTTCACGACCCGGCCGCCGAAGCGGGCGAGGAACTCCTTGCCGACGATCTTCATGAAACCGGCCGAGACGACGAGGTCCGGCTCGTACGCGGCGGTGGCCTCGGTCAGGGCGCGGTCCCACTCCTCGCGGGTGGCGTGGTCCTTGACCCGGCAGACGTAGGTGGGCAGCCCGGCGCGCTCGGCGCGCTCCAGACCGACGATGCCGTCGCGGTCGGCGCCGACGGCGACGACCTCGGCCCCGTACCCCTCGGGGTCGGCGGCGATGGCGTCGAGGAGGGCCTGCAGATTGGTACCGGACCCGGAGACCAGGACGACGAGGCGGGCGGCAGCCACTGGGTCACTCTTTCCGTGGTGTTTGTGCGGTCGTACGAACGAATCGTGCCGCTCGATACGGGGAACCCTACGAACGGCTCGACCGTCAGCAACGATACCGGCACACGGGACGGCCCCCACGGGACGGGGGCGGAGCAGGACGGTAGCGTCAGGGTCCGACGCCGGACGGAGCGCCCGGGGCGCGGCGTCCGAGCGCGGGCGAGCAGCAGAACAGCAGCAGAAGAGACACCAGCGGAGACCACGGGTGCGGCCGTGGTCGCGACGACAGAGGGAAGACGTCCAGCAGATGCCGGAACGCCAGTCCACGAACGACGACAACCCGTTCGCACCGCCGCCCGAGGGCCGGCCGGACCAGCCGTGGCAGCCGCGGCGACCGGAGGGAACGGGCGACGACGCGTCCGGGTCCCCGGACTCGTCGGACTCGTCCGACGGCCGCTGGAGCCCCCGCCAGCCGGGCCCCTCGACGGACGGCTTCGGCCGGGGTCCGGAGCGGCAGGGCGGCGGCCAGGGCGGTCCGGAGGGCGGCCCCGGCCGGAACGGGCCGGCGAAGGGCCCGGGGCTCCGCTGGGACCCGACGGACCCGGCGCAGCGGCGCGCGCGGTACGCGATCCTCGCCGGCATGTGGGCCTTCTTCTTCGCCATCTTCGAGATCCCGGAGCTGGCACTGCTGCTCGGCGCCCTCGGCCTGTACTGGGGGATCAGCTCGCTGCGCGCCAAGCCGAGGCCGGCGGCCGATCCGTCGCCGACATCACAGCCGGCGTCGCGTCCCTCGGGACAGCCGCAGGGCCAGGACGCCCCGGATCCGGTGCCGGCCCAGCCCCTCGGCCCCGGTGCCGCCGCGCCCGCCCCGGCCCGCTCCATGCGGACCGCCGCGATCAGCGGTCTGGTCGCGGCGAGCATCGCGCTGATGATCGTCGCGGTGGGCTTCACCATGCAGCTCGTCTACAGCGACTTCTACGAGTGCCGCGACGACGCCCTCACCCACGCGGGCCAGCTGGCCTGCAACGACCTTCTGCCCAAGCCGCTGCGCGCGGGATTCGGCGTCCGGGAGTAGCCCCGGCCGGCCCGATGGGCACACCACCCGTCAGTCGGCGGGCGGCGCCGCCGGGGGCGGCGGTTTGACGGGCGCGTCGGCGGGAGCCGGGGCGCCCGTCGTGCTGTCGGGAGCCGGGGGCGCGGACGGGCTCCGGCCCGGGGACGCGGGCTGGGCCGGTGCCGGAAGCGGGGACGGGGCGGAGGCCCGGAGCGAGGACGGGGGCGGGGACGGGGGCGAGGGCTCCCAGGCCGCCGGGAGATAGTCGTACGGCTCGTAGCCGGAGTCGTCGTCGAGGTCGTCGCCGAGATCCGCCGCCGCTGGTACGCCCGCTCCCGCACCGGCGGGCCGGTCAGCGGCGGACGTACGGCCCGGGGCGGCCGGCAGCGGCGGGGCCGACGCCGGCCGCCCCGAGGGGACACCAGCGGCCACGGACGCGGCGAGGGGCCCGCTCGCGGCGGCGGGGCCCGGCACGGACGCGCCCCCGGGAGCCGGGAGGGGCTTCGGGCGCGGGGTCCGGCGGCCCCAGGCGCGTACGCCCAGGGCGACGGGGACGCCGAGGCAGGCACCCCACAGGACCGTCGCGGCGCCCGCCTGCCACCACACGGGGCCGAACGCCGAGAGCCGGCCCGTGCCGAGCGGGCCGCCCGCCGCGCCCGCGAGGACGGCGACGGCCGCCCCGCAGCCCCAGGCCGCGCCGAGGGCGGTCAGGGCCGCGTCCCGGGCCGCCCAGGTCCGCGCCGCCCGGCCCACGCACCGGCCCTGGAGCACGGCGGCGCACAGCGGGACGGCGACGGTCAGCCAGTGGACCCAGCTGCCGCGCCCCTCGTCCGGCAGCGCGGCCAGCAGCGGGAAGGGCGGCACGGCCGGGTCGCCGGTGAGGCCCAGCGGCGTCGCGAGCGCGCCCGCGCCGAGGGTGAAGCCGGGACCGAGCCCGTACGCGGCCCCCCAGACGGCCATGTTCGGCAGCAGCGCCAGCACGAGCAGCACGACCGCCACCCGCCCCGACCACTCCCCCGCGAGGCCCGCGAAGACGGCCTGCGCCTCGCCCGCGTGCCAGGCCAGCGAGACCGCGGCGGCCACCGCGCCGCCGCCGAGCAGCGCGACGGTCCCGAGCCCCGCGGCGCGCAGCGCGGCGGCCGCGTGCCGCTGCCCGGGCAGCGGACGGCCGAGCGCCGTCCACACGCCGGCGCCCGCCGCGGCGACCACGACGCCGGGCAGCCAGAGCCCGGCCGTGATCAGGTCGGCGGGCAGCGGGCCGCTCTCGCTGTAGACCACGACCACCGCCGCGACCAGCAGGTATCCGCCGGCGACCGCGGCCACCGCGCCGCCCGCCGAGGGACGCGGACGGCCGCGGTCCGCCCCGCCGTCGAGCGTGTCGCGGGCGGCCCGGTGGACGAGCCAGACGGGCAGGGCGGCCAGGAGCAGCGGGACGACGCCCAGGGGCGCGGGGACGCCGGAGACCGTGTCCGTACGGACCAGGTCCACGCCGTGGGCCAGCAGCCAGAGCCCGGCGGCCAGGTGGAGGGCGCCGCCGGGGCCGCCGTCGGGATACGGGGAGCAGATCCAGGCCGCGACCACCAGGACCGCCGGCCCGCCGAGGCCGAGTCCCGCGGCGACCCCGCCACGGACGCAGGCGGTGGCGAGCGCGGCGGAACGGCCGCCCTGGACCAGGGAGTGCTCGGTCACATGGGTCACGGGGTCATGCTGCCAACGACACGCGCTTTTGCCGCGTAACAGGCAAAGTTCCGTTGTGTCGCTCAAGATACGTTTATGTACTTTTCCGCCCAGAGAAGCGCTGCGGGAGGTCGACCCCGATGAACCGGAGCACCGCGGATTCCGCCCCCTCCTTCACCCTGCCGGCCCCGAAGGAGCGGCGCAGGCTGCGCGAGGCCCTCGCCCTCAGCGAGGAGCAGGTCGCCGAGGCCATGGGCGTCACGAAGGCCACCATCAGGGCCTGGGAGGCCGGGCGCTCGGCACCGCGCGGCCGCAAGCGCGAGGCGTACGCCAAGCTGCTCGGCTCGTGCGAGGACACGGCGCCCGCGCCGGCCCCGACGGCGGCGGCCACCCCGACGGCGGCGTCCCCGGAGACACGGACGGCGGCATCCGCAGAGGCACAGGCACAGGCACAGACAGCAGCATCCGCACAGGCGCAGGCGCAGTCGGGGGCGGGGGCGGGGGCGGGGGCACGGCCCCCGGCACGGCCACCGGCCGACGCGCCCGTATCCGCCCCGGCCCCGGCCGTCCCGGCGGCCACCGGGGTCACGTCCCCGGCCAACGTCCGGCCGAAGTCCGCGGTCAAGCGCGCGGCCAAGCCGCCGAGGGCCCCCTCCCCCGCCCCGGCCATCGCCTCCGGGCCCGCCCGCAAGGGGCCTCCGAGGCCGCAGGAGCGCCTGAAACCGGTGGCGGCGGAGATGGCGGACCCGATGGGGGCCGAGACGGCCTCGTGGGCCGAGGCGGGCTCACGAGCCGAGGCGCCGGAGGCGACCCCGGTCGTGCCGGGCCTCACGCCCGAAGAGGCGTTCGACGAGCTCTACGCGCACGCCGCGCCCGGCCTCGTCCACCAGACGTACCTGCTCACCGGGCGCCGCCGGCTCTCCCGCGAGTCCGTCGAACAAGCCTTCCACCAGGCGTGGGACCACTGGCCCGAGGTCGCCGTCGACGCGGACCCGGTGGGCTGGGTGCGGGCGGCGGCGTACGAGTACGCCCTCTCGCCCTGGCACCGGCTGCGCCGCGCGCACAAGCACCCCGACTCCCCGCCCACCGAGGCGAACCGCCGGGCGCTGCTCACCGCGCTCCTCGAACTGCCGGCGCCCTACCGCCGCACCGTCCTGCTCTACGACGGACTCGGCCTCGACCTGCCGGAGACGGCGGCCGAGACCGAGGCGAGCACCCCCGCCGCCGCCAACCGGCTGCTGCACGCGCGCACGGTCCTCGGGGAGCGGATCCCCGAACTGGCCGAGCCGGAGGCCCTGCACCAGCGGCTGAGCCTGCTGGTCGCGGAGGCCCCGACGGCGACGCTCCCGCCGGCCCGGACCGTCCGGAGCGGGAGCGAGAAGCGGAGCCGCACCTGGACCCGGGCGGTACTCGGGGTGACGGCGGTCCTCATCGGCGTCACGGGCTTCACGGCCGCGACCGCGCCGACCCGCTACATCCCGGTCAACGCCCCCGGCGAGACCGTCAACGGGGTGCCGGTGCGCGGCGGCCCGCAGAAGCTCCGTCCCGAGGACCTGGACCTCCGCGACAGGCTGCGCTCCGAACCCAACCCCGGCCCCGAGCGCCTGATCCCGGCGGCCGAATAGCCGCCTCCGCACGCGAGAGGGCCCCGCCCCCCGCCCGGTCTCCCGGGCGAGGGCGGGGCCCTCTCGTACTGCTACCGCCGGTTTCAGCCCGCCAGGATGGCGCGCGCCAGCTTGGCCGTCTCGGTCGGCGTCTTGCCGACCTTGACGCCCGCGGCCTCAAGGGCCTCCTTCTTCGCCTGGGCGGTGCCGGAGGAGCCGGAGACGATGGCGCCGGCGTGGCCCATGGTCTTGCCCTCGGGCGCGGTGAAGCCCGCGACGTAGCCGACGACCGGCTTGGTGACGTTGGCCTTGATGAAGTCGGCCGCACGCTCCTCGGCGTCGCCGCCGATCTCACCGATCATGACGATCAGGTCGGTGTCGGGGTCCGCCTCGAACGCCGCGAGGGCGTCGATGTGCGTGGTGCCGATGACCGGGTCGCCACCGATGCCGACGGCGGACGAGAAGCCGATGTCACGGAGCTCGTACATCATCTGGTACGTCAGCGTGCCGGACTTCGAGACCAGGCCGATGCGGCCCGGCTTCGTGATGTCGCCCGGGATGATGCCGGCGTTGGACTGGCCCGGGGTGATGAGACCGGGGCAGTTCGGGCCGATGATGCGGGTCTTGTTGCCCTTCGACTGCGCGTACGCCCAGAAGGCGGCGGAGTCGTGGACGGCGATGCCCTCGGTGATGACGACGGCCAGCGGGATCTCGGCGTCGATCGCCTCGACCACGGCGGCCTTCGCGAAGGCCGGCGGGACGAAGAGGACGGACACGTTGGCGCCGGTCTCCTTCATCGCCTCGGCGACGGAGCCGAAGACCGGGACCTCGGTGCCGTCGAAGTCGACGGACGTGCCGGCCTTGCGCGGGTTCACGCCACCGACGATGTTGGTGCCGTCAGCCAGCATGAGCTTGGTGTGCTTCATGCCCGTGGCACCGGTCATGCCCTGGACGATGACCTTGCTGTCCTTGGTGAGGAAGATAGCCATGGTGTGCTTGACCTCGTCCCTTACTTCGCAGCCGCGAGCTCGGCGGCCTTGTCGGCCGCGCCGTCCATGGTGTCCACGCGCTGCACGAGCGGGTGGTTCGCGTCCGACAGGATCTTGCGACCCAGCTCCGCGTTGTTGCCGTCGAGGCGCACGACGAGCGGCTTGGTGACCTCTTCGCCCTTCGAGGCGAGGAGCTCCAGGGCCTGGACGATGCCGTTGGCGACCTCGTCACAGGCGGTGATGCCACCGAAGACGTTGACGAACACGGACTTGACGTCCGGGTCGCCCAGGATGATCTCCAGGCCGTTCGCCATGACCTCGGCGGAGGCGCCGCCACCGATGTCGAGGAAGTTGGCCGGCTTCACGCCGCCGTGGTTCTCACCGGCGTACGCGACGACGTCCAGCGTCGACATGACCAGACCGGCACCGTTACCGATGATGCCGACCTCGCCCTCGAGCTTGACGTAGTTGAGGTTCTTGGCCTTGGCGGCAGCCTCGAGCGGGTTGGCTGCGGCCTTGTCCTCGAGCGCCTCGTGCTCGGGCTGACGGAAGTCGGCGTTCTCGTCGAGAGACACCTTGCCGTCCAGGGCCAGGATGCGGCCGTCCTTGGTCTTCACCAGCGGGTTGACCTCGACGAGGAGCGCGTCCTCGGCGACGAAGGTGTCCCACAGGGTCACCATGGCCTCGGCGACACCCTCGGCCACGTCGGCCGGGAACTTCGCCAGGGCCACGATCTCGCGGGCCTTCTCGATGTTCACGCCTTCGACGGCGTTGACCGGGACCTTCGCGAGGGCCTCGGGGGTCTTCTCCGCGACCTCCTCGATGTCCATGCCGCCCTGCACCGACGCCATGGCGAGGAAGGTGCGGTTGGTGCGGTCGAGAAGGTACGAGACGTAGTACTCCGCCTCGATCTCCGGGGACAGCTCGGCGATCATCACCTTGTGGACCGTGTGGCCCTTGATGTCCATGCCGAGGATGTCGGTCGCACGGGCGACCGCCTCGTCCGCGGTGGCGGCCAGCTTGACGCCGCCGGCCTTGCCACGGCCACCGACCTTTACCTGCGCCTTGACGACCGACTTGCCGCCAAGACGCTCGGTGGCCTCGCGCGCCGCCTCAGGCGTGTCGATGACTTCACCGGCCAGCACCGGTACACCGTGCTTGGCGAAGAGGTCCCTCGCCTGGTACTCGAACAGGTCCACGCGCGTCCGTCCCTTTTCTGATGATCGCGGTTCGTTGTCTGCGTGGGCGTGCCGCGAAGGGCAACGTGACTGCGCTGTCACAAGGGAGGCGTACACGGTGTCCGTGGACGCGGCATGTCCGTCTCGCAGGTTATCCCCGTGGGAGGTAGGTCCCTAAATCGCAGATCACAACAGAGCGGTGATACGGGTCACAGATCGTAGGGGCCGGGGGGCGGTCCGTAGGGGGCGAGGGGTACCGACGTGCGGCGTTCGCGTCAGGCGGGGCTTGGCCTTCCGGCCCCTCACGACGCGCCGGGAGTCCGGGTGAGGGCCCCTCGGACGCGTGTGTGATATGGGACTCAGTCTCCCCGCGAGCACCCGTGCGGGTGGTCCGGCGCCTACGGATTCCGCACCCTGCCGGGTCGTCCGCGGCAACGGAATCCGCACCCCGGCCGGGGTCCCCGGGCGGGCGGATCAGGTCGCGGGTATCGGCAGCGGCCGCTTCTCCAGGGCGGCGGCCATGATCTCCGGGAACAGGTCCGGAGTGCAGGCGAACGCCGGGGCGCCCAGCGCGGCGAGCGCCGCCGCGTGCTCGCGGTCGTAGGCGGGGGCGCCCTCGTCGGAGAGGGCCAGCAGCGCCACGAACTGGACGCCCGACGCCTTCATCGCCGCGACCCGCTTCAGCATCTCGTCGCGGATGCCTCCCTCGTACAGGTCGCTGACGAGGACGACCACGGTGTCGGCGGGCCGGGTGATCCGCGACTGGCAGTAGGCGAGGGCGCGGTTGATGTCGGTGCCGCCGCCGAGCCGGGTGCCGAAGAGGACGTCGACGGGGTCGTCGAGCCGGTCGGTCAGGTCCACGACGGCGGTGTCGAAGACGACGAGCCGGGTGGCGAGGGACCGCATCGACGCGAGGACGGCGCCGAAGACGGAGGCGTGGACGACGGAGGCGGCCATCGAGCCCGACTGGTCGATGCAGAGCACCACCTCCTTCTTCACCGCCCGGGACGCGCGCCCGTGCCCGACGAGCCGCTCGGGCACGACCGTGCGGTGCTCCGGCAGGTAGTTCCCGAGGTTGGCGCGGATCGTGCGGTCCCAGTCGATGTCCCGGTGCCGGGGGCGGCTGATCCGGGCGGAGCGGTCGAGGGCGCCGGTCAGCGTGGCGCGGGTGCGGGCGGCGAGGCGCTTCTCCAGGTCGTCGACGACCTTCCGTACGACGGCCCGCGCGGTCTCCCTCGTCGTCTCCGGCATGGCCTTGCCGAGGGAGAGCAGGGTGCCGACGAGGTGCACGTCCGCCTCGACGGCCGCCAGCATCTCCGGCTCCAGGAGGAGCGTGGCGAGGCCGAGGCGGTCGATCGCGTCGCGCTGCATGACCTGCACGACGGAACCGGGGAAGTACGTACGGATGTCGCCGAGCCAGCGGGCGACGGAGGGCGCCGAGGCGCCGAGCCCCGCCGTGCGCTCCCGTCCCCCGCGGTCGTCCTGCGCCCGCCGCCCGTAGAGAGCGGTGAGCGCGCCGTCCATGGCGGCGTCGGTCCCCGCGAGCGCCCGGCCGGTCCCATCGGCCTCCCCGCCCCCCAGAACCAGCCGCCAGCGACGCAACCGCTCGTCGGCGCCGGGACCGGAGCGGAGGCCGGGGTCGGGGCGGAGGCCGGGGTCCGCGCCGGAGTGGAGGTCCGTGCTCATGTCCGTGCCCGTGTCGGTGCCCGTGCCCGTGCCCTTGCCTGTGTCGGTGCCCGTGTCGGTGCCCGTGCCCGTGTCGGTGTCGGCGGCGGGCGGGGTGGTGGTCCGGTCGTCGGTGGTCATGCTGGGGCCTCCGTGTCCGTGCCGAGGATGAGGTGGAGGAGGGGCAGGACGCCGTCCGCCCGTTCGCGGTCGAGGCCGGCGGCGAAGCCGGGGGCCGCGCCGGGCGTCGGGCGGCCCGCGCCGCCGGAGCCCGGGTCCCGGGCGACCAGCTCGCCGAGGGTGCGGCGGACGCCGGGCTCGTACGCGGAGAAGGTGCGGCGCAGCAGCGGCAGGACGGCGGTGAACGCCCCGGCCGGTACGGACGTGAGCCAGGCGTCGACCAGGCCGAGGAGCCGTTCGTCGTGGACGAGGAGGAGACCGCCGCCGGACGCCCCGCCGGCGAAGCCGTCGATCCAGGCGGCGGCATCGGGCGGCGGGGTGCCCGGGGAGAGGGCGCGGCTCATGAGCGGTGCGGCCTCGTCGTCGGCGAGCCGTCCCTCGTCGAGGAGGATCCGGGCCGCCCGGCCCCGCAGGACGCCGGGCACCCGGTCGTGGCCGGCGAGCCGGCGCAGGACGGCCGCCCAGCGCGTGGCGAGCCCGGCCGCGCCGGGCAGCAGGCCGAGCGCCTGGTGGACCCCGTCGATCCGCTCGCGCATGGCGGCGGCCGCGTCGGTGTCGAGTCCGGCGCAGGCGGGCGGCAGGCCGACACAGATCCGTTCGGCGAGGCCCGCGGCGACGTCGGCGAGGGCCGCCGTGCCGGTGCCGCGGACGTCGCCGTAGCGGAGGGAGCGGGCCAGGGCCGGAAGGGCCTGGGCGAGGTGGGCGACGTCGGTGTCGAGCGCGGCCCGGTCGGCGAGCGACCGCATCACGACGGGGAGCGCGTCGGCGAGTCCGGCGAGCAGGCACTGCTCGGCGAGCGCGGTGATGTCGGTGAGGGCGGTGGCGGCCCGGGCCCTGGCCTCGGCCTTGGCGGTGGCCGCCGCCTCGACGGTGGTGCCCCAGACGCCGGCCTCGGCGACCCGGACGTGCAGTTCGGGTTCCCAGCGCAGCAGCCAGGTCTCCCGGAAGGTCCCCGTGCCGGCCCGCCCGGCGACCGGTTCGCCCCAGCCGACGCCGAGGAGCCGCAGCCGGTGCAGCAGCCGGCTGCGCTCGCCGTCCGTCTCCTTGCGCAGGTCGAGTTCGAGCACGCGCTCCTGCGCCTCGGGTTTGAGGCGCAGGGTGCGCTGACGGCGGCCGAGGTCCCGCTGGAGGGGGACGGCGGGCGCGCCAGCCGGGACCTCGCCGAGGACGTCGCCGACGACGAGGCGGTCCCTGACGAGGTCGAGCGGCACGTCGGAGCCCTCGCACAGGACGGCCCGGACGGCGTCGGTCGTCTCGTCGAGGCCGGGGAGCGGCCGGCCGCGCAGGACGGCGAGGGTCTCGGCGAGCCGGACGGCCTCGATGACGTGGGCGGAGGAGACCGGGTGGTCCTCGGACCTGAGGAGTCCGGCGACCTTGGTCATCCAGCGCTCGACGGGCCGGTCGGGGGCGGCGAAGAGGTGTCCGTACCAGCCGGGTGCCTCGATCCCGGCGCCGTACCCGGAGCGGCGGGCGAGCCTGCGGTGGGTCCAGGGGACCCAGGTGGTCTCCGTCCGTACCTTGGGCAGGCCCTTGAGCAGGGCCCGGTCGGCGGCGACGGTGGTCCGCCGGGCGAGGGCGGGGACGTGCCAGGCGCCGCAGACGACGGCGACCTCGTCCCCGAACTCCTTACGGGCCTCCCGCAGCCGGAGCCGCATGTGCGCCTCGCGGACGAGGTCGCGGGGGTGGCCGCCGTGTCCGTACGCCTCGTGCAGGGCGCCCATGGCCTCGGCGAGGGCCTCGAACGGGGCGGCGGGGTCGTCGTCGCCGCGCAGTTCGACGACGTCCTCCCACCAGTGCTCGGCGTCCTCGTATCCGGCGGCCGCGGCGAGTTCGGCGACCGGGTCGGTCGGCGGCCCGCTCCCGGCGACCTCGTCCTCGCCGTCGTCCCAGGTGGGGTCGGCGGCGGCGAGGGTGTGCGCGGCGGGCAGGTCGATGAAGCGGACGGCGGCGCCCCGTTCGAGGGCCCAGCGGATCGCAACCCACTCGGGCGAGAACTCCGCCATCGGCCAGAACGCGGCTCGCCCGGGGTCGTCCACGGCGTGCGCGAGCAGGGCGACGGGGGGCCGCATGTCCTCCTCGCCGGCCAGCGCCACCAGCGCGTCGGCCTCGGCGGGCCCTTCGACGAGCACGGCCGCGGGCTGCGCCGCCTCCAGTACCGCCCGCACTCCCCGTGCGGAGCCCGGCCCGTGGTGCCGCACCCCGAGCAGCAGCGGTCCCCCGCGCCGCTCCCCCGGCGCCGGGCCCGTGCCGGTGGCGGGGGCTGTGCCAGTGGAGGTGGCTGTGGCTGTGGAGGTGGAGGTGGAGGTGGAGGTGGACGTCATGCGCTCGCCTCGCGGCAGGCGCGGTAGAAGTCCTTCCAGCCGTCTCTCTCCCGGACGACCGTCTCCAGGTACTCCTGCCAGACGACCCGGTCGGCCGCCGGGTCGCGGACGACGGCGCCGAGGATGCCCGCGGCGATGTCGGCGGAGCGCAGGACACCGTCGCCGAAGTGGGCGGCGAGGGCGAGTCCGCCGGTGACGACGGAGATGGCCTCGGCCGTGGAGAGCGTCCCCGAGGGGGACTTGACCTTCGTCCGCCCGTCGGTGGTGACGCCGTCCCTGAGCTCGCGGAAGACGGTGACGACCCGGCGGATCTCGTCCGCTCCCGCCGGCGCCGCCGGCAGGTCCAGGGAGCGCCCGAGCTGCTCGACGCGGCGCGTGACGATCTCGACCTCGGCCTCGGGGGTCGCGGGCAGCGGCAGCACCACCGTGTTGAAGCGGCGGCGCAGGGCGCTGGAGAGTTCGTTGACGCCCCGGTCGCGGTCGTTGGCCGTGGCGATGAGGTTGAAGCCCGGGACGGCCTGCACCTCCTGGCCGAGTTCGGGGACGGGCAGCGTCTTCTCGGACAGGATCGTGATGAGCGTGTCCTGCACGTCGGCGGGGATGCGGGTGAGCTCCTCCACCCGGGCCGTCATGCCCTGCGACATGGCCCGCATCACGGGGCTGGGGACGAGGGCGTCCCGGCTGGGGCCGTGGGCGAGGAGCTGCGCGTAGTTCCAGCCGTAGCGGACGGCTTCCTCGGGGGTGCCGGCGGTGCCCTGGACGAGGAGGGTGGAGTCGCCGCTGACGGCGGCGGCGAGGTGCTCGGAGACCCAGGTCTTGGCGGTGCCGGGGACGCCGAGCAGCAGGAGCGCGCGGTCGGTGGCGAGCGTGGTGACGGCGACCTCGACGATGCGGCGGGGTCCCACGTACTTGGGTGAGATCACCGTCCCGTCGGGGAGGGTGCCGCCGAGGAGGTAGGTGGCGACGGCCCACGGCGACAGGCGCCAGCGGGCGGGCCGGGGGCGGTCGTCGGCGGCGGCGAGCGCCGCGAGTTCGCCGGCGAAGGCGACCTCCGCGTGCGGCCGCAGGACCTCGGTGGCGGTCTGCGGCCGTTCCGGTCCGGTGTCCGTCTCGACACCGGAACCGGGCTTCGCGATGGTTTCGGGCACGGGCATGGATCCCCCTCCAGATCGTTCGACCTGCTGTGCGATCCACCGTGCACCATGCCACTGACATTCGGCGGTAGCCACTGGTCAGAGGCGTATCGAGGGGTCCCGTAGGGGAGTTGAGGAAGGGTCAGCCGACGATCGGGGAGACGGCGACGCAGCCGCCCGCCATCGCCTGCTCGGCCTTGGCCTCCTTGATGACCTTGCCCTGGTAGATCACCTTGCAGGTGAGGTCGGCGGGGGTGAGCGAGACCGGCATGACGGCCGGCGGCATGATGCCCTGCAGCTTCACCGTCTTCTTCCACGGCGTGGTGGGCTTCTTCTCGGACACGACCTCGGGCGCCATCGCGGTGCCGTCGCCGGCGTGGTAGTCGATCGACTCCACACCCTTGCCGCTGACCTCGTACGTGACCTCGTAGGTCTGGGCGACGGTCTTGTCGACCTGGTCGACGGCCTTCTCCGCGGCGGCGGAACAGGCGCCGAGACCGAGGGCGAGACCGGCGGCGGCGAGGGCCGAGACGGCGGTACGGGCAGTGCGCTTCATGGCGGGGGTCCCCCAGGAACGTGGTGCGTACAGATGATCGGTACCGCGAAGTAATCGTAAAGGGAGAGTAAAGTCAAATCGTCTTCCGGGAGTCGTCAGGTCACCCCCGACAGGACCGCTCTCCCGCCGGAAACCGCAGGCCGGAACCGCTGCCGGAGGCATTGTCAGTGGCGGCCTCTACCGTCGAGGACATGAATGCCATGGGGGTGCGCTGGACGGCTGAACAGGTGCTGGCACTGGCTCCTGACGACGCCTCACGCAGAGCGGGAAGCAGGTTGGGCACGGCCGGACCGTGGTCCGGCACGGGCCGTGCGGACGGTGCCGTCTGGGGTCTGTGCAAGGGCAGCGGCCGCGCGCCGTACCGGACGGTCGTCGACACCACGGGCCCGGCGTACGCGTGCACGTGCCCCAGCCGCAAGTTCCCGTGCAAGCACGCCCTGGGCCTGCTGCTGCTCCAGGCGTCGGACACGACGGCGGCCGAGGAATCCGCCGCGCCCGACTGGGCGGAACAGTGGCTCGCGGGGCGGCGCGGGGACCCCGACGGCACGGCCCGGCGGGCGGCGGGCGGGGCCGGCGCTCCGGCGGCCGCGACGGCCGACCCCGAGGCGGCGCGCCGCAGGGCCGAGCGCAGGGCCGCCCGGATCACCGCGGGCGCGCAGGAGCTGGAGCAGCGGCTCGCCGACCTGCTGCGCGGCGGCCTGGCGGCGGCCGAGCAGGCGGGGTACGGCCTGTGGGAGGAGACGGCCGCCCGCATGGTCGACGCCCAGGCCCCGGGCCTCGCGGGCCGGGTGCGGGAGCTGGGGGCGATACCGGGCTCGGGGCCCGGATGGCCGGTGCGCCTCCTGGAGGAGTGCGCGCTGACCCACCTCCTCGACCGGGCCTGGCTCACCGCCGGCCGGCTGCCCGACCCGTTCGCGGCGACCGTACGGACCAGGGTCGGCCTCAACCTCCCGGTCGACGGCCCGCCGCTGCGCGACCACTGGCTCGTCCTCGCCCAGTGCGACACGTCCGACGCCCGCCTGACGACCCGGCGGATCTGGCTGCACGGCACGGCGAGCCGGCGCACGGCCCTGCTGCTCTCCTTCGGCGCGGCGGGCCGGGCCCCCCGGCTGGCCTTCCCCGTGGGCGCGGTCCTCGACGGCGAGCTGACCCCGCACCCGGCCTCCGGCGGGCTGCGGGCGGAGCCGGGCGAGCACTTCGTCCCGGTCGCCGGCCCCGCCTCCCCGCCACCGGGCGGACCGGTCGGCGACGCCCTCGGCGCGTACGGCCGCGCGCTGCGCGACGACCCGTGGCTCGACTCCTGGCCCGTGACGCTGCGCCATGTCGTACCGGCCCGCGCGGAGTACGGCTGGCAGCTCGCGGACGCGGACGGCCGCGAGGCCCTGCCGCTGACACCCGCCGCGCAGTCGCGTCCCGGGCTCTGGCGTCTCGTCGCCCTGTCCGGCGGCGCCCCCGTGACCGTCTTCGGGGAGTGCGGCCACCGCGGCTTCACCCCGCTCGCCGCCTGGTCCCCGGAGGCCCCCGGCGAGACCGTCCCCCTCATATGACGACCGGCCACCGCCCCTCGCCCGCCCGGAGGAACCCGATGGACACCGCCACGACCCCCTCCACACCGCCCGCCGGCCGCCCCGAGGACGCCGCCGACGACTCCGCCCGCGCCTGGGAGGAGCTGGTCACCTCGGCGCTGCTGGGCACCGACCGGCGACCGCCCGCCGGGCTCGCGGGGCCGGGGACGGCACGGGACGTGCCGGGCGCGCTGCTCGACGCCGCCGCGCTGCACACCGTACGGCGCAGGGCGGGGCTGCGGCCGGGGCCCGCCGTGCCGCCGCCGGAGCGCGCGCCGGCGGATCCGCGGGGGCCGCTGCCCGGGGCCGCCCGGGTCCGGCTCGACCAGTTGCTCGCCGGCCGGACCGCGCCCTCGCCCGCCGGGCGGCGCGGCGCGTCGCCGGACCTGGCCGAACTGCTCCCGCAGTGGCTGTCCCTGGCGAACGAGCTGGGCTACAAGGCGCCGCCCGCGGCCCTGCCCGCCCTCCTCGACGCGGCCCGGGCCCGTACCGACCTGCGGCCCCAGGCGCTCCGCCTGGCCGGGCCGCGCGGACTGTGGCTGGCCCGGCTCAACCCCGAGTGGAAGTTCGCGCTCCGGGGCACGGGCGCGGGCGGCAGGCTGCCGTCGCCGGACGACCCGGACGGGGTCCGCGCCCTCTGGGACGAGGGTCTGTTCGCCGAGCGGGTCGCCCTGCTCGCCGCCGTGCGGACCCGGGACCCGGCGGCCGGTCTCGCCCTCCTCGCGTCGACCTGGCCCACCGAACGGGCGGAGGACCGGCTGATGTTCCTCGATTCGCTGCGGACCGGACTCTCCGACGCGGACGAGGAGTTCCTGGAGGCGGCCCTCGCCGACCGCAGCCGCAACGTCCGGGCCACCGCCGCCGAGCTGCTCTCCGCCCTGCCCGCCTCCGCGCTCGCGGGCCGGATGGCCGGCCGGGCCGCCACCTGCGTCGGCCTCGACCGGACGGCGGGGTCGCCCGCGATCGCGGTCGAGGCCCCGCACGAGTGCGACGCGGCGATGCAGCGGGACGGCCTGATGGCGACCCCGCCGGCGGGCCGGGGCGAGCGTTCCTGGTGGCTGGGCCAGCTCGTCGAGGCCGCGCCGCTGTCCTGCTGGCCGGCCCGGTTCGGCGGCCGCGGCCCGGAGGAGATCGTGGCCCTGCCCGTCGCGGACGACTGGCAGGCCGAACTGCACGCGGCCTGGTGCCGGGCGGCCGTGCGACAGCGGGACGCCGCCTGGTCGCGCGCGCTGCTCGGCTCCCCGGGGGCCCCGCCCGCGACCGGCCCGGGGACGTCGTCGCTGGCCGAGCGCGCTCAGCTCCTGTCGATGCTGCCCACCGGCGAGCGGGCGCGCTGGGTCGCCTCGTTCATCGCCGCCCACGGCCTGTCGGAGGCGTTCCAGCTGCTCGGCGTCTGCGCCGTGCCCTGGGACGAGCCGCTCGGGGCGGCCGTGATCGACGCCCTCGACATCGCCCGGGACGCGGGCAGTTACCCGTGGAGCTTCAGCGGGGTGATGGGCCTGGCGGAACGTTGCCTCGACCCGGCGGCGGCCCGGCAGCTGGAATCCCTGACGGCCCTTCCCGACGAGGCGGAAGACACCTCGCCCGGCGCGGGCGGCTACTGGTCCGAGGCGTTCCGGCGCCTGGTGTCCACGCTCCGCCTGCGCGCCGCGATGCGCGCCGAGCTCATCGGAACCACCTGAGGGGCCTCGCCCGAAGGGAATCGCCCGAACGAAATCGCGCGAGCGGAACCACCTGAGGCGAATCACCCGTAAAGGTGAAGGGCCCTCCCGTACGGAAGGGCCCCGGCTGCGAGGTGGACGAGAGGGACGGCTGTCGCGGCTACGCGGCCACGCGCACGTTCGCGTTCACCCAGTCGACGATGGACGTCGTCGTCGCGCCCGGCGTGAAGATCTCCGCGACGCCCTTCTCCTTCAGCGGCGGGATGTCGGCGTCCGGGATGATCCCGCCGCCGAAGACCTTGATGTCCAGCGCGTCGCGGTCCTTGAGGAGCTCCAGGACCTTCACGAACAGCGTGTTGTGCGCCCCCGAGAGGATCGACAGGCCGATCGCGTCGGCGTCCTCCTGGATCGCGGTGTCGACGATCTGCTCGGGCGTCTGGTGGAGCCCGGTGTAGATGACCTCCATACCGGCGTCGCGGAGCGCCCGCGCGATCACCTTGGCCCCACGGTCGTGGCCGTCGAGACCCGGCTTGGCCACCACCACGCGGATCGGACCGGCTCCGGTCACACCCATGACTGCCTCCACATGCGACCCCCGCGCTTCTTTGCCGGGGAGGTGAACGAACGTTATCCCCAGCATCCCGCACCCGGCAGTTTCGCGGTGCCCGGGGAGGGGGAAATCACACGTGGGACATGTTCGCTCTGCGCCGTACCCCGCTTTCGGGCCCTCCTCCTGGGCCCACCAGCCGCAAGCGGGGCCCGGTCGCAAAGGGAGCCGCGACGAGGTCGTCGTCCCTCCGCGCCGTCGTCCGTACGGCGCGGAGGGACGACGTACCGGCGTACCGTTCGGCCCCGCGTGCCGTTCGGGAGGCCCGCCATGGAGCTCACCAAGGTCACCACCCTGATGAAGGCCACCGCCCTCGAGCTCGCCGTCCTCACCGGTCACCTCGTCCTCTACCCCTCGGGCATCGTCGCCGAGCGCCTCTCCCCCGCCGCTCCCGCCGCCGTGCACCTGCCCGGCCGCCGCCCGGTCGTCCTCCTGCACGGCTTCGTCGACAACCGCTCGGTCTTCGTCCTGCTGCGCCGGGCCCTCGCCCGGCACGGCCGGGACTGCGTCGAGTCGCTCAACTACTCTCCGCTCACCTGCGACCTGCGGGCCGCCGCCGAGGAGCTCGGCCGCCGGGTGGAGGAGATCCGCGCCCGCACGGGACACGCCGAGGTCGACGTCGTGGGCCACAGCCTGGGCGGGCTCGTCGCCCGCTATTACGTGCAGCGCCTCGGCGGCGACGCGTACGTCCGCACCCTCGTCATGCTCGGCACCCCGCACTCCGGCACCTCCGTGGCCCCGCTCGCCGACGCGCACCCGCTGGTCCGGCAGATGCGCCCCGGTTCGGAGGTGCTGCGGGAGCTGGCCGGCCCCGCGCCCGGCTGCCGGACCCGATTCGTGAGTTTCTGGAGCGACCTGGACCAGGTGATGGTGCCGGTGGAGACGGCCCGGCTCGACCACCCCGACCTCC
This sequence comes from Streptomyces sp. NPDC059534, assembly GCF_042743475.1. NCBI lineage: Bacteria > Bacillati > Actinomycetota > Actinomycetes > Kitasatosporales > Streptomycetaceae > Streptomyces > Streptomyces sp. NPDC059534. Next base: position 326,860 of record NZ_JBHWAQ010000006.1, read on the forward strand.
TCGTGCACAACGTCCGGGTCAGCGGCATCGGGCATCTCGCGCTGCCCGTCCACCCGACGGTGGCGGCCGGGGTCCTGGAGGCCCTCGACGCCGACGGCCTCGAGGACCCGGCGATGCGGGAGGAAAGGCCGGGCGCCGGGTCCGTCGCCTGACCCCCGGCACCGCTCTCCGCCCGTCCTTCCGACACCGTTCTTCGAACGTTTCTCGAACACAAGGCCAAAGCTCTCTCCCCGAGCTGGCGAAACACGGCCGATTGCCCGTTTCCTGCGGGCACGAACCCCTCGGAAGATTGTCCGCCGCGCGTACCGCCGGGTACAGTCGCGCCACTGCTTACCCCCGGGACACCCCTCGTCGGGCCCGCCCCGGACTGGTCCTGCTGCCGAGGCGAGAGAGACGTTGGTGAACGACCAGCACCCCCACGCCGGGTACGCCGGAGACGGCGCCCACTCCACCGGCAGTTTCGCCACCGACCCGCTCTTCGGCGCCTACGCCGGCGGCCAGGCGGACCACAGCGGCCAGTGGGATCTCGGCCAGTACGGCGGTGGCACCGGCTCGTACGACACGACGGGCCAGTACGACACCACGGGGCAGTACGACACGACCGGCTCGTACGACACGACCGGTCCGTACGCCGCCGAGACGCAGTACGGCACGACGGGCCAGTACGACACCACCGGCCAGTGGGACACCACGGGCCAGTGGAACGCCGCCGCCTCCTACGACGCCACCGCTTCCTACGACGCCACCGGCGCGTACGCGACGAGCGGTTACGACGCCACCGGCTCGTACGTCACGACGGGGCAGTTCGACACGACCGGGCAGTACGACACCACCGGCCAGTGGGACGCCTCCGCCTGGACCGAGGCCCAGCAGACCGGCCAGTACGAGACCGCCCACGCCGGCGCCTACGCCGCCCAGGGCGCGTACGGCTACGAGTCCTACGACGCCACCGGCCAGTGGGCCGCCCCCGCCTTCGTGACCGACAACGGCACCGGCACCTACGACGCGACCGCGTGGAACCACGCGGCCCCGGAGGTCGAGGCCCACGTCCCGCAGCAGTACTCCCCGCACGACGCCCCGCCCGCCGAGCACGCCGAGCACGCCGAGCACGTCGTCGAGCACACCGCCGAGTTCGCGTTCGAGTACCTCCCGGAGACCGGCACCGAGACGGACACGGGCCACGCCGCCGTCTCCCCCGCCGACGACGCCGACGACGCGGAGACCGACGCCCGCACCGGCACCGACTTCGACATCGCCGTCGACGAGGAACTCCGGGACCTCCACGACGCGTACCCCGCGGACGCCGACGACGAGCCCGCCGTCGAGGTCCGCACCGACTCCCCGCTCGCTGGCCGCCCCGTGCGCCGCACCTCCGGCGGAAACCGCGGCCGTCGCCGTACCCCCGCCAAGCGGTCCGCGCTGCTGACCGTCGCGGTCCCCTCCGCCTGCGTCATGGGCGTCGCCGGCATCGCCGCCGCCTCCGTCGGCGGCCTCACCGGCACCACCGACGGCGGGCAGAAGGACACCACCGCGCTCGCCGCCGCGGACCCGGCCTCCGTCAAGCAGGTCGCCGCCAACAACGCGCTCGACACCCAGCTCGCCGCGCTCAGCGAGGACGCCCGCGACTTCGGCGACCGCGCCAGCCGCACCCAGGAGCGCATCGACCTCCGGCTCCGCCAGGAGGCCGACAAGAAGAAGCGCGAGGAGGAGGCGGCGCGCAAGGAGGCGCTGCGCCCCAAGTTCTCGCTCCCGGTGAAGCTGCACCGGCTCAGCGCGCGCTTCGGCCAGTCCGGCGTCAACTGGATGTCCGTGCACACCGGCATCGACTTCCCCGTGCTGACCGGCACGCCCGTCATGGCCGCCACGGACGGCACCGTCCGCACCCAGCTGAACTACGCCTACGGCAACATGGTGATCGTGACCGCCCCGGACGGCACCGAGACCTGGTACTGCCACCTCAGCAGCGCCAAGATCCGCTCCGGTCACGTGAAGGCCGGCGACGTCATCGCGTACTCCGGCGACTCCGGCAACTCCACCGGCCCGCACCTGCACTTCGAGGTCCGGCCGAACGGCACCGCCGCGATCGACCCGCTGGCCTGGCTGCGCAGCCACGGTCTCGACCCGACCAGCTGAGCCTTCCCCACCGTTCCCGCGCGAAAGGGCCCCGGCTTCCGCCGGGGCGCGGTGGCCCCGGGGGGGGGGAACACGGAACGACCCGCCCCGTCCCCCGCCGCACCCCCCTCGGGGTAGGGGACCCCCACAA